>CAIYMZ010000001.1 GCA_903927415.1 uncultured Alphaproteobacteria bacterium
CGCACTTGTTGCGGGGTCCAAAAACAAAAAATAATTTTAACAAAAAAACGGAGTAAAAAATGTCAGCAAAAGAAATTCTATTTGGCGTTGATGCCAGAACAAAAATCGTCGAAGGTGTAAACATCATCGCCGATGCAGTGAAAATCACACTCGGACCAAAAGGTCGCAATGTCGTAATTGAAAAATCTTTCGGCGCTCCGCGCATCACCAAAGACGGTGTTACTGTCGCGAAAGAAATCGAGCTTGCGGATAAATTCCAAAATCTCGGCGCACAAATGATCAAGGAAGTTGCTTCCAAAACCAACGATGTCGCTGGCGACGGAACCACAACTGCCACCGTTCTCGCTCAAGCAATTGTACGTGAAGGTGTGAAATCAGTTGCCGCAGGAATCAATCCGATGGATTTGAAACGTGGAATTGATTTGGCTGTGGAAGCAGTGGTGAAAGAGCTCGGCAAGATGAGCAAAAAAGTAATCAACCAAGCTGAGATCGCGCAAGTTGCCACAATTTCTGCCAATGGTGATTCTGAAGTCGGAAATAAAATAGCAGAAGCGGTGCAAAAAGTTGGGCCGGATTCTCCAATCACAGTTGAAGAAGCTAAAGGTTTGGAATTCGAAGTTAATGTTGTCGAAGGTATGAATTTCGATCGCGGTTACCTCTCGCCTTACTTCATTACCAATGGCGAAAAAATGACTGTCGAAATGGAAAATCCTTACATTCTCTTGTTCGAGAAAAAAGTTTCCAATTTGCAACCAATGGTGCCACTTCTTGAGGCTGTAGTGCAGTCAGGTCGTTCACTTTTGATCATTGCTGAAGATGTTGAAGGTGAAGCGCTTGCCGCTCTCGTCGTTAACAAGTTGCGCGGTGGATTAAAAATCGCGGCAGTGAAGGCTCCAGGATTCGGCGATCGTCGCAAATCAATCATGGAAGATATTTCTTGTCTCACTGGCGGCCAATTAATTTCCGAAGATTTGGGAATGAAGCTTGAAACTGTGACCTTGAAACAACTCGGCCAAGCTAAACGCATCATCATCGACAAAGAAAATACTACGATCGTTGACGGGGCTGGCAAATCAGCTGACGTCAAGGCTCGCTGCGCTTCAATCAAATCGCAAATCGAAGAAACAACTTCAGATTACGATCGCGAAAAATTGCAAGAACGTCTCGCCAAACTTTCCGGCGGTGTTGCCATCATCAAGGTTGGCGGAGCCACAGAAGTTGCGGTTAAAGAAAGAAAAGATCGCGTTGACGATGCACTCGCTGCCACTCGCGCGGCGATGCAAGAAGGAATTGTCGCTGGTGGCGGATCAGCTCTGCTCTACGCCGGACGTGTTTTGGATAAATTAAAAGGTGCCAATGACGAACAAACTGTTGGCATCAACATCATCAAAAAAGTGGTGCAAGCACCGATCCGTCAAATCGCTGAAAATGCTGGTTTCGACGGCGCAGTTGTTGCCAATGAAGTTTTGTCGAAAGGCGAAATTTCCTACGGCTACGATGCCCAAACCAATAAATATGGCGACATGTTTAAAGCTGGAATCGTTGATCCGGTTAAAGTTGTGAGAACAGCGCTTCAAGATGCGGCGTCAGTTTCCGGTTTGTTAATCACGACCGAAGCTGCGATCATCGAGAAAAAAGAAGAAGCCGGACATTCACACGGTGGTGGCATGCCTGGTGGAATGGGTGGTATGGGTGGAATGGGCGGATTCTAAAATTCCTCACCACTGTCGTCTTTGGCGCACCGCGTAACGTCATCCTTGGCGCGCCGCGCCGAGGATCTCACGAGTTCAACTCAAAAAATAAAAACCTCGGTTCTGAAAATTCGGAACCGAGGTTTTTTTATTTTCAATAACGCTTCAGAAGCCAAACACCAACCTTACTCTTTCTAAAGCAAAAAGCAGTTGTCATGCCGGACGTAGATTTTCTAGGCCGCTAAAGCGACCAAGAAAATCTTGATCCGGTATCCAGTTTTGAATCCAACAATGGATTGCGGATGAAGAGTTTCTACATCGCTGCGCTCTTAGAAACTCTAGCTCCGCAATGACAGTGTGGGAAGGCATCGAGAGAGAATTCTTAAGCGTTATTGGTGTTAATTATTGGGTTTAATGAAGTCTTACAGCGTCTTGGTGAATCACGATGTTGATGTAAGTTTGGTAAGGCACCCCCATCTTTTGAGCCTTTAATCGCATGGCTTCAAGGTCGCCATTAGCAATTCTGATTGTGACGGATTTTTTTTCAGCGACGTAATTTTTTGCCGCTTGAACCAGCATTGCTATTGCTGCTTTCTCATTTTTTAACTTTTTCCCTTTGCCAAAATTTTTTAAAATATCACGTTCGTAAGCGTCGAGTTTTATTTTCTTTTTCATATTTTTTTAAGTTGGTTAATCGCTTTTACAAAGTGAATACATTGTCAATATCCTCATGAACAAAAACAGTAACCTCTTCATTCTCATTTTTCTTGGAATTATCTGGTCGACATTCGCGGTTTTTACGAAAATCTCGGCGGAGGTTTTGTCACCTTTTTTTGTCTCCTTCTCTCGCTTGGCAATTGGTGGGGCGATAGTTTCTTTCGTGTCGTTATTCCGTCGTGAAAAAATTTTTTTTAGAAAAAATTTTAAGCAATATTTTGTCATCGGATTTTTTAATTCCGCTTTGCCATTCACATTATTTGCTTTGTCGGCGAAGTCGTTGGATAGCGGTGTAGTCTCGATTCTCGACGGCACCGTTCCGATGTTCGAAGTGTTAATTTCGATTTTTATTTTGCGTCGTCATGTCGATAAAAATGCAATTTGGGGTGTAATTTTCGGCATCGTTGGCATCATCATCACATCTTGCGGAAACGTTACCAGTGTTGACTTGGCAGGGATTCAAATCACTTCGATCATTGCGATTTTAATTGCTACTTTTTCTTACGCAGCTACGTCGCTCTACATCAATTCTCACTGCAAACATATCAAGCCAATGATGCTGGCAAACGGCAGTATTCTAAGTGCCGCACTGATTTTGTCGCCATGCATTTTCTTCACCGACTTTGCTGTGATTGACGTAAAAGTCGCAGCATCGTTGCTCGGACTCGGATCGCTTTGCACTGGAATTGCTTACATTTTTTATTTTAAACTCACCGCCGAAGAAAGTCCACGTACCGCAGTCAGCGTGGTTCTACTCATCCCAGTATTTGGCACAATTTTTGGTGCAATCTTCTTGGATGAAATCATCACCATCAGTAAAATCATCGGTTGCATCACCATTCTCGCCAGCATGAAATTTATTCTAAACCTGTCGCGCAGTAATTTTTTTAAAGCGAAGGAAGCGCCGATTGTTTGATGATGGGAGTGGTGAGAGGTTGGATTTAAACTTCACAAAAATGCGTCGTAGAATCGCCCCAACTGAATTTGTAAGATTGCTTGCCGAGTTGTTTAAATTCAGGGCTTTTGAGAGAGCGAATGATGGTAGCGATTTTAGTTCCGGGCTTCAGCTCCTTCAAAAATTTTTTCTCTAATTCCATAAAAATTTCGCCGTCTTTGAAGGGGTGATTCATGAAAATAAAATCTGCTTCGGAGAGATTGGTTTTAAAAATGTCGCCGTTGATTAATTGCAACTCGCGGCCTGAGAAATTTTCTGCGATTGCTGGTTTAAAATTTTTTTCGAAATTTTCTTTTACCTCGCAAGCCTTGTTGTGTAAGCCTGAAAGCAGCTCAACACCAACAACTTTTTTAAAAGAAAAAAGTAAATAAGACTCCAAAACAACGCGCCCCGTTCCCGATCCTAAATCAAAAAACACGCCATCTGCTTTTGGATTCGCGAATTCAACAATTTTTTGCCAAGTTGTAAAAGGTAACTCGCCGTAGAGCATTCGACTGCTATCAACATTCGTTTCTTTGGCGCGTGATGCAGTTGAAATTTCGTAGCCTTTAATTTCGCCGTAAAGTTTGTTGAATAAATTCTCCGCTTGAGCCGCGTCTAGCATAGTTTCTCCAGTTGATTGATGTAATTAATAATGACGTCTATCCCCGCTTGCCAAAAATTTGGATCGTGAATTGAGAGGTTGAAAGGTTGTAACATTTCGGCGTGGTGCTTAGTGCCGCCAGCTTTCAGCATTGCGAAATATTTTTCCTCAAAATTTTTTATTTTTTTCGTTTGGTAAATTCCGTAGAGCGAATTGACAAGGCAATCCCCGAAGGCGTAGGCGTAAACGTAGAAAGGTGAGTGAATGAAATGCGGAATGTAGCACCAGAAAAAACGGTACTCCTCCTCGAATTTAAAAGCGGAGCCAAGGCTTTCTTTCTGAATTTCCATCCAAAATTCGCAGATTTTTTCCAGCGGAATTTCACTATTTTTACGCGCGTCGTGCACCTTTTTTTCAAATTCCAAAAATGCGATCTGCCTTACAACCGTATTGAGCATGTCCTCAACTTTAGCGGCGATTATTAATTTTTTTTGCTGCGGATTTTTTTCGTTTTTTAGAATTTTTTGGAAGGTTAATTGCTCGCCAAAAACTGACGCGGTTTCAGCGAGAGTGAGTGGAGTTCCGGCCATTAACGCGCCGCAATCACGCGCCAGATATTGGTGCACGCCGTGTCCAAGTTCGTGCGCCAAAGTCATTACGTCGCGAACTTTGCCTTGAAAATTCATCAAAATGTAGGGGTGAACAGACGGGACAGTTGAGTGCGAAAAGGCGCCGGAATCCTTGCCAGTTCTGACCTGTGCATCGATCCAATTCTTGTCGAAAAATATTTTTCCGATTTTTTTCATCTCAGGAGAAAATTCTTCGTAAGCCGATAAAACCAGATCTTGCGCCTCTTCCCACGAAATTAATTTTTCTTTTTTTGTCGAAAGCGGCGCGTTGCGATCCCAATAATTCAAAGTTTTTTTGCCTAAAATTTTCGCTTTGATTTTGTAGTAGCGGTGTGAAGTAGCGGCGTAATTTTCCTTCACTTTTTTTGCCAAAAGTTCGACAGCTTCATCCTCAACAAAATTGCTGAGATTGCGCGAGGATATTGGGTTGGTGAAGTTGCGCCACGAATCGTCAGTGGCTTTGTCTTTGGCTAAAATATTGGTAATGAAGGCGAAGATTTTTGAATTTTCCTCGAAGGTTTTGGCGATTGATTTAGCGGCAGTTTTTCTAACTTTTTCATCAGGGCTGCAGAGCAAATTAAAAATTTCCTGTGAGTTCAAAATTTTTTTCCCGTAAGAAAATTTTAGGTTGTTCACGGTTTCGTCAAACAATCTCACAAAAGCATTTCGGCCGGTGATATTTTTCTCGAGAGAAAATTTTTCTAACTCTTGTGAAAGCTCGTGTTTCTTGAAGGCGCGCGTGTCGCGGAGGAAGGGTTGATATTTTTTTAAGTCAGAATTTTTGAGCAAAGTGGCGAGTTTTTTCTCATCAATTTTATTGAGTTCGAGTGTGAAAAAAACGAGCTGTGATTCAAATTTGTTCAGTGCCTCAGAAGTGTTTTGGTAAAAAGAAAGGTGAGTTTGGTTCGACAAATCGGAGGCGTAAATCAAGTAAGAGTAGCTCGAAATTTTGCCGATTTTTTCAGCGATTTCTTCATATTTTTTAATTGCAGTGAAAAGCTGTGAAGCATTGATTTTAGTGATTTTACCGCTGAATTCTTCGGTGAATTTTTTTGCGTCCTGTTCAATTTTTTTTAAGTCGTTGGAAATTTTTTTATCTTTGATTGAAGAGTAGAAATCGCTGAGGTTCCAAGTTGGGAGATTCGAAATTTTTTTGGTCATTTTGTTTTGATTTTAGTTTTTTGCGCTCGGTGTCATTCCCGCGAAGGCGGGAATCCAGTGTTGAAATGAGTTCGGATTAAATTTTCTGGATTCCCGCCTTCGTGGGAATGACATCGAGAGTGAAGGTGGTATCGAGAAAGCAAAGGTATCGCCGAGAAAAGAGTCACCTCAAAAAATAACGCCAAAAACTTTTATTTAAACCACTCTTCAGACAAATCTTTCCAACTCGGATTTGATTCCTCAATCAGTCTTAATTTCCAACTTCTCTCCCATTTTTTAAGCTGCTTCTCCCTTGCAATCGCTGCATTCACGTCGTCAGTATCCTCGTAGTAAACCAGCTTACTCACATTATATTTCTTTGTAAAACCCTCACAAATTTTTGCTTTGTGCTCCGCAACTCTTTTTTCCAAGTTTCCAGTTACTCCAACATAAAGCGTTCCATTTTTCTGGCTCGCCAAAATGTAAACGTAGCAGTTTTTCATAATCTCTCAAAAACCCCGACCACTTCCAAATGCTTGGTAGAGTAGAACTGATCGAGTGCGGTTATGGTTAAAATTTTGAAGCCGGAATTGATTAAAGTTGTGGCGTCGCGGGCGAAACTTTCGGGATTGCAAGAGACGTAAATTAAATTTTTTAGCGCAGATTTAGAAATTTCTGAAACCTGCGGCGCAGCGCCATTTCTTGGTGGATTGATGATGGCGAGAGTGAATTTGTTTAATTCTTTTTTGGTTAGCGGATTCACAAAAAGATCGCGCATCTCAGATTTTATTTTATTGCCGAGATTATTTGCGGCGACGTTTTTGCTGATTAAAGCGACCATTTTTTCGTCGCCCTCGAAGGCGGAAATTGATTTTACTAAATCTTGAATTGCGAAGGAATAGGCGCCAAAACCGGCGTAAATATCGGCGACGTGCAGCCCCCCAACCCCCCTTGACAGGGGGACTTGGATTGTGCTCTGGATGATTTTGATGATGCTCTCAAGCCCTGCCTTTGTTGCTTGGATGAAGATGTCAGAATCTAAATCAATTTTGAAGTTCGAATAAAAAATCTGATTTTTTCGCGTCAAAAAAATCGGCGTGATGTTGTTTTTTACTCGTAAAGAAATGTTGAAATTTTGTGATTTGGCGAAGTCAGTGAGTTTTTTGGCTTGAGAAAAATCCAGCGTTTTTGTGGCGGTGAGAATTACATCGAGACCACTGTCAAATAGTGTCACCATGGCCTGTGTGTAAAAATTTTGTTCTTGGTTTTTGAGGAAATTTTTTAAGCAAGGAATCAGTTGCGAAATTTCTTTTTCGGCGAGCGGGTCTTCGTCAATTTCGACGACATTGTGCGATTTTTCGGCGAAGAATCCGAGGTGATTTTTACCGTCAATTTGGAAAGTTACTTTGCGTCGCGAATGGGCGCCAATCCAAATCCAATCAATGTTTGAACAAAATTTTCCGAGGAGATTTTCGAGATTTTTTTTCTTCGATTCGCGGTAAAGTTTTTCACTAAGCGGAGGGCAGGATGTCATTCTTTTTTCTGTGTGTGAGGTGCGATTTGAGCAGGATATTCAAGCTGCCGGAGAGGTAAGAGCTGATGCCGTAAATCAGCAAACCGACAATGATCATGATGGTTAATTCGATGATTTTATTCAGCGAATCATCTTGGGCAAAATATTCGCGCAGTAAGAATAGAGTAAGCGCCATCATGAATGATGGAATCAGGATCAGCAGTAATTTTTTGGGAAAAGTTTTTTCAAAATAAAAATGTTTTTTTCTGATCAGGCCAGTGATGAGTAAGGTGAGATTGAGGTAAGTTGAGATTACAGAAGCCAAAACAATTCCGACGTAGCCGAAATTTAGAGCCGAAAAAATCACGTTTAAAACTGCGTTATTGATCAGGCAAACGAAGGCGATTTTCATCGGAGATTTTGTGTCGCCGCGCGAGAAGAATGCGGGCTCCATGACCTTTACCAAAACGTAAGAGGGTAGGCCGAAAGAGTAAAACATGAGGGCATTGGCGACGAAAAAACTTTCGTCAGAAGTGAATTTTCCTCGTTCAAAAAGTGTCGAGATGATTGGGTAGGCAAGCACTGTGAGCGCTAGAGTTGCTGGGATTACCAAGATTAATCCAACTTCTAGCGCCATGTTTTGTAATTTAATTGCCTCGTCATTTTCGCCTAATTTTATTTTGCGCGAAAGGGCGGGGAGCAGCGCGATTCCTATCGCGATGCCGATCATTGCTAGCGGCAATTGGTTGATGCGATCGGAATAGTAGAGGTAAGAAACTGCGCCGGCGATCATGCTGGCGAAGATGGAATCGACGAGAAGATTAATCTGCATTACGTTGGCGCCGATGATTCCAGGTCCTAATTTGCGGAAGAATTTTTTGATGTCGGAATTTATTTTTGGAAATTTTGGATAGAGCAAAAATCCTGACTTAATCGTGAAAAAAAACAGCCACAAAAATTGTAAAATTCCGGCGACAAAAACGCCCCAAGAAAGTGCGTAGGCATAGTTTGGTGTTACTGATCCAAAAACAAAAATTGAGGCGATTAAAGTGCCGTTGAGAATGATTGGTGAAGAGGCGGGAACTGCAAATTTATTGAGTGAATTAAGAATTCCGGAGCAGAGCGAAACTAGCGAAATGAAGATTAAATAAAAAATCGTGATGCGCGAAAGATTGATGAGCATGCTTGATTTTTCTGGGTCGGTGAAGAATCCCGGAAATAAAATTTTCATGAAAAACGGCATGAAAATTTGGAGTATGATGGTGAAAATGAGGAGGGTGTAGAACAGAATTGAGAAAATATTTCGGGCGAAAAAAATTTCGTCAGACTCCCCCTTATTTAATGGGGAGCGAGCGGACGCGTTAGCGCCGCGATGGGGGTTGCCTGAGTCCGTTTTTTTATCTTGTAACTTTTCGATGAAAATCGGTACGAATGCTGAGTTGAAGGCGCCTTCAGCGAAGACGCGGCGGAAAAAATTCGGCAAGCGAAATGCGGCAAAAAAAGCGTCGGACAACATGCTGACGCCGACAAATTGCGCGATCAAAATGTCGCGAATGAATCCGAGAATGCGCGAAAGCGAGATGTAGAAGGAGATGGTGAAGATGGAGCGAAACATTGAATGATTTTTTTGTCGTCATTGCGAGCGCAGCGAAGCAATCCATGTGCCGTAGC
>CAIYMZ010000002.1 GCA_903927415.1 uncultured Alphaproteobacteria bacterium
CTGATTTATCTGGATCTGGGGAGTTAGAAAAAAATAAACTCACTACCGATTTTATTAGTTCATCTCAAAAAATAGAGATCAAGTTAGTTGCCCCAAAGCTTAAAGACCTAAAAAAGATTAAAGAAGAGAGTCTTAACAATTCCTACGCATCGGAGCCAATAACCAAAGGATCAAGACTCAGAACCCAAGAAAAAGTAGGTAAAATCTGGTTTGCCCCACATATTGACTCGGAAGGAAATCAACATTCTGAAAAAATCATACATGTTGTTGATGAAGAAGCGAAGTGGGTGGGTCAAAGATGATGAATCTAAAAAAAATTTACGATGTAGCAAATCAGATTTTTGGCGGCGGTAATCTTTCTCAAGATCGCCGTCATATCAAATTCAGTCATATACAAATCGCTGATCTGTTGCCTTATCGCTCTTTTGATTCCGATAAGAAGGTTTTTATTAACGACAATTCAGTTGGATTTATTCTTGAGGGTAATCCGCTAGTAGGGGCTAATGATGGAGTGGTAGAAGCTATTTCTGGGGTTTTTACTGACGGTATCCCAGAGGGATGTTCTGTACAATTTTTAAATTGGGCTTCGCCAAAGATTGGCGATATTTTTGATCACTGGCGCCAGCCTCGTGATGTGCAAGGTGGGATCTATAAAAAAATCGCCGATGAGAGAATAAAATATTTCAAAGAAGCCAATCACAAATCTATCTTTGGATCGACTCCATATACGCTTAAAAACTTCCGTTTGATTGTTGCTGTATCAATGCCATTCCGTGAAAAGAGTGGCGATGTTACTGTTTCCAAATTCTTTAAAGAAATTTTTGCGAACAAAAAGGCGAATGAAAATTCAATCGAATTGGTCACGAAAGAACTTTGTTCTTTCAGAGAAAAATTAAAAACGGCGCTTAATACAGCCGGCGTTAACTCCGTAAATATCGAGCCAGAAGGATTAATAAATTTTTTGGATGAGTTAATTAATTTTAATACTTCTCCATGGAAAGAAAACCGATCATACGATCCGTTGCAGCCTATCAACAGGCAGGTGGTTGATCCAGAAAACAGTTTGGTTAAAGAGCAGGATCAGATTACATTTTATCATGATGATCCAAGTAAGAAGATTGAAGTAAGATCATTTTCAGTCAGGAATTTTCCTTCTAATTGGGCGCAATGGCAATGTCGTGATTTGATAGGAGATTATTTTCAAGATTTGCGCCGGATGGAATATCCTTTCCTAACTTTTTTCTCGGTGACGCTGCCAAAAGATGAAGAAAAGCTAGTAGAACACGCCAGAACAAAGAATTTTAATGCTACCAGACTGGCTTCAAGCGAAATGGCCAGATTTATTCCTGAGATGAAAAAAGCTGCTCAAGAATGGCAGTTTGTTAATGAGAAACTGAATTCCGGTCAGAAAATTTTAAAGTGCATTTATCAGGTAATAACCTTCGCTCCCCAAGATAAAATTGATGAAGCTGAACAGACAATAAAATCAATTTATAAAGCCTGTGGATGGACTCTTGCGCGTGATAAATATTTACAATTACCCGCATTTTTAACAGTTATGCCCTTCAGCCTATCTGAAGGATATTTTGATGATTTACAAAAGTTGGGCAGAACAAAAACAATGGTTTCTTGGACTGTTGCAAATTTGGCTCCACTTCAAGGTGAATATCGTGGCATGGGATCTCCATGTTTGATGCTCTATGGTTGTCGCGGACAGGTATTTTTCTGGGATCCTTTCGCTAACAAAGAAGGTAATTTTAACTGTATTGTTGTTGGAAAATCTGGTTCCGGTAAATCGGTTTTGATGCAAGAGATTGTTACATCCCTTAGAGGAAGAGATGGGATCGTGTATGTAATTGATGATGGGCGATCATTTATGAATACCTGCCGTCTGCAAGATGGCGAATTTGTTGAGTTTTCTGATAAGGCCGAATCTGCAATTGTCATAAATCCTTTTTCGGTAGTGAATCCCGAAACAATGGAAAAATCTCCAGAATATAAAACTGAGGTAATCAGGTTAATCACGGCGATTGTTTGTCAGATGTGTGAAGGTGATCCAACTAAAAAAGGTACTAAAACCTTAGATCAGATACAAATGAGATTGATTGAGGACGCTGTAGGAAAAATTTGGGATGATAAACAGACCGATGCCAACA
Organism: uncultured Alphaproteobacteria bacterium; assembly: GCA_903927415.1. Taxonomy (GTDB): domain Bacteria; phylum Pseudomonadota; class Alphaproteobacteria; order Rickettsiales; family UBA1997; genus UBA2645. The sequence continues at coordinate 2,157 of CAIYMZ010000002.1, forward strand.
TTACTACCATAAGAGACTATTTCAAAAATCATGATGATCAAAGAGGAAGAGATCTAGCGACTCTACTAGGTCCATTCACAAAAGACGGTGTTCTCGGTCGTTTTTTTGAGGGAAGAAGTACCGTCAAACTTTCAAACGCATTCATGGTTTTTGAAACCGCTGAGCTGAAGAATAAGAAGGAATTGCAGTCAATTGTGGTGATGTTCTTGATGTTCATGATCTCTGAAAACATGTATTTTGGTGATAGAAAAAGACAAATCAGTTTAGTGATTGACGAGGCTTGGGATCTGCTGCATGGAGAGGGTTCAGCAATATTTATTGAGGGGATGGCAAGGCGCGCAAGAAAGTATGGCGGCAATCTGATTTTAGGAACCCAATCACTTGATGACTTCTATAAAACTCCAGCAACCAAGGCTGCATTAGATAACAGCGATTATGGTTTATACATGTCGATGAAACAAGAAAACATCAACATGTTGGAGGCTTCTGGCAAAATATCTTTTAAGGAGAATCCGGGATTAAAAGAAGCCATGGCGGCAACCAAGAAAGTTCAGGGTCAATATTCTCAGGTGGTGATTTATGGTCCAGCCGGATGGTTCAAGGCTAACCTAGTTTTCGATAAGTTTTCAATCCTGCTTTATTCATCAACAGCGGAGCATGTAGCCAGAAAAAACGAATTAATCTCCCAAGGATATTCGATGGAAGAGTCTCTTGATATAATGGTCCGGGAAGAAATGAAAAATCCGGAAGTAAAATTCTTAAGTCCTTCCGACTTCAGAGCGGTGATAGATATGACACAAAATGCAGCTGACAGAATAAGTCACGAAGATGCTTTTGAGATGGTGATCAAGAAGAAGCTGCAAGCTCAGCACCCAGATTTTTACCAGAAAATTTATTCACAACGAACCATGAGGTTATAATGAAAATCTTAAGTAAATTGCCAAAAGGAATTGCCGCTAGTGTCGCCGCTGCTCTTGTAGTGTCGGCTTTATCTTCATTTGTTACTTACAAGATTCTTGAAAGAAAAATTCCAAAAATCGCAGTGGTTGATCTGAGCTATTTGAACAATGATTTCATGCTCAAGCTCTCTCGCTATTTAGTTGAACATAAAATGGGCGATGATGCCCTAACTGTTGCGGTTAAAACACATCTGCAAACCTTAGAATCAATACTGAAAGACATAAGTCATAGTCATCAGAATTATATTTTGATGCAGAAGCAAACCGTTGTCTCTGAAGATGTAGAGGATGTCACAAAGGAAATAGAGAAGGCTCTTTTCAGTGCTGTAGTGAGCAAAACTAAAGAAGGCGAGGTGTCAGATGAAAGAGCTGAATAGCAGAAAATTAGTTCTCGGAATCCTAACAGTTTTTTTTGCGATGGTTGCGATTTGGATTATTCCGGCAAATTTTGAGATAGTACCAAACTACAGCGAATCTTTGCCGTACAAATGGGTTTTGGTTAAGAAAGGTTTATTGCCGAGTAAAAGAGATCAGGTTTTCGTTTTTTATGTCAGGGATAATAAGCTGCTCGGAGTAGAAAAAATTAAATTCATAAAATTGGTTGGTGGACTGCCTGGAGATGAAGTAACGGTAAAGGGTGTAGAGGTATTTGTTGCAGAAAATTTAATTGGAATTGCCAAGCCTTACTCAAAAAAGCAGCAGCAGTTACACGCCATTTCTTCCGGCATTATTCCGGCACATCAATTCTTCGCCTATACCCCTCACATAGATTCCTTTGATTCTCGCTATCAAGAAATTGGACTGATCGATGAAAAAGACATTGTTGGCACTGCTATTCTTACTTTTTAGTAAGTCGGCGACAGCCACGGACCTTGGAATTCATGGAGTTGCCTACCAAATCAAAGAGAAGAGCCTGCTCGAAGAAATTCAAGAAAAACTGCAAGAAGCAAAAAAAGATGGGCGATTAGATAAGTTTCAAAATGGCGTTAAAAAGCAAATGTTTGACCAGGCTAACAATCCAAAGCCTGTTGATGGTATTGTAAAAGCAACTTCAAGTCGTGAGTGGATTTATGATCCGTCAATTTCTTGGCCAGACGATTTGAAAGACCAAAATGGCCAAGTTTTTTATCGCGCCGGAACAAAAGTTAACCCGCTTGATAAAATTTCATTAACGAGAGCGCTTTTATTTATTGATGGATCAGATGAATCACAGGTTAAATGGGCTCTAGATCAATATAATCGCAGAAAGAGCAAAGCAAAAATAATTCTAGTGAAGGGCAGAGTTATCGACTTGATGAAGAAGAAAAAAGTTCGTCTGTATTTCGATCAGACTGGGGTTTTGGTAAAAAAATTTTCAATCAAAGCTGTGCCGGCTTCTGTTGAGCAAGAAGGCAAGATGTTACGAGTTAAGGAGGTGGCTATATGATTAGAAAAATAGCCTCGTTAGCGATTTTGTTTTCTCTTTTTATTGATAGCGCTCAAGCCAAACAATGCACGGGCAGAATGGTGAATCCAATTACCGACATTTGCTGGGCGTGTATTCTTCCAATTAGCATTGGTCCGGCTCCTGTAGTACCAGGAAAAACTGCTGATACTCCTAACTTCCCCTCGCCACTTTGCGTTTGTCCAGCTCCGCCACCAATTTTTGTTCGTGCAGGAGTGGCCGTTGGATTTTGGGAGCCGGTAAGAATGGCGGATGTTACGAAAGAGCCATTTTGTTTCGTTGGAATTGGCGGACAAAAAATTGATCCAGGTATTTCGGTTGGTTCTGGTGGAGATCCTGAAGTAGGGGCTGGAACAGAGGCAGACCCAGCTACATGGCATGTGCATTGGTATCTTTATCCGGTTTTTACTTTGATCAGTGTGATTCTTGATGGGATCTGCGTGGAATCAACTCAGAGTTTTGATGTCGCTTACATGACAGAAGTAGATCCTATGTGGCTCGATGATGAACTGTCATTTATTATTAATCCGGAGGCGATTCTTTTTGGAAATCTAATCGCGCAAGCTGCTTGTGTTGCAGATTGTCTCTCAGCTTCTTTTTGGCTGCCGCTTGATCCTCTTTTTTGGTGTTCTGGTTGCCAAGGTGGTATGTATCCAGCCAATGGCAAAATTATTGCTCACAACACTTCAATTCAGTCTTCATCTCTAGCGGTTTCGAGGATGCTCTACAAGCTTCATCGCGAAGCTTTTTTGCCGATTACATCTGGGCCAGAAGCAATATGCACTGCGATTCCATCGCCAATGATAAAGAAGAGTCAATATCGCACCCAATTAACTGTGCCGATTCCAACAATCGATCCGATGCTTGGCTGCAATCCACTAGGTAAATCAACATTTTTCTGGGAATCATTTCGTGAGATTCCGGTTAGCGGCGAAGATTTTAACTACTTGATATGGAGGAAAAGAAACTGCTGTGCGGGATAAATTAATTTTACTCACATTGTTATTACTCTCTTTCAGCTCAATGGCTCAAGACATTGCCGCGCCTGAAATTCAAGAAAAAGATAGGCAAGAGGCCGCAGATTTTATCAGTGGAATTCAGTCAAAAACTAATTCTGATTATGAATTTGAGGCTCAGAAAATTGTTGAGAATGCTGAAGAGGTAAAAAAGAAAACTGCCAAGACTCACGCCAAGGATGTTAGCGAAGTGGCAGAAAAAGTTAGTAAGGTTCAACAAGGTAAAAACTTTAAAGAATCAGAAAATTGGATTAAGAAAAACCAAAACGAATTATTTGCTAAACAAACACAGGCGCTGCCAAAAATTGATTATGATATTACCAAAGAGGCGCGCCAGAAGGATGCTATAGCGCAGTTGCTGCATAATTACCGTTTCAAAGCGGATGATGTGAAGAAGGCCACGATAAACCACTACCCATTGATGATCTTTGTATCTTCATCAATTCCGAGAAGCTCACTCAAAGATTTAATGATTCAGGCAAAGCAATCAGGGGGAATTCTTGTTTTTAGGGGCATCATTGGAAGCTTAAAAAATACTCAAGATTTTTTAGCTGACATTTCAAAGGAGAATGTTTCGGCAATCATTGATCCTAGGCTGTTTGACATATTTCAGGTCAAACTTGTACCCACTTTTGTTGTTCTATCAAGCTCAACGCAAGACTGCCAAGAGCAGGATTGTCATTTTACCCCAAGACACGACCGCATTACCGGAAACATCACTCTAAAATATGCTTTAGAGCAGATTGAAAATGCCAAAGGAGATGCCGGCAAGACTGCCACTGAATATTTATCCAGAATCAATGCAGGAGGCCAGTCTTCATGAAAAAACCAATTTTTATTTCCTTACTCCTCACTCTGGCAACGAGTTACTTTGTTGCCAACGCATCTACGATGGAAGATGTGAGGCAGGATGCTCTTAATTTTGGCACTTCTTACAAAAGCTCGGCGTCAACCGTCGTTACTGATCAGAATAAACAAAATACTCCTGGCTACACCACCGACAATCCTGATCAAACGAAGTATTATGACGGCGGAAGTATGTCAGATGAGGCTTTGTCAAAAACACAAACTTCTGAAGAAGGGAAATTGATGACTCAGGGTCTTCCAAAGCGTCCCCAAATCAGTGTAAGCCCAAATGATGATTTTCTAAAAACATCTCAAGCGATTCAGGGAAATCCTGATGAAGTTGTTGCAATGCTCACAGGAACCTATGGCGAATGTAAGCCAATTGAGCATAAAGCAACTGTTACCGAAGTTAAAACATGTGATGAATATGAAGAGGTCGATTGTGTTGATGGCGCTAAATTGGTTTCGGTCTCAGGTGCTGATACCACTTGGAATTTTCCGATATTACAACAGGACCTATCATGGCGCGGTGGCAGTGGTTGCAGTAAATACTATGTTTATACCACTATCAATATTGCGGATGTTTCTAAGATTGATGTTTTTACTCTAAATTCACTTGGGTGGGATGATGTAGTAAGGGTTAGAGTCAATGGCACTAATGTTTTCCAAAATGGAGATGTTGAAGCTGGATGGTGTGAGCGCGGAACTGTTTTTGGATCATCTCCAAATACGAACCTTAAACCATACCTTCAAAATGGTGCTAATACAATAGAGCTGAAGCTTGGTGTTGCAGGGATGGGTTATGCAAGTGCCAGATACACTTTGTCTTACAACAATACCAGAAAATGCCAAACAATCAGCACTTGTAAAAATATCCCAAGTAATTGTTCGCTTCAGGGCTCGAAATGTGTAAACATGAACGGCGATAATATCTGTAATTATCGACAATATACTTATGCTTGCTCGACTACCACAGTTACCTCAACGGCTAATGTAGAATGTGGTTCTAATATTTATTGCACTAATAATCAGTGCACCAAGGTAGAAGATGATTCAAGTCAAGATTTTGCTACTTCTATTGCCTATCTTTCCAGTATAAATCAGGCGGCAAAAGATAATAACGCTTCAGCAGATAATCTGAGAATTTTTAGCGGCGCAGGAAAAGGCTGCGAAAAAGATGCAGTGAGCTACAACAATTGCTGTAAGGATGATGGATGGGGTCAAGATTACACCGGCGCTTCCTGCACAGAAGAAGAAAAAAGCTTAATGGAAATGCAGTCCAAGAAGCTGTGTCACTACGTTGGGTCGTACTGTTCTAAAAAAGTTCCGTTGCTTGGAAAATGTTTAAAAACCAAAAAAACTTATTGTTGTTTTAATTCAAAAATTTCCCGCGTCATTACTGAACAAGGCAGAGCGCAGCTTGGAAAAGGTTGGGGTTCTGCCGAATCTCCAGATTGTGGAGGTTTTACCACTAATGAATTGTCGAGACTTCAATTTGATAAAATGGATTTGGGTGAGATTGCTTCGGATATTGCCGGAAGTGTTGTAGTTCCTGATAAGTCATACCTCGAAGGTAAAGTTAAAAAAACTTTGGAGGGCTATGGGCAAACATCTAACTAAGTTTTTTCTTATTCTACTATTCGCCACTTCTGCTCATGCTAAAAGACCAAATTATTGCCGCGAATACGGCCTTGGATGGAATTTTTATTGCCAAGATGAAAAAAAAGAAGAGTCCGCAACCAAAGAAGATGTAAAATCTGTTCCAGAGAATCAGGAAGATTATGCAGAAAAGTTAGCTCAAATCAAAAAGACTCTTGAAGACAAGAAAGCGAAGGCGGTGATTTATCCGACCGAAGATAACATCAAAGACTACATGTCGTATCAGCAAATTGTTTTGGATAAATCCGGAACATTTGCCGATCAATGGCGTCGTGTGATTTGGAAGACACCAAGTCTTGATTATACTCAAAAAAGACCAGTTTCAAAAGTTGGAAAAGAATCTTGGATCGATCAAAGAAATAAAGACGTCACAAATACAATAAGGCACATCAACGACCGCTACGGTATATTCTTCTTATTTAGTTCAACCTGTCCCCACTGCCATCGTTACTCTCCGATCCTTAAAAATTTTCAGGATAAGTACGGAATCACAATCATGCCTATTTCTATGGATGGTGGAGGTTTGCCGGAATGGTCAAACTTCATGGTTAACACGGGCCAAATCGCAAAAATGGGGATTACTGAAACCTCCGTTCCCCAAACAGTTTTATTTGACAAAGAGTCAAGGCAGGTTCTCCCAGTTGGTATAGGGGTTCTATCTCACTCAGAACTTGAAGAGCGTATTTATGCAATAACTAAACTTGAGGTAGGCGATGATTTTTAAAAGAAGATATATTAAAACACTTGTAAGTGTTTTAACACTTATTGCATATTTAACACCAATTAATGCAGTAAATGCAAAATCTGTTGCTGATTCAATGGGTGATTTTTGGAATGATGTTGGTGGAAGTTATTCCAATGGTACAGATGCTGGAGGTTATCAATTACAAGGCGCTGGATACTACACTGGAGGAAGTTTTACCGCTCGTTCAAAAGTAGTAAATGTTAATCCGGTTACTATTACTCCGCCAGGAATTAGAGCGGGGTGCGGAGGTATTGATGTGTATACCGGTGCTTTCTCGCATATCAACACGGATCAGTTTGTTGCATTATTAAAAGCTATTCCAAGCAATGCTTTGGGTTTTGCCTTCCAATTAGCGCTTGAGACTATGTCCCCAGCTATCAAGGGAACACTAGATCAATTACAATCGATTATCGATAGAGTTAACAATGCCAACCTAAATTCTTGCGATATGGCGCAAGGTTTAGTGGGCGGCGGTTTAGCTCTTGCCGGCAAAACTGAAGCTTACTGTAAAACTACAGCTAACTCCCAAGGCTGGGCTACTGATTATGCGCGCGCCGCATCCGAATGTAAAACAGGAGGAAAATCAGCGCAGTATATCAGATCTGCAAATGCTGTTCATGGCGATCAAAGGCCGGTTGATATCAATGTCGCATGGGAAGTTCTAAAAAAGTCTCCTCTTCTTTCTGATAATAATGATGAGATGGCGCAGTTTGTTCAGGCTTTAACTGGAACAATAATTATCAAAACTCCAGCTAGTGAGAGTGCCGGTCCGGAAATTTTTTATAAGTCAAACATTGTCGTTAAAAACGAAACCATAAAAGCGATTCTTGAAGGAGGGCAAATCACGATCCTTTCCTGTGATGAAAGAGACAAATGTCTAAATCCTACCGAGAAAACCATAACCATTCCTGCCGATAGAGGATTTAAGAAAAAGATCTCAACAATCATGTCAGAGATGGTGTCGCGTATTGCGACTGGCCAGAAATTTGAATCTAAACATATCGATCTTGTGTCAAAAACATCTGTGCCAATTCACAAGGCTATGATTGTGCGCCAGGCCTATTTCGGATCCTCTTCTGCTGCGAGTGGGATTAATCCAGAATATTATAGCTCTCTAGTGGCTATCGACATGCTGTATAACTATTTGGATGAGATTTTGAAGTCAGTGCAGGAGCAGTCAAAGCAAGTCAGAAACTTCGACCAGGAAAATGTAGAGAAGTTCCAAAAAGGCGTTGAGCAAGCGCGTAAAGAATTAGCCGAATATCGCATAGATAGCAAAGATTCGTTTGAACAAGGTCTAAAGGTCATTGAAGAGACCCAAAAGATCCAATCGATGCTTGCTGCTCGTATGAGCAACAAGATGAAATCCAATCTTCTTTGGGCTTCAAAATTTTAACTAATAAAAGAGGTGATATGTCTAATATAAACCAAGTAACGAATGAGATAAAATCATACTTTGCCAAAACTCATAAAAATAAGTCAGAGCTGTTTCGGTTCAGTGTAATTGCACTATTTGCATATTATTTAACCATTATTTTTACCGGATCTTTTGATTCATCTTTGGGCTATGATGTCAGAAGTGAGTTTAGTGGTTATTTAGTCGTTCTGAGTTTTTTCAGTTTTCTATTTATCTCTCACAAACACAGCCCTCATGGACTAAAGCTGCTCTCATTCTGTCATGTGATTATTTGTCTAACAAATTTTCTAATCATCAAATCAGTTACTACGCCGTTCTTACTGAAGCTGTTTACTTGCTATGCGGCCATATTTCTGTTTCTCGTGATTCTAAGAGAAATCAAAAATCGTGCCTAAGCTATGTATGAGTTAATAACAATTGGCGGCGGGGAGTACTTCGTAGATATCTTCAATGGTCTGGCCATGTTGGTTAAGAGTGGCGACTATTTGAATGTTGTGGAGATAGCAGCTTCTTTGGCGTTCATGGTCGCGATCATGAACGCTGCATTATCGGGTTCTTTATATGATTCGAGCAAATGGTTTGTTACCACTTTCATAATTATACAAACCCTACTTTACCCAAAAGCTACGCTTCAAATCACAGATAAAACAAATCCCGCCCTGAAGGGAGCCACAGTTGATAATGTGCCGTTTGTTATTGCTTATGTTGCGTCAACCGCAAGCCAAGTTGGCTATTCTTTAACTAAGCAGTTTGAGGCGGTTTATTCACTTCCGGATGATTTGCAATACACTCAAAATGGGATGATATTTGGTGTGAATCTTTGGCAGTCAATGCAGCAATCCACTATAACAAATGCAAATCTTGCCGCCAGTATAGATAGTTTTATTCAGAACTGTATTTTCTTTGATATAGAATATGGGGTGTATTCCTTCGACGATCTGAAAAATTCTGACGATATTTGGGGCTTGGTTAAAGCCAACCAAGCCGAAAATAGATTCTTTACCTACACAAATCAGGCTGGAGAGGCGAGTTATCCAACATGCAAAGCTGGTGCATCAAGTCTTGATGGGGATTGGAATAATCAGTACAACAGTGAAAATTTACTAAAAAATCTCAGTTTTTCTTCTCACAAGCCAGATCTAACCAAGACTATTTTATCAAACGCAGCACCATTGGCGACCGATTACTTTTTCGAAGTAAGCAAAACCTCTAATCAAGTTTTGCAGCAAGCAATGATGATTAATGCCATAAACATGGCTACTGAAAATTATGAAGCAGAAAATCAGATCCAATCATATCAAAATGCAAGAGCGACGCTTCAAACAAAATCAACTTACCAAACCATGGGGACACAAGCAGGCATGTGGATCCCGATTCTTAAAATAGTAATCGAAGCAATTTTTTACGCTGCATTTCCATTGGTGGTTTTGGTTTCCTTAATTCCGTCAATGACGGGAAGTGTGTTGAGGAGTTATTTTACAACTTTCTTCTGGCTTGCCGCATGGGGACCTATTTACACGATTCTTCATCGTATCTCCATGGGTCACGGCACAACTTATACATTGGGTTTAGGTGAGGGTGTAGGATTAACATTGGCAAATCAACCGGCCTTAGAACAAACAATGAGCAATATTGCGGCGATGGCTGGATATATGTCGATGTTTGTGCCTATGCTTGCTTTCGGCATTGCGAGAGGCGGTGCTGCCGCGATGTCTTCCATGACGACTTCTTTTATGGCTGGCGTTCAAAGTTCTGTTAGTGCTGCTGCTAACGAAGGAACTACCGGAAATATCAGTATGGGAAATGTTAGTATGGGGCAAAGACATGCTTATGCGGGTATTTCAGTCACAAATGATGCTGGTCAGGTGATTCACAGACATAATGATGGGACGAGTAGCATAGATAATAGTGGCGTTGAATCGCGACTTGGTGTTGATGTTCGAGGATCTCAAAGAATGGAAAGTGCACTTTCGAGTCAGGTGAGTAATGAGCAGTCCTTGGCACAAACAAAATCAATCCAAGCAGCAGAAACAAAAGCACACGGGTTTGAAATGATGATTAATAATCATCGCGCAATCGAAAGCTCTAGTGGATTCGAACAAAATAAAGAAAATAGCGAAAGAGAATCCTTTAGCAGAATTAATAATGCAGTTAGTGATTTTGCACAAGAGCATGGGATAACGAGAGAAAAGTCGGCAGAAATATTTGGAAGAATAGGTGGAGGATTATCAGCCGGCTTTGGTGGTAAAGATAAGGCCGCTAGTAGTAATTTGGATATTGGTGTAAATGGTCAACTTGCGGGCAGATCATCAGATCAAGATCATTATAAGGCAGCGGTAAACTACAGCAATCAACATAGTTTATCTAAAGATTTTGCTACTGTCCAATCCGCAATTCAATCTAGTCGCTTTAATTTTAGTGATTCAAAAGGTGAGTCAATTAATGAAACTTTCAGTAATGCTGCATCCTTTAACAGGGAGTCAGGCCAACATTTTGAAAATGCGAAAAGATATA
>CAIYMZ010000003.1 GCA_903927415.1 uncultured Alphaproteobacteria bacterium
AGAAAAGAGGGTAAGAAAAAATAATGCTGACAAAATACGAAAGAAGAAAATTTAGAGTTAGAAACAAGATTATTAAAAATAATAAAACTAATCGTCCAAGAATAGTTGTTTCTAGGTCAAATAAAAATATTTACGCTCAATTAATCGACGTTTCTGGAAAAGTTATTTCTTCTTTCTCAACTCTCAATTTTGAAGAAAACAAAAAAATTAGTGGCGTTGAAAAAGCCAAATTAGTTGGGGCGGAGTTTGCTAAAAATTGTTTAAAGACCGGCGTTAAAGAAGTGGTTTTTGATAAGGGATCTTACATTTACAGCGGTCGAGTCAAAGCTTTAGCTGAAGCCTGCCGCGAAGCTGGATTACAATTCTAAAAATTTAAAAAAATCAGATGTCAAAACAACAAGCAAAAAATAATCAAAAAGAAAAGGGCGCTACCGAAATAGTAGAAAGATTAGTCTCGATTAATCGCGTTTCCAAAACTGTAAAAGGTGGTAAAAACATGTCTTTTGCTGCTTTGGTTGTTGTTGGCGATAAGAACGGTCGAGTAGGATTTGGCAAAGGAAATGCTACAGAAGTTTCTGATGCAAAAAACAAAGCTTTTGAAGCTGCAAAAAAAGCTATGATGAAAGTTTCCTTGAAAGAAGGGCGCACTATCCATCACGATATTTTCGCTAGATTTTGCTCAGCAAAAGTTTACTTGAGATCAGCTCCAGCCGGAACAGGTGTGATTGCCGGCGGTCCTATGCGCGCTATTTTTGAATGTGCCGGTATTCATGACATTGTAGCTAAATCTGTAGGAACTTCCAATCCTTACAACATGGTTGGCGCGACGTTTGAGGCTCTAAAAGGACTATTCTCCCCAAAATCGGTTGCAGAAAAAAGATCAAAAGAAATTTCTGAAATCGTTAAAAGAAGAAATCTCGCCATCAATCATCATCACGGTTCAGAAGTAAAATCAGAGCAAAATTAATTCGGTGTAATCAATGCAATTCGACAATTTCTTAAATAAAAAAGTTATCGTTACGCAAGTTAAAGGCGGATCGAAACTTAATGACAGACAGAAGGGTAACCTTATTGGCCTCGGTCTCCGAGGTATTGGCACTTCTGCCGAAGTCAAAGCTACCCAAGCAATTATTGGCATGATCAGAAAAGTTGGTCACATCGTTAAAGTATCCAGCGCTGCCTAATTTTAATTTTTATTTTTAACTCAAATGTCTCTTTCTCTTCAAGGATTACCAAAAATTAAAAGAAATTCTCGCATTAGAGTTGGGCGCGGTATTGGTTCCGGTAAAGGCAAAACTTCTGGTCGTGGTGTAAAGGGTCAAAAAGCTAGATCAGGGCATCATTCAGTTAAAGGCTTTGAAGGTGGACAGACGCCGGTTCACATGCGCCTCCCAAAAAGAGGTTTTACAAATACTCTACGTAAAAAAATCGAAACCGTAAATATACGCGATATTTTAAACTTGATTGAAAGTAAAAAACTCGATGCCTCTGCGGCAATCACTAAAGAAAATTTGGAACAAGTTGGTTTAATCAAATGCAAAAATTCCAAAGTTAAGCTCATCATGGGTAAGAGCGAAGTTTCTGCAAAATTAAAAATTACTGTCGATACCTACTCCGAAAAGGCCAAAGCGTTTAGCTCATAATGTCATCTCCCGCTGTAAGCTCAGAACTCAAAAAAAGAATTTTATTCACGATCTTCATTCTGCTTGTCTACAGATTCGGCACCTTCGTTCCAATTCCAGGAATCAATATTGAAGTTTTAAAAAAGTTTTTCGCCAGCGAAGGCGCCAACATGTTTGGCATGATAAATCTTTTCTCCGGTGGAGCTCTTGAGAGAATGAGTATCTTCGCTCTCAACATCATGCCCTACATCACCTCATCGATCATCATGCAGCTTCTCACATCGATGTATAAAGGTTTGGGTGATCTAAAAAAAGAAGGCGAATATGGCCGCGCTAAAATCAATCAATATACTCGTTACCTCACCATCATTCTCGCATTTTTCCAATCTATCGGGGTTTATTATGCCCTTTCTAATGGCGACAACAACGCCTTCATTTCTGATTCAAATATTTTCATGTGGACCACTTGTGTCAGCTTAGTCGGCGGCACTGTGATGTTGATGTGGTTCGGCGAAAGAATCACTTCTTCCGGCATCGGTAACGGAATTTCTCTCATAATTTTTGTCGGCATCGTTTCTTCTTTGCCATCAACCATCATTCAAGTTTTTGATCTGTCAAAAACCGGAGTTTATTCTTGGTTCACAATTGTAATTTTCTTTGCCGCCTTTGCAGCATTTTTAATGTTGGTTTGCTTCGTCGAAAAAACTTACAAGCGTATAAAAATTCAATATCCAAACGGCGCGATGATGAAGGCTTCCGGCATGTCTGACTCATCTTTCTTGCCACTCAAAATTAATATTTCCGGAGTTATTCCTCCAATTTTTGCTAGCTCAATTTTGATGTTTCCAGCGGCAATAATTCAATTTACTGGAGGTGAAGGTGACTTTTTAGTTTCGGCATTAAGACGAGGCGGAGGTCTTTATTTACTGCTCTTCTCAGTTCTGATTTTGTTTTTTTCCTACTTTTATTCTTCAATTATTTTCAACACTGAAGAGGTTTCTAACAATTTGAAAAAAGGAAATTGCTTCATTCTTGGCATTCGTCCTGGAACTGCCACCGCAACTTATCTCGATAAAGTTGTTTCTCGCCTAACTTTACTCGGCGCGATCTATTTAATTTTTGTCTGCATCACGCCGGAAATTTTGGTCACTCATTATTCAATTCCACTCCACATTGGTGGCACAGGAATTCTCATCATGGTCAATGTTGTTCTGGATTTGGTGAATCAAGTTCAGTCACATCTTTTTGCCGGTAAATACGGTTCTTCAATGACTAAAAAAAGAAGAGTGCGAGTCAGGGCGTGATGAATATTATTTTTTTAGGAGCTCCAGGATCAGGTAAGGGAACGCAAGCAGCAATGCTTTCCAAAGAATTAAAAATTCCGACGATCTCCACGGGAGAAGCTCTGCGCAAAGAAGTTGAGTTGCAAAGTGAGATTGGAAAATTAGCCAAGTCCTACATGAATTCCGGACAATTAGTCCCGAATGAAGTGGTGATTGACATCATAAAAAATCGCATCACGCAATCAGATTGCCAAAAAGGTTTTATCCTGGATGGCTTTCCAAGAAACATAATCCAGGCCACTACGCTTGATCACATGCTTTCTTCGCTTGGTAAAAAAATTGAAAAAGTTCTTAATTTTGAAGTTAGCGAAGAAATTTTAATAAAAAGAATTGCCGGCCGCTTTTCCTGTAAAAGTTGTGGCGAGGCTTATAACCGCTATTTCAAACTTCCAACGCAAGAAGGTGTGTGCGATAATTGTGGATCAAGCCAGTTTGAAAATAGAGCTGATGACAATGAGGCGACAGTAAAAAATCGCTTAAAAGTTTATCATGAATCAACTTTTGAATTGATAGAATTTTACCAAAAAAAGAACTTGCTTGTTTTGATCGCCGCCATAAAAAGCGCGCCCCTCGTTTTCGAGGAGCTGCTCGAAGCAATAAATTCCCCAAAAAAATAATTAAAAAAAGAGGATATTACCTTGGCTAGAATCGCTGGTGTCAACATTCCGAAAGAAAAGCGTTTTGTTATCGCTTTGACCTACATTTACGGAATTGGCAGAACTACTGCTAACAAAATTTGTCAAAAATTAAAAATTGATCTTGGCCTTAGAACTCATCAAGTGAGTGAAGACAAACTGTCTCAAGTTAGAGCTTTGCTTGAAAAAGATCGCACAGTTCTTGAGGGAGATCTAAGAAGAAAAGTTGGCGCTGATATCAAAAGATTAATGGATATCGGATGCTATCGCGGTATTCGCCATGTTAAAAAACTTCCAGTTCGCGGACAAAGAACTCACACTAACGCCAGAACTCGAAAAGGTCGTGGAGTTGCAATTGCTAACAAAAAGAAAGCTGTAAAATAAATTATGACAGAAACTAAAGCTCAAACTAACGAAAAAAAACCTGCAGCTAAAAGCTCAAACAAAAAAAAGAAAAACATCGTCAACGGTGTAGTTCACGTATTTGCAAGTTTTAACAATACCATAATTTCTGTTTCGGATTCAAACGGGAATATTATCTGCTGGTCATCGGCAGGAAAGCATGGTTTTAAAGGTTCAAGAAAAGCCACTCCTTATGCGGCACAAGTTGCAACGGGACATGTGATTAATATCGCAAAAGAACATGGTTTGCAAAATGTTACTGTTGAAATTAAGGGTCCAGGAGTTGGTAGAGAAGCTTCTCTACGAGCCATTCAAGCAGCAGGTATCAACGTTACTCTAATCACCGATATCACCTACCATCCTCATAACGGATGCAGACCAGCAAAGCGCAGAAGAGTCTAATTAATTTTCAAAAATCCGAATCCCTCAATCCAAATTTTAAAAATATGGCTATTCTAAAAGAAAGTTGGCATTCGCTCACCAAACCTAGTTCTGTGACTGTTAAAGATGGTTACAACAATGTTACGAAATCAGTGATTGTTATGGAGCCATTTGCAAGGGGGTTTGGCACTACTCTGGGCAATGCTCTCAGAAGGGTTTTATTATCATCAATCAATGGTTTTGCCGTTACTGCTGTAAAAATTGAAGGTGTGCTTCACGAATATAGCGCAATTGATGGTGTTAAGGAAGACGTGCTAGATATCATCATGAACCTTAAGTCTTTGGCTATCACCAAAAGCGATTCTACTCCATCAATTCTAAAACTTTCTTCTAATAAACCTGGGCCAGTTTACGCCGGATCAATCGAAACTCCGGCTGGCGTTGAAATTATTAACAAAGATCTTCTGATCTGCACTTTAAACAAGGGTGCCAAGATAGACATGCAGATGAATGTTGAATTTGGCAAAGGTTACGCAGTTGCTGAGCAAGGCAAAAAAACTGATCGCGCCGTCGGAACCATCATGGTTGATTCAATTTTTAGTCCGGTAAAAAAAGTTTCATACCGAGTTGAAAATGCACGTGTTGGACAAATTACTGATTTTGATAAACTAATCCTTGAAGTTGATACTAACGGCACGATTAGTCCTCAAGATGCCATAGGAGTTGCGGCAAAAATTTTGCAAGAACAGCTGCAAGTTTTTATAAATTTTGATGTAGAAAAAATTGATGCTCCAGTTCACAAAGAAATTTTAACAGAACCGGAATTTAATAAAAATCTTCTCAAAACAATTGATGAGCTTGAGCTTTCCGTTCGTTCTTACAATTGCCTAAAAAACGAAAACATAATTTATGTCGGGGATTTAGTTTCTAAAAGTGAGGCTGAAATGCTAAAAACAGCTAATTTTGGCAGAAAATCACTTAACGAACTAAAAGAAAATTTAAAAATTATGGGACTCGGATTTGGTATGAAGCTAACTAATTGGCCGCCAAAAAACATGGATGAGCTTTTAAAGATGAAAAATAAGGAGTTTTAAAATGAAGCATGGAATCAAAGGTAGAAGACTCGGCAGAAACAGCGCTCACAGAAAAGCCCTATATCGTAATCTGTCAATTGCTCTGCTTAAAAATGAAGTCATCAAAACTACTCTGCCAAAAGCAAAAGAGTTACGACCATTCGTCGAGAAGATCATCACTCTGGCAAAAAAAGATTCTTTAGCGAATCGCCGTCTGGTAATTTCAATTTTAGGCAATCAAGAAATTGCTGATAGGCTTTTCAAAGAAATTGGCCCGAGAGTTTTGGCAAGAAATGGTGGCTATACGCGTATTTTAAAATTTGGATTTAGGACTGGTGATAAAGCGCCAATGGCCATTATGGAGCTTGTTGATAGAATCATAGTTGAAAAAACATCAACAGAATTCAAAAAAGAAAAAACAGATAATCACTAAATTTTATGAAAAATTTACTTTCAAACTTTGCCAAAGATCAGGTTACAAAAATTAAAGAAGCGCGTGGTTTTGAATTACCAAAATTTAAAGTTGGTGACACCGTCAGTGTAAAATATAAAATTACTGAGGGTGGAAGCACTCGTATTCAAGCTTTTAACGGGGTTGTAATTGCTAAAACCAAAAATACTTCAAACTATGCGGCCACTTTCTCGGTAAGAAAAATTAGTTCTGGAATTGGCGTTGAAAGAAAATTTCCACTTTATTCTCCAATGCTTGCTGGTGTTGAAATTTTAAAACAAGGCGTTGTGCGCCGTGCCAAGCTTTACTATTTGCGCAACTTAACAGGTAAGGCCTCAAGAATTAAAGAAAAATTAGATTTTTTTGTGCAAGCAGGTGTTGTTGAAAGTGCTGTCACCACAAATGGAAATTAAATTTACTAAATCGGAAATTGGTCAAAGAAATGGCAGAAGTTTTTTACTTCTGCCATTTTTTTTGTTTCTAATTTCTTGTGCCACAGATCTTTCTCGTTATGGCCGCATTACTTTACACAACACTGCGGATAATGATTCATTCGTTTTTTCGGTTAGTGATGAATTTCTAAAAATTAATTCCACTTCGACACAGGATAAAAAAAATCCTAAAATGACCGAGGCCGAATCAAAATTACTCACCGCCTTACTTCAGCAAAAAAAATATTGTTTGGATAGTTATGGATCGCCTTTTTTTACGGTTACTTCACGACAAGAAAAAATTTTTGATATGACTTTTGCGCATCTAATCGAAGAAAACTACAATGCTCGTCCCATCGCGCCACGCATGTATTTCGGAAGGTGTGGAGTAAGATAAATTTCTTGCTAATAATCAGAGCCTATATTCAAAATCATTTGCCTCCAATCTCCAATCAAGATTTTTTACTTATGCATGATTTAATCTCCTATCTCACCCTACGCACAGTTTTTATTTTTGCTTCGACAGCATTCTCAATTTTGGTCGTGATGTTAGCTTTAAACATCATAACTGTTGATGAGGTGGCGGTGATTTTAAAACTGTCTCCAGAAGCAACTAATGCTTTCAAGCTTGTGGCGTCAAGGGTTCAAGAAGTTACTGGCAACATTCTGGACGTCATGTCGCAACTCTTGAACAAATTATTCAGTTGGGCTGGCGTTGATATTGATCTAAATAAAATTAAAGTTGATGTTAACCAAGGAGGTAGCGCTGGAGGAGGTAGTGCTGGCGCTACTGCACCTTCACCCTCACATCCACCGTTAAATGCTCTTCAAGGCGCTGATAGTCTAAAAAAATAATCAACGTGATTCCCATCTTCAATTTCATTAGATTGGCAATTTTAGCGACAGCTCTTTCGCCACTTTATTTTTTTGCTAGAAATTTTGCGGTTTATTTTTTTTTAAAACTTGCTGGCCCATCATTCGTAAAGCTTGGACAGATGTTATCTGTTCGGCCAGATTTAATCGGTGAAAAATTAGCTTCCGCTCTCTCAATCTTCCAAGACGAACTTCCGCCATTTTGCAGAAAAAAAGTTAAGAAAATTTTGAATCAAGAATTCGGTGAAAATTTTTCAAAATTTTTTTCTGAATTTGATTTTACTCCTATCGCCTCAGCTTCAATCGCACAAGTCCATCGCGCTAAACTTTCTGACAAAAAAATTGTCGCCGTAAAAATTCTCCGCCCGCGAATCGCGCAAATCATGGCTCGTGACATTGCCACTTTAAAATTGCTGATAAAATTCGTCGCGATTTTTTCTAAATTTTTGGCAAAAAGTTTTTACGACATTGCCAATCTTTTGCAGCAAACTGCTAAAAGCGAACTCGATCTCTTGCAGGAAGCAGCCAATGCCACCAAGCTTCGCGAAGATTTAAAAGATGTGAAAGGTTTTTACGTTCCAGAAATTTTTTGGCAGTTTTCGACGTCAAAAATTTTGGTGCTCGAATGGCTCGACGGCATTCCATTCTCCGACAAAAAACAAATTCAAAATTCGCATTTCGACAAAAAAGAAATCGCGCAGAACCTTGTCATCAGCTATTTCAGCCAAGTTTACGTCCACGGATTTTTCCACGCCGACATGCATCCGGGAAATTTATTTCTGCTAAAAAATGGCGCGATTGGCGTCGTTGATTTTGGAATCGTCGGAAAAATTGATAAAAAAACCCGCCTCGCCGTCGCCGAAATTTTGATCGGATTTTTAAATAAGAATTACCAGCGAGTGGCGCAAATCCACGTTGATGCTGGCCTTGTGCCTGCCACCACCAACGTCGCTGACCTCGCACTTTCCTGCCGCAAAATTGGCGAAATAATTGTCGGCTCGAATGTGAAGGATGTTTCAATCGCCAAACTTTTATCCAATTTAATCACAATGACGCGTGATTATCAAATGGTCACGAAACCAGAGTTGTTGCTGTTGCAAAAGACTTTGCTTTTAGTCGAAGGCGTTGGCGTCACCCTCGATCCTAATTTAAATATTTGGGATTTAGCGCGTCCGTGGATCACAGATTGGGCGAAAAAAAATATCGGCTTCGACGCCAAAATTCGCGATGCGCTTGGTGATTTGTTTGAGTTGGCAAGAAAATTTTTGAGAAGTGTTTAAATCTTTTTCGATGTCATGCTGAGCCTGTCGAAGCATGATTCCGGGCACTGTGGCTTGAATCATGCTTCGACAGGCTCAGCATGACATTTAGAGGGATTTAAGAAATTTAAAATCGTATCGTATGTTCCGCATCAAATCAAAATCCGATTACGCCCAGCAATACCAAGCCTCCATCTCTGATCCCGAAAAATTCTGGGCGGAAATTGCCAGCAATTTTTTCTGGTTCAAAAAGTCGGAAAAAATTTTCGATTGTGATTTGTCGAAAGCAAAAATTTCTTGGTTCGAAGACGGTCAAACCAACCTCGCTTACAACTGTCTCGATCGGCACCTGGCACAGTCCGGCGACAAGATCGCGGTGATCTGGGAAGCGAATGATCCGACGGAAAAAAGTCAAAAAATAACTTACAACGAACTCCACGCCCAGGTCTGCCAATTCGCGAATTTGTTGGTCGCGCGCGGTATCAAGAAAGGTGATCGCGTCTGCATTTACATGCCGATGATTCCGCAAGCATTGGTCGCGATGCTAGCCTGCGCGCGGATCGGCGCTGTTCACTGTGTTGTCTTCGCCGGATTTTCAGCGAAGGCTTTGGCGGGACGAATTCAAGATTGCGGCGCAAAAATGTTGGTGACGGCGGATTTACTTTTCCGCGGTGACAAAAAAATCGAACTGCTTGAGATCGCGCGGGAGGCGGTTGCGGAGTGTGGGTGTGTTGAGGAGGTGGTGATTTATTCTCGATCTAGTCACGGCGGCGGAATTGGGTTTGAAAGAAATAATTTACCCCTCACCCCAGCCCTCTCCCACAAGGGGAGAGGGAGTAGACCGAGTTCGGTAGAGCTCCCTCTCCCCTTGTGGGAGAGGGCTGGGGTGAGGGGTAAAAAGATCTCAATCTGGCAAGACGAAATCAAAAACCACTCCACCACCCACCAAGCCTCAGCCAACGCTGGAGAAGACCCGCTCTTCATTCTCTACACTTCCGGCTCCACCGGCAAACCAAAAGGCATCCTTCACACAACCGCTGGCTACATGGTTTGCACCGGTTACAGCTTTCAAAATGTTTTCCAATTTCGCGAAAACGAAATCTTCTTTTGCAGCGCCGACATTGGCTGGATCACGGGTCACAGCTACCTCGCTTACGGCCCACTTTTGAACGGCGCGACGATTTTAATGTTCGAAGGAATCCCAACACACCCAACGCCGGCGCGCTTTTGGGAAGTAATCGCCAAACACAAAGTAAATATTTTTTACACCGCCCCCACCGCGATTCGCGCATTAATGCAAAAGGGCGACGAGTTTGTGGAAGGCCAGGATCTTTCGTCGCTACGCGTGCTGGGCACAGTCGGTGAGCCGATCAATGAGGAAGCGTGGAATTGGTATTTCGAAAAAGTCGGCGGCAAAAAATGTCCAATCACCGACACGTGGTGGCAAACCGAAACAGGCGGAATAATGATTGCGTCACTCGCCGGCGTCGCAGACAGCAAGCCTGCCCACGCTGGTTTTCCTCTGCCGGGAATTGCACCGATTTTGCTCGACGATTCTGGAAATGAAATTTTAGAAAATGAAAAAACTGGAAATCTCTGCTTCTCTCAACCTTGGCCTAGCATGGCTCGAGGCGTTTGGGGAGATCGGGAAAAGTTTTTAACTTATTTTAAAAAATTTCACCCTCACCCCAACCCTCTCCCCTCAAGGGAGAGGGGGCAGATCGAGCTCGGAGTAACTCCCTCTCCCTTGAG
>CAIYMZ010000004.1 GCA_903927415.1 uncultured Alphaproteobacteria bacterium
GATTTATCCGCACTTCAAAGGCGGACTTCGTCAGGTGACATTGATGCGCGCTGAAGCAGGACTTGGCAAGCCGTTGTTTTTAATTTCAGGAAATGGCAACGCTTTTGGCAAATGGTGCATCGTGAAAATTTCAGAAAACCAAAGCGTTTTTATGAAAGATGGTGCACCACTTAAAATCGAATTTTCAATCAGCCTTAAGCGTTATGGTGAAGATGCAAAGCCAGGCGTAAAAGGAATCATTCAAAACATCGTTAAAGCAATATGATCACTTATGTCACAAAAGATGGTGATGTGCTTGATGCAATCTGCTGGAAGTATTATGGCAGCACAACTGGCGTGGTTGAAAAAGTTTTGGAAGCAAATCGTCACCTAGCAGAACTGGGAAGTATTTTTGAAGCCGGCGTAAAAATTGTTTTACCAGATTTGAGTCAGGAAGAAGAAACAGAAAGCGTTAAACTTTGGTCGTGAATCCAGCATTTAAAATTACCGCCGATAAGAAAGATGTCACAGCGTTAATCGCGCAAAGATTGGTTTCAATAAACATCACTGACGAAACCGGTTTGGTTTCTGACACTTGCGAAATCCTTTTAGACAATCGTGATGAAAAATTAGAAATTCCACCGCGCGGTTCTGTTTTAGAAGTTTCTCTTGGTTATGAAGACAAGCCACTGACCAAGATGGGAAGCTATATCGTTGATGATGTCGAAGTTTCATCACCGCCTTTGCAAATGCGAATCACTGGCAAAGCAAGCAACACTCTCGACAAAAATTTAAGCAAAAAAATCAAAGCACCAAAGAGCAAATCTTGGCACGGATACACGCTGGTTGGAATCATCACCGCAATTGCTAACAACCATGGTTTCAAGGCAGCGATAGATGAATATTTCAAACAAATCTACATCTCGCATTTAGATCAAACTGATGAAAGCGACATATCTTTCCTGAACACTCTGGCGCAAAGCTATGGTGCTTTTGCCAAGCTGTCTTTGGGAAGATTATTATTTTTTAGAAGAGGAATCAGCGTTTCAGAAAATGGCAAAGAACTGCCAACAACAAAACTTTCCGCCGCACAAATTTCTGATTGGAAATTGCGCGTTTCTGACATGGAAAAATTCGGCAAGGTAATTGCCAAATGGCATAATTTTTCTACAGGAAAAGAAGAGGATGTTTTTGCCGGAGCTGGTGATCCGGCTTACACGATGCGATATAAATTTGTCAGCGCCGACAGAGCGCTTGCCGCAGCAAAAGCCAAGCTCGCTGAATTTAAACGCGGCGCAGAAAATTTAAATTTTTCCACCACAGGAAATCCAAAACTCAGCGCCGAAAACAAGATCACTTTCACCGACATCAAATATTTAAAAAACAAAAATTGGATCATCACGAGTGTTAACCACTCGTTGAGCGATCAAGGATTCACAACTCAAGTAACCGCAATCATCAAACTATCCGATGTGGAGTAAAATTAAAAAATCTGACGATGGAGAATTCATCATCACCAAATGTGAATTGGAATTATTGCTTGAACAGGCTTCGAAAGAAGGAGCTAAACAAGCATTAACCGAACTTGGTCTTCACGATGAAAACGCACCAACTGATATTCGTGATCTGCGCGAGCTTCTAAAGGCATTTCGTATGGCAAAGAAGGACAGCTTCAGAATTTTGGTTAAGTGCATCGTAATCGGCTTCGTAACCATTTTAACCGCCGGATTTATTTCGCTTCTTGGCGATCATATCAAACTCAAATAACAAAACTTATGCCGCAATTTGGAAAAACGTCATTGGAAAAACTCGCCACCTGTCATCCCGATTTACAGAAACTTTTTAAGGAAGTAATCAAGCATTATGACTGCACCATCCTTGAAGGGCATAGATCGGACGAAGATCAATTAAAAGCGTTCAACGCCGGCAAATCAAAAATAAAATCTGGCGGCAAGCACAACCAAACACCATCACTCGCAGTTGATGTTGCGCCGTGGCCAGTTGATTGGAATGACAAAAACAGATTTTACCACTTCGCTGGAAGAGTTCAGGGAATTGCTCAGATGTTAAATATTCAAATTCGTTGGGGCGGCGATTGGGACTCGGACAACGATCTCAAAGATCAAACCTTTTACGTCTTACCGCATTTCGAACTAAGTGATGAATAAAATTCCCTGCAAATTTTTAGAAGATTCTAGAGGCAATAAATCATCGAAGAGATTGTGGGGATCA
>CAIYMZ010000005.1 GCA_903927415.1 uncultured Alphaproteobacteria bacterium
GCGTTAATCTCAATAAAAATTCTGAACCAGAGGATATGGTATCGATTCGGATGTGGATTGATAAAGAGCGCATCATCACGGTTCAGCGCCGGGACATGAAAGCGGTTTTCGATATTCGCGACCTTATTGCATCAGGAAAAACTATTAAAAATTCCGGCGAATTTTTGTATAATTTGCTTTACCAAATTCTTGCTGTGACCTCACCATTTCTTTATTCTCTCGGCGAGAAAGTTGATGCTCTTGAAGAAAAAATCATGACCACTCACAACGTTTCTTTTCGCGAAGAAATTTTGCAAATTAGAAAGCAGTCAACAGTTTTTAAGCGCTATCTCGGACCACAAAGAGAGGCAATCGCAAAGCTTCGCATCTGCGATCATGGGTGGATTGATGATTGGGCAAAAAGACATTTTCAGGAACATCTGGATCACATCACTTTGATGATTGAAGATATTGAAGAAACGCGCGATCGCTCACAAATTTTGCATGACGAACTTTTTCACGGTCTCACCGAAAAGCTGAATAAAAGCATGTATAGCCTGTCACTTGTTGCTTCAATTTTTATTCCGCTCACTTTTTTCACCAGCATCTTCAGCGTCAATATTGGTGGCCTTCCTGGACTTGACAGCAACAATGCTTTTTTTTGGATGATGGCTACAATGGCCGCGATAATCATGGGGCAAATTCTGATTTTTAAACGGAAGAATTTATTCTAAATTAACCCCCTCTATTCAAACTCAACGCACCTCTGCATCTGGAGAAATTTTATTGATCATCGCACGCCGCAAAGTGGCGTGGCAAAGCAGGTTTACAACCACCAAATTCAGCACAATTAAGGCAATAATTTTTGCAAAAGATATCCAAGAAAATCTATCGATTTCTACGCCAATTAGAAGCAGCGGAATGATGTAGGTATTAGCAATCACCACCACATGGGTCATAATAAAAACATCTTTTGCCTTCAAAAAAGCAATGGTTGAAATGAGCAACAATAGAGCAGCTGAAAGTGAGATTAGCAAAGCGATAAAACTCATATTTTTTTTCGATTAAAAAGCAGAAATAAAACTGCTACCAGTTTCAGCAAAAACAAAATTATGATGATGTCTAAAATTGCATCAAAATTGGCGATAGAGTTGATGAGAATTAGAATGATGATGTTGGTGAAGATGAAATAAAAACTGAGAATTTTTTCGTAAGAATTTTGCGCAATAAAAAATCTAACAGCGATGATGAGGATGGAGAGAATTAAAAAAAATGAGATGAGCTCCGACATGCTTTAGTTCTGATTTTAATAAATCCCGGTTGGATCGGAATCTGAGGATTTAGTGTTGAATTCATTGCCATCCTCTTCCTCTGAGGATCCAGATTCTAAATCATCGTTCAATTTTAAAGCTTCAAAAAATACCTTTTCTTTTGGCGTTTGAGGACTCGGAAATTTTCCAGTAGTGCGATCGATTTTTACAAACTTCACCGTATTGGGGACGCGGAATGGAGTGGATGGCACATTCTTCAAAGCTTCTTTCATAAAATTAACAAAGACCGGCAAAGCAATGGAGGCGCCGGTTTCATCAGATCCTAAAGATTTTGGCGTATCAAAACCGATATAAACCGCGGTCACTAAATCTGGTGAGAAGCCAACAAACCACGAGTCGTAGGAATTATTTGTTGTTCCCGTTTTACCACCGATAATTTTCCCAACAGCTCGCGCACGTGCTGCCGTGCCGCGCTCAACGACTCCTTGTAACATGGATGTAATTTGGAATGCCGTAGCAGAATCAGTAACTTGCTCTTTTGTTTCATCTAAAAGTGGCATTGCAAGTTGGCTGACATCTTTTTCGACATAGTCATTGAGGTTGCTGATGACACAATCGCGACACTCTCTTTTATCGCGACGATAAATTGTTTTGCCGTCGCGATCTTGAATTTTTTCGATCATTAGCGGAGTGATTTTTTTACCGCCATTCACCATCATCGAATAAGCTGTTGCTAGTCGTACCATTGTTGTTTCAGTTGATCCCAAAACTAGTGAATAAATTTTTTGTGGAGCATCGTTGATTCCAAATCTTTTTATCACATCAACAACTTTATCCAGTCCAACCTGATCTGCCATTCTTACGGTTGTAACGTTGCGCGATTGTTCAAGACCAGTGCGCAAAGTTGTGGGACCATAGAACTCGCCGGAGTAATTGCTTGGTTGATAAGGAGGTAAGCCGAAGCCCTGATTAAGAGAAATTTCTTCATCCATAATCACCGTTGCAGGCGTCATACCATTTTCAAGCGCAGCGATATAGCCAAAGGTTTTCATGGTTGATCCCGGTTGACGCATGGCTTGTGTGGCGCGATTGAATTGATTTGGAGTGTCAACATAGCCACCCATCATGGCCACAACTCTTCCGGTGTGAGGATCCATCGCTAAAAATGCACCGTTAACTTCTGGGATTTGGCGCAAAAAATAAACTTCACCCTTGTCACTTTTCTCAACCAAAATCACATCACCAACCGCCAAAATATCATAAATTTTTTTTGGAATGGGACCCATTGCATCAACGCCGAGATATTTTTTCGCCCATTTCAGTGACGCAAATTCGATTGATCCGAATTCACCATTTTCAATTCCGATCGTAGCAATGTCATGCGCCAGCGAAAGAATCACTGCTCTCCTCCACGAATCTTTGTAAAGTTTTTTTACATCAAATTTTTGCAGCTCTTCTTGCCATTTACCTGTCGCATCAATTTTACCAATTGCGCCGCGATAACCGTGCTTTTGGTCATATTCTTCAATACCGGATTCAAATGCCTTGGAAGCAATTTTTTGCAAACGCGGATTGAGTGTAGTGCTAACAACGATACCATTTTCGAAAACGCTATCTGAGCCGTAAAGTTCGGTTAGTTCTTTTTTTACACTGTCGGAAAAAAAATTCGCTTTGGTGAATTCTTCAGCATCTTTTGTTTTTAAAATTATTGGCTGCTCCATCGCTGCGACACCGTCTTTTTCTTCAATGAAATTTTCGCTGATCATGCGTTGGATTACCCAATCACGTCGCGCCTTGGATTTTTCAAGATTTTTGCGCGGATCAAGTTTTGAAGGTGCTTTCGGCAATGTTGCGAGAAGAGCATCTTCTTCGATTGTTAGCTCGTCGATTGATTTATCAAAATAAACTTGGGCTGCAGCTGCAACGCCGTAAGTTCCGGAGCCAAGATAAATTTGGTTTAGATAGAGCTCAAGAATGCGATCTTTAGAAAAAGCTTGGGTCATACGAAAAGCCAAAATCGCTTCCTTTACTTTGCGTTGCAGAGTTCTTTCTCGCGTTAGCAAAAAGTTTTTGACAACTTGCTGTGTGATAGTTGAAGCGCCTCCCATGCTGGGATCGCCTTTTAACACTGAGAAAAAATTCCGAACAGAAGTGCGAAAAATCGCCAAAGGGTCAATACCAGAATGTTTGTAAAAGTTAGCATCTTCTGCGGCCAAAAAAGCATTGATTAGATTTTTTGGGATAGTGTCGATTGGCACAAAAACTCTTTTTTCTTTGGAGAACTCGCTGATTAGTGATCCATCTGCAGCATAAAGGCGAGTTGTGATCATTGGATTGTAATTTTTCAACTGCTCGTAATCCGGGAGATTTTCGCTATAACGCTTAAACAGAAAAAATCCAAAAGTGATGAGAATCAGCGCAAGAAATAAGCCTACAGCAACTAATGCGCCTAAAGTTTTTTTCATGATTTGTTTTTAGAAAAATATTCGTCAATTGCTTTGACTAAACTAGCAGCGACTTTGCGTTTATACCTAAGGCTGTTCAAAATTTTTTCCTCATGTTTGTTTGATAGATATCCAAGTTCAATCAATACTGACGCCATGTCGGGAGCAGTGAGCACAACAAATCCAGCAAATCTGTGAGTATTTTCTAAAATATTTATCCCAGAATTTTTGATGGATTTGATTGCAAAATTAGCAAAGCGGGAGGAGCTATTTTTACTTTCGCGCTGCGATAAATCAATCAGAGTTTTCATTATGTCCTGACTGGCTCCAGAGAAATTAACTCCGTTGATAATATCGGCGCGATTTTCTTTTTGTGCCAATAATTCTGCATGCCTATCTGATGATTTTTCTGACAAGGTATAAATTGAAAATCCGGTAACAGAATGATCGGAAATTGAGTTAGCGTGCAAAGAGATGAAGAGGTCAGCTTTTTTTCTGCGAGCAATTTCTACGCGTTTACGCAGTGGGATAAAATTATCACTATCGCGCGTCAGATAAACCTTGTAGCGTCCAGTATTTATCAGCTGCTTACCGAGCTCTTTCGCATAAGAAAGAGTCAGATTTTTTTCCTTGGTGCGGGCAAAATTGCCAATTGTTCCCGGGTCTTTTCCTCCATGCCCAGAGTCGATAACAACCACTGAAATTTTTGCTTTTTTTGTAACTAAATCTCGAGTGGAGTTGACAACCGGCGCAATCGTAGCAGGAATTTTTCTAACCAAATATTTTGCTGAACCGTCGGGATTGATAATTTTTGTAGTTTCAATTTCAAACTCATCAACCCTACTTGAAATAAAATTCTTATCTGCTTCTTGCTCTGATTTTTGTGATTCTACGACATTTTTTACGCCGCCAATTCCAACAATAATTTTTCCAAAATTTTCATTTTTGATTTTCTCAAACTTAACTTTTTCAATATTAATTTTTTGCGTTAACTCAAAAACAATTCGCAAAGAATTTTCATTCTTTTTTTTACGAAACGAAGAAGTAAAGGTGGTTAAGAGCGGCTTTTCATCTGGGTTTTCTAACTCCGCATTGTCGATATCAATAACTAAGCGATTTGGATTTGTTAGCGTAAAAACTTTAAAATCCGCTTTACTAGACAAAGAAATTTCTAGATTATTTTTTGCGTTAAAAAAAATGTTTTTAACCAGAACTTTTGACGGATTTGCTAGAATATTTTGTGAGGCAAAGCAGCTTATTAAAGCAATAGTGACTGAGCTGATTCTTAGACCGGTTTTTAAATTCAGCATTCTGATTTTTATTTTTTCACTCCAACCTTTTCCAAATCAGCATCCACCATCATCTTCACCAATTCTTTGAAATTAATTTTTGGTTTCCAACCGAGTTTTTTTTGTGCTTTTGTTGCGTCACCGATTAACAAATCGACTTCTGCGGGACGAAAATATTTTTCGCTAATTTCAACATATTTTTTCCAATCCAAACCGACATAACCGAAGGCTTCATCGAGAAATTCTTTCACCGAATAAGTTTCACCAGTAGCGATTACGTAATCGTCCGCCTCATCTTGCTGAAGCATGAGCCACATAGCTTCGACATAGTCTCCAGCAAAACCCCAATCGCGTTTAGCATCCAAATTTCCGAGATAAAGTTTGTCGGATTTTTTAGCGAGAATGTCGGCAAGACCGCGGGTGATTTTGCGTGTGACAAAAGTTTCGCCGCGACGCGGAGATTCGTGGTTAAATAAAATTCCGCTGCAGGCAAAAATTCCGTAACTTTCGCGGTAGTTTACCGTAAGCCAATGCGAGTAAAGTTTGGCGCAGGCGTAAGGGCTGCGTGGGTAAAATGGCGTAGTTTCTTTTTGCGGAATTTCCTGAACTTTTCCGAACATTTCGCTTGAAGAAGCTTGGTAAAATTTGGTTTTGATTCGTGTGTCTTTGATGGCATCGAGAATTCTGCAAGTGCCTGTGGCGTCAACATCGGTGGTGTATTCTGGAATGTCGAAACTGACTTTTACGTGGCTCTGCGCCGCTAAATTGTAAACTTCGTCGGGCACGATTTTTTCGAGCAAGCGCGAGATACAAGAAGCGTCCGCTAAGTCTCCGTAATGCAAAAAAAGTTTTTTGCCGGAGATGTTTGGATCGTTGTAAAGGTGATCGATGCGACCAGTATTAAAGCTGCTTGAGCGTCTGATGATGCCATGAACTTCGTAGCCTTTCGCAAGCAAAAATTCAGTTAGGTAAGATCCATCCTGACCAGTAATTCCGGTGATTAGCGCCTTTTTTGTCATTGTTTTGATTTTTGTTTTTGAAGGGAAATTCGTGAAAAAATTTTGTTGTAAACTACCGAAAGGAATTTTTAAATTCCCACAGAAATTCATGTCCCGTCTTCCTCAAGAAATCTTCAGAAAAATGTCAGAAAAAAAACGCCCAACCTCTCCTCATTTACAAATTTATCGCTGGAACATTTCTTCCTTCACTTCGATTTTACACCGCGCAACCGGCGTTTTGCTTTATTTTTCCGTCCTCGCAATTTCGTGGTATGTCGTTTACTACACCTATCAAATCAACATCGCTGAATCGGATGAAGCCTGTGATTGCCCACTTCGCGCCATCATCGATCAAATTTTTTCTCTCGCTGCAATTGGTGTCACTTTCGCACTTTACTACCATTTCGTAAACGGCATCCGCCATTTATTTTGGGATATCGGCAAAGGCTTCGATAAAAAAACCGCGAGCAGAAATGGAATTTTTGCAATCGTCTCCGCCCTACTCCTCACAGCCTCAACAATCGGAACCGTAATTTTCCTAAAACTTTTTTAGTAAACCAAAAATGTCATACTGAGCTTGCCTCCGCATGATTCAGGACACCGAAGCCTAGATCATGCGGAGGCAAGCTCAGTATGACATCCGAAAAATTTTGAATATTTTAGCTTATGAAAAAAATTAAAATTGCCCCCTCAACCAAAACCGGATCACATCACTGGTTGATGCAAAGAATTTCTGCGATCGCTTTGCTGCCGCTGATTATTTGGCTGGTGCTTTCATTCGTGCAAATCGCGCAAGACCCCGAAGGTTATCTTCCTGTTTTCTTCGCCTACCCTCTCAACGCCGTGATGGGAATTTTACTCATCAGCACCTCGCTCTATCACGGCTCGCTCGGCATGCGCGTAGTGATCGAAGATTACATTTCCAACAAAACCAAAATGCATTTCTACATCATGCTGGTGCATTTTATTTCGATCACGACTGCGGTGGCTGGGGTTGTGGCGATTGTTCGTTTGCACTTGGTTGGTTAATTAAATTTTTAAAAAAATGTCAGAAAAAAAAATCGGAAATTATTCAATCATTGATCACGAGTTTGACGTTGTGGTTGTAGGCGCTGGAGGTGCTGGTCTTCGTGCAACTTTTGGAATGGCGCAGAAAGGTTTATCCACGGCTTGCATTTCAAAAGTCTTCCCAACCCGCTCCCACACTGTTGCCGCACAAGGCGGAATTTCTGCGGCGCTGGGAAATATGGGTGAGGATGATTGGCGCTGGCACATGTTCGACACCGTAAAAGGCTCGGATTGGCTGGGAGATCAAGATGCCATCGAATACATGTGCCGCGAGGCTCCGGAGGCAATCATCGAACTCGAACATTACGGCGTTCCATTTTCGCGAACTAAGGAAGGAAAAATTTACCAACGCCCTTTCGGCGGAATGACCAAAGAATTCGGCGAAGGTGGGCCGGCGCAACGAACCTGCGCTGCTGCTGATCGCACTGGTCATGCCATTTTGCACACGCTTTACCAGCAATCGCTCAAGCATGATGCACAATTTTTTATCGAATATTTTGCGCTCGATTTAATCATGGAAAACGGCGTCTGTCGCGGCGTCACCGCGCTTTCACTTCTCGACGGAACTCTGCATCGCTTCAAAGCGCAAATGGTAGTTTTGGCGACGGGAGGTTACGGCCGCGCCTACTTCTCCGCCACCTCCGCCCACACTTGCACCGGCGACGGCAATGGCATGATTCTTCGCGCTGGCTTGCCATTGCAAGACATGGAATTCGTCCAATTTCACCCAACCGGAATTTACGGCTCAGGCTGCTTAATCACTGAAGGCGCACGCGGCGAAGGCGGTTACCTCGTCAATTCCGAAGGCGAGCGATTCATGGAACGTTACGCTCCCAGCGCCAAAGATTTAGCCAGTCGCGACGTAGTTTCGCGTGCAATCACGATGGAAATTTTAGCCGGCCGCGGCGTCGGTCCGAAAAAAGATCACATGTATTTGCACCTCAATCACCTCGATCCAAAAGTGCTCCACGAAAGGCTTCCCGGCATTTCTGAAACTGCAAAAATTTTTGCTGGAGTGGATGTGACCAAGCAACCAATTCCAATTCTTCCGACCGTTCATTACAACATGGGCGGCATTCCGACGAATTTTAAAGCCGAAGTTTTGACGGTAAAAAATGGCAAACCGGAAACCGTTCCGGGCTTGATGGCGATTGGCGAAGCGGCCTGCGTTTCAGTTCACGGCGCAAATCGCTTGGGATCGAATTCGCTGCTTGATCTCGTTGTCTTCGGCCGCGCCGCCGCAATTCGCGCCGCTGAAATTATTACGCCAAATTCTACTCAAGCTGAATTTTCTGAAAATGCTGGCGAGGAAGGAATTGCGCGGCTCGACAAGATTCGCAACTCAAAAGGAAAATCCTCCACCGCTAAAATTCGCGGCGAGATGCAACATTGCATGCAATCACACGCAGCGGTCTTCCGCACCGAAGAAGTTTTGGAAAAAGGCACCAAAAAAATGCGCGAAATTTTTAAAAGTTTTGACGATTTAGGAATCGAAGATCGCGGACTCGTCTGGAACAGTGACCTTGTCGAAGCGCTCGAACTCGACAACCTTCGCGCTCAAGCCTTAGTCACAATTACCGGCGCGCTAAACCGCAAAGAAAGCCGGGGCGCCCACGCCCGCGACGATTACAAAAACCGCGACGACGAAAATTGGCTGAAGCACTCAATCATCTGGTGCGACCAAAATTCCAACATCAAAACCGATTTTCGCGAAGTGGTGTTGAAGCCGCTGAGCAATGATGTTCAGGCTTTTCCACCGAAGAAGAGGGTTTATTAAAATGCCAGAAATTTGCAGATTTTACGGAATTATAATTCGGATGTATCTCATCGACAGAGAACATCCGCCGCGCCACATTCACGTAAAATATGGCGAATATGAAGCGGTGATGGAGTTGCAAAATTTTAAAATTATTGACGGAAATCTTCCGAACAAATGTCAGCAACTCGTCAGAGAATGGGCAGAAATTCACAAAGCGGAGTTAATCGAAATGTGGGACACGCAAAAATTTCACTCAATTGAACCATTGTCTTAAGCCATGAAACTAAAGGACGTAAAGCATCAACGAGATTACCAATTTCTAGCAACTTTCGTAAATGGCGAAGTTACGACGATTGATTTAGCTGCGTTAATTTCAAATTACGTAAATCCTCAAGAAGCCAGAACCGCGCATGTTAACGAGGAATGGGGATGTTTAGAATTCAACAATGGCAAAGTTGATATCGAACCAAAAACTCTCTACAACTACGCAAAAAGCCACTCGACTCAAATTCACTAATTAAAAATTTTCTAAAAAATGGCCGAATTCACTCTCCCGAAAAATTCACAAATCGATAAAAAAGCCGGAAAAATTTTTAAGGCGAAAGATGGCGCGAAGAATTTGCGCCTCTTTGAAGTTTATCGTTACGATCCCGAAGATGCGGAGAAAAAAAATCCGCATATTGATCGCTTCGAAATCGACATGGATGAGTGCGGGCCGATGGTGCTTGATGCGCTGATTAAAATAAAATCCGAGCATGATTCTTCCGTAACTTTCCGCCGCTCTTGTCGCGAAGGAATTTGCGGATCTTGCGCGATGAATATCGATGGCACCAACACCCTCGCCTGCACAAAGGCAATTTCCGATTGCGGCAATGGTGCGGTAAAAATTTATCCGCTACCGCACATGCCCGTGGTGAAAGATCTCGTGCCTGATCTCACTCATTTCTACGAACAGCACAAATCGATCAAGCCGTGGCTGCAAACATCGGCGCCGGAAAATCCGAATAAAGAACGTCTACAATCTCCCGAAGATCGCGAAAAATTGGACGGGCTTTACGAATGTATCATGTGCGCTTGCTGTTCAACTTCTTGTCCAAGTTATTGGTGGAATGGCGAAAAATATTTAGGGCCTGCAACCTTGCTACAAGCGCAACGCTGGATTGTTGATTCGCGCGACGAAGCAACGGATGAGCGCCTCGATGCTCTCGAAGATCCGTTCAAACTTTACCGCTGCCACACCATCATGAATTGCACCAACACTTGTCCAAAAGGATTAAATCCGGCGAAAGCGATTGGTGCGATTAAGCAGGCGATTGCGGATCGGAAGGCGTGAAATTCTTTACGTCATCCTTGAGTCCGAAGGACTCGAGGATCTCGGGAGCTTGGCTTCAGAGCTAAAATTCCTGAGATCCTCGGCGCCTTCGCGCCAAGGATGACGAGATTTCGTAAACAATTAACAATTTTGGTAGATGAAAATTCTCTTCCTCGGCTGCGGAAAAATGGGTTCAATTTTGGCCAAGAATTTGGTTGAAGAAAAATCGGTGAAAGCAGCACAAATCACGGTTTTGGAGAAGTCAGATCAAAATAAAATTTCGGGGTTTTTTTACGCAAAAAATATTTCTTCACTGCCGAAAAATTACTGCGCTGATTTGGTTTTTCTTTGCATCAAGCCACAAGATGCAGAAGCGATTTTAAAAGAATTTTCCGCCGCAAAAATATTCAGCAAAAATACAATTTTTATTTCAATTTTAGCCGGCAAAAAAATTGCATTTTTTGAGAATATTTTTGGTAAAAAAGCAAAAATAATTCGCTCAATGCCAAATCTGCCGATTCAAGATTCTCAAGGCGTCTTCGCTTACCTCGCCAATAAAAATATTTCGCAATCCGAATTAAAAAACTTAGCAAAAATTTTCGACAAATTCGGCGCCGCTTTTGAATTGAAAGACGAGAAATTTTTCGACGTAATCACCGCAATTTTTGGCTCCGGTCCGGCCTACATTTTTTTGCTACAAGAAATTTTTACTGAAATCGCAATCAACCACAGCATCGCGAAAGACAAGGCTTCGCAGCTGATCCAAACTTTACTTCTCGGCAGTTCGTTAATGTCCTGCAATTCCAATTTAAATTTTTCTGAACTTCGCGAGTCAGTCACTTCTAAGGCCGGCACTACAGAAGCAGCGTTAAAAATTTTACAAAAAAATTCCGCACTAAAAAATCTTTTTAAAGAAGCTATCGATGCTGCAATCAAAAAATCACAAGAGCTTTCAAAAACTTAACGTTGGTGAGTTCGTTTTTGCTTTTTTTATCATCACTCGAGTCATCGCCATTGTTCTGTCATATCCATGCATCAGCGATATTGATCTTTATCTCGATACATTTGTGAAAGGTTGGATTATTGGCCTTCAACCTTACAGCCAGTTTCATTTTGAATATCCGCCGCTAACGCTAATCATAATTTATTTGCCTGGATTGATATTGCGCAGCGTTGACTCCTCATCATATTTTCTCTCATTTACCTGTTTGATGTTTTTCCTCGATTTTTGCTGCTTAGAAAGTTGCCGTTTTTATTGCAAAAATCGTTTGGCAATGAAAGAGGGGGAAATTAATTACATGATTTTGATCTATTCCCTGCTTGGCCTGTTAATGTTTAAAATTCTTTATCACCGTCTCGACATCATCATCGCTTTATTTTTTGCGACCTCGCTGTTTTTTTTTGAAAGCAAAAATTCTCAACTCCGACCACGTTTTTTTATTAACGCTTTGCTCGGATTTTTTTACAAAATAATTCCGGTCTTCACCATGCCTTGCGCCATAATTTTCAAGGCCTTTACCTCCTCCTCAAACAACAAAAAAATCATCAAAAAAATCTTCTTAGACTCAGCAATTTTTGTCTCTTTTTTGGTAACAATAATTTTTTTATTAGAGATTCACACCTCATCAAACTTCATCAGAAATATGCTTTTCCACGAACAGCGTGGGATACAAATAGAATCAAGCTATGGCTCAATTTTGATGTTTCAAAATCTGCTTCTTCACAAAATATCGCCCATCACTAATGGCTACGGTAGCTGGAATATTGCGGGAAATAGTTGCTACGAATTTATCGCCAAAAATTTAGGGATTGCCATTCTGCTTTTATTTTATTCAGCGCTATTTTTTACACTGCTGAAGAAGAAAAATTCTGGCAAAAAAATTAAAATTTCTGAGAAAAATTTTCTTGATGTCACCCTGGTCACCATCCTACTCGTTCTTGCTTTTCAAAGAGTTTTATCTACACAATTTTTTATCTGGCTGATTCCAATTTTAGCAATTTGGTTAGCACAAAATCGCTCGATAAAATTTTTGCTAATTTTTGGTTTTTTATTTCTTACAACATTTTTTATTTTTTCGATCGACTATTTTGCCTTGGTAAATGAAGAGCCGATTCTAGTTACGATACTTTTTTTACGAAATTTTATTTTAGTTCTTACGGCCAGCTTTCTTGCCATAAATTTTTTCAAAAAACTTTTGCAACAATGAGCCAAGTAAAAATTTACACTGATGGCTCTTGCTTAGGCAATCCTGGACGCGGAGGATGGGGAGCAATTTTGATTTACAAAGAACATCAGAAAAAAATTTCCGGCAGCGAAAAAGAAACCACCAACAATCGAATGGAGCTCAAAGCAATTATTGAGTCGCTAAAAATTTTAAAAAAATCGGCAAAAATTGTGCTGCACACTGACAGCAAATACGCAATGGACGGAATCACAAAATGGATTTTCAGTTGGAAAAAAAACGGCTGGAGAACCGCCAATCGCAAGCTCGTAAAAAATTCTGATTTGTGGCAGGAGTTGGATTTGGAAGTCGTGAAGCATCAAATCGAGTGGGTCTGGGTGAAGGGTCACGCCGGAAATCACTTCAATGAAATTGTTGACGAACTGGCGCGGAAGGCGGCGGAAAAAAATTAAAGCACCTCACAACACTGCTCACCACCCCTACCCCTCCTCTTCGATGCGGGGATTAGAGCCTGTTGACATTCATTTACATGTCCTCACTCACCAATCCACCATTGTCACCCCGCCTTCTGACGGGGTCCACCTTGCTGCAAGTTCAAATTTTAAATTTTATTTTTTGTTCTTGCGACGTGATAGACCAAGTCAGAAGGCGGGGTGACAATGGCAGGTGTGTGCAAATTGAATGTCAACAGGCTCTATACCCATTCAAGTTGAAGAGGCCGACTTTCATTTCTAGCTTTCTGGACCCCGCAACAAGTGCGGGGTGACAC
>CAIYMZ010000006.1 GCA_903927415.1 uncultured Alphaproteobacteria bacterium
CCTTGTCATTCCCGCGAAGGCGGGAATCCAGAAAGTTAAAACGAACGCTGATTTAGTTTTCTGGATTCCCGCCTTCGCGGGAATGACAAGAGGCACAAATTATTTCAAACAACCACCTCACCACTCCCGCAAAAATTCTCCAAAATGTTTTTTCTCTGTCGATTTTTTCTCCAAAAATTTTCGCAAATCTTCTTTGCACTGCACAAACGAGTTGTGCGACATTGTGCCAGTATGCTGCTGGTAAGTGAGATATAGCAAATAGGTGTTAAGCACATCAGTTTCGCAATAGTCGCGAATTTCTTGCAGGCGGCTATCATCAAACATTTGCATCACTTGCGAACCATCGATGCCTAGCTTTCCCGGAAGACAAAAAGCTGCACAAAGCTCATTCATTTTTACTCGCGCTGAAGCACCAAAATCAGAAAAGGCATCTGCCAAATCACAATGCCAATCAAGGCTGTAGCGCTGGTTATAATTATTCCATTTATCACCCAATTTGTAGAGCCACGAAGCCTCAACCCCATGCTTCATCGCAGCATATTTCAACACCGGTAAATCAAAATTTTTACCGTTAAAGGTAACAAGACGTGAAAGATTTTTTTTAAGATGCGAAAAAAATCCGCGCACCAGATCAACTTCTGAACTAGATAAATCACCACCTGAACGCAAATCAAGAATTTGATAAAATTCTTGACCGCTGGAATCGCGAATAATTTTTGCTTCTAAAAAACTGATTGAAATTACTTGGTGAAATGGCTGACGTAAAAAAGAATTTTTTTGTTCGGTGATATCTAGATGATATTTCGTTAAACCTTCGCGTAGCTCTTGTTTTGTGGCCTCAGGACGAGAAAGTAAATGTTTTGCCGCGGTTAAGTCTGGGACTGTTTCAATGTCAAAAACGAAAAGATTTTGGTGTTGCATTTAGTGAAGTTTTAATTGGAATTTGCTGAACTCAAAAACTTAAATTTTAGAAAAAAATGCAAGCAATTATTCTGCACAAAACTGGCGACGCTGGTCATTTAAAAATTGAAAAAGTTGAAGATCCCAAACCGAAAAGGGACGAAGTGTTAATTAAACACAGCGCAATTGGTGTAAATTTTTTTGATGTCGCTTTCCGTCGTGGTCAATATAAAATTGATAAAATGCCTGCTACTCTAGGCATGGAAGCCTGCGGAACTATTGAAGAAGTTGGATCTGGCGTTACAGAATTTAAAGTTGGTGAACGCGTTGCTTATGCCACTGGTGGACTTGGCGCCTATGCCGAAAAACGCGTGATCCACCAACGTCATTTGGTGGTTCCGCCGAAAGGTCTGACTGATATACAGGTTGCTGGCACGCTGTTTAAAGGCTTAACGGCACATGCCTTGCTATATCGCGTTTACATTTCCAAAAGAGCGAAAAAGATTTTGGTTCTTTCCGCCGCCGGTGGAGTCGGTCACATTCTCTGCCAATGGGCGAAATATTTGGGATTAGAAGTAATCGGCGCAGTCGGCTCTGATAACAAAATTGCCCTAGCTAAAGCCAATGGCTGCGATCACGTTATCAATTACGCAACACAAAATCTTGTCGAAGAAATAGCGAAAATTACTGATCATGGAGGAGTCGGGTTGGTTTATGACGGAGTCGGAAAAGATACGTTGGAAAAATCTTTGCAATGCTTGTGGCCAATGGGGATGTGCGTAAGTTTTGGCGAATCTTCTGGCTCAGTTGAAAAATTTGATCTCAACCAACTGGTTGCCAATTCGCTTTACATCACGCGCCCGACGATGGCACTTTACAAATCAAATCGTATCGAACTTACACTTTCTGCTAATGAAGTTTTTGCTGTAATTGAGAAGGGAATCATCAAGCCACAAATTACAAAATATGCCTTTCAAGATGTCGCGAAGGCACATCATGACTTGGAAAACCGCACCACTACTGGATCGATTGTTTTAACTTTGTAGCGCTCGTCATCTTCTTTTGAGCTCCACTCTTGCAAATTTTTTTCTGCTAATTCGAGAAGTTCTTTTTCAGAAATTTCGAGTTGATCTTGTTTGGTTTTATTGAATTTATTCATACCTCAAAATCTCCGCTGGGTTAGATTTGCTGGCGCGGTAGGCTGGATAAAGTGTGGCTAAAAAAGAAAGAACAAGTGCCATTCCAACAATCAAAACCACATCCGAAATAAAAATTTTTGACGGCAAGGTGGAGAGAAAATAAATTGTTGGATTGAACAAAGTTGTGTCAGTTGCAGATTCAAGCCAGCCCTTGATGTTGTTGATGTTAGCGGAAAAAAGCACCCCGATTGCGAGACCTAAAAAAGTTCCGACAAATCCAATTGACGAGCCGCAAATCAGAAAAATTCTCATCACTGCAGCCTTGCTCATGCCAAGAGTTCGTAAGAGTGCGATGTTTTTATTTTTGTCATTCACCAGCATGATCATGCTTGAAATAATGTTGAAGGCGGCGACTAAAATTATCAGAGCGAGAATCAAAAACATCACGGTGCTTTCAACTTTCAGAGCATCAATAAAGCTTGCATTGGCCTGCTGCCAATCGGTTGCGTAGAGAGAATTATTCACCCCCTTCGCGCCGCTAACGCGTTCGCCTTCTCGCTGAAAACGATCATTTAGATCGTTTTCTTTACGCTCGAAGCCCCCTAAATAGGGGGATCCTTTGCTTACCAAAATCTGAAAAAGCTGCGATTTTATTTCGTCCAATTTCGTCGCATCTTCCACAAAAATTTCGAGCGCAGAAATGGAATCAGGAAAACGAAAATGAATCTGTGCCATTTCAAAATTCATGAAAATTGTCGTCGAATCATACTCGTATAAACCGCTTTCGAACACCCCGGCGACCTCGTAAGTTTTAATGCGCGGAATGGCGCCAATGATGGTTTCGCTCGTTTCGGCAGAAATAATTTTTAGTGGATCACCAATTTTTAAATTTAAATTTTGTGCAATCGCTGAGCCAATAATCACCGAATTTTTTTGTGCTAATTTTTCAATATTTCCGGCAGTGATATTTTCTGAAACCAGTTTTTTATTTTTTAAATCTTCGAGCCTGATGCCCTTGACGAGCCCGCCCAGATTCTTACTCGGAGTCGATAACATTGCCTGACTTTCAACGAGAGGATTCGTAAATTTTACGCCACGAATCTGCTGAATTTCGGCGCGCAATTTTTCGTAATCAGCAATTTGGTGATCGCGCGAATAGATGGTTAAATGGGAATTAATTCCCAAAATTCGATTCACCAATTCGTAACGAAATCCATTCATCACTGACATCACGATGATGAGCGTAGCCACGCCAATCATGATTCCAACGAAGGAAAAAATTGCGATGACGGAGATGAATCCTTCTTTGCGTTTTGATTTGAGGTAGCGGAAGGCGATTAGAAATTCGAGCTTGGAGAACATTACGAAACCCCTTTTGAAGTCGAATATTCGAAGTGAAAAACTTCATCCGGATGCACGATTTTTCTAATGTCATGAGCCGCAAGCGCGCTTTCAGCAAAGCCAGTCAGAATTAATTTTAATTTATTTTTGTAAGTCGCGATATCGCCGATGGCGTAGATGCCTTTTGCGGAAGTTTGCATTGTCGAAGCATCAACCTCGATGTGATTTTTATGTAGGTTTAAGCCCCAATTGACGATAGGTCCGAGCTCCATTGCGAGGCCAAAAAATGGCAGCAAATAATCGGCTGCGATCTCTTTTACATTGCCGTCGAAATCTTTTACCAACACTGCTCTGAGCTTGCCATTGCTGCCGGCGAGAGCTTCGAGTTGGAACGGAATGACCAATTCAATTTTTCCTTCTGCGGATAGTTTTTTCATTTTGTCGGCGCTTTCGGGGGCGCAGCGAAATTTGTCGCGGCGATGCACAACGTAAACTTTTTTTGCAGTTTCAGAAAGGCTGATTGCCCAATCAACTGCAGAGTCGCCGCCGCCGGCAATCACGACATTTTTTTCGGCAAATTCAGCTTTAGAGCGCACGGCGTAAAATACTGACTTTCCTTCAAATTCCTCAATACCTGCAAGAGGTGGACGATTGGGACCAAAGGCTCCACAGCCAGCAGCAATGATGATCGCTTTGCAATTTATTTGTGTGCCTTTTGAGGTCGTGACTAAAAAATTTCCGTCAGAATTTTTTACAATTTTTTCAACGCGTTGATTGAGATGGTAAGTTGGATTAAATGGCGCTGCTTGTGATTCGAGAAGCTCAATTAAATCACTCGCCAAAACTTTTGGATGAGCAGGAATATCGTAAATCGGCTTTTCTGGATAAAGTGCGCAAC
The DNA here is from genome assembly GCA_903927415.1 of uncultured Alphaproteobacteria bacterium. Taxonomy (GTDB): domain Bacteria; phylum Pseudomonadota; class Alphaproteobacteria; order Rickettsiales; family UBA1997; genus UBA2645. The sequence goes on from CAIYMZ010000006.1 coordinate 4,279, forward strand.
ATTGTCCGCCAATGATTTCCAACGTGTCAATGACATGAGATTTTATCTTGAGCATACCCGCCTCGAAAACAGAAAATAATCCAGCCGGACCAGCGCCGATGATGACTAGATCAGTATCATGAGTGTTCATTTTTTTAATTTTTTGTTGGGGGAAATTTTTGAATTTTTTACTTGCCGTCTTGCTTTTAAGCAAAGCAAAAATATTTTTCGCCGCGCTTTTTAAAAAGCTAAACATCAACTAAAAAACTCGGAACATCACATGTCTAGATCATCAACCATGCCAAAATATTTCGACAATCCAATCAAAATTCTTCATCACTTGAAAGCTGCCGGATTTACTGAAAAGCAAGCTGAAGCGCAGGTAGAAGTTTTTACGGATTACATTGATCACAATTTGGTAACAAAGAAAGATATGAAAAATTCTTTAAAAGAATTGGAGCTCAGACTCACCATTAAAACCGCTGCCATCGTCGGTTCAATCGTTGGATTTTTTTCACTAATCGAAAAGTTTTTTTAAAAAACTTTTTTGGCAAGCCTGCCACCTTCTCGTTTTGCAAAGCCTTGCGTAAACTTCAAAAATCAAAAATATGCTCAAAACTGCAAACCTAGGATTTCCTAGAATTGGCTCTAATCGTGAACTTAAAAAAGCTGTCGAGTCTTATTGGAAAAAATCCTCATCTATCGCAGACTTACAAAAAGAAGCTGCTGCAATTCGTACAAAAAATTGGCAAACACAAAAAGCTGCTGGGATTCATTTTATTCCTTCCAACGATTTTTCATTTTACGATCAAACCCTTGATACTCTAGCTTTGTTCGGCGCCGTTCCTGATCGTTTTAATTTTTCTGGCGGCAATGTTGATTTGGATTTGTACTTTGCGATGGCCCGAGGGGACCAAAAACTTGGAGCGCAGCGTGACGGTATCGACGTCATTGCAATGGAAATGACAAAATGGTTCGACACCAATTACCACTACATCGTCGGTGAGTTTAAAAAAAATCAAATTTTCAAACTTTCTTCGACAAAAATTTTTGATGAATTTTTAGAAGCAAAAAGATTGGGGATTGAAACTCGTCCCGTTATTCTTGGACCGATCAGTTTCTTACTTCTTGGAAAATCGATCGATAACTCAAACAAACTCGATCTGCTTGATAATTTGCTTATCGCCTACAAAGAGCTTTTTAAAAAATTACAAGAAATCGGGGTAAAAAATGTACAAATTGATGAACCGTTTTTGGCTACTGATTTGTCCGCCGAAATAACTCAAGCCTATTTAAAAACATATCCACAAATCAAGCAGCAGGCCGGCACAACCAAGATTCATCTCACAACCTATTTTGAAAGTTTGGGCGAAAATGCTGAACTTGCTTTCAGCCTCAACACTGATTCCGTTCACATCGATTTAGTGCGTGGAGCAGAACAATTCGAACAAACTCTAAATCTCGTACAATCAGGCCAATTCTTGTCTCTCGGTCTTGTTGATGGTCGAAATATTTGGATCAATAATTTTGAAAACTCGGTCTCTTTGGCAAAAAAAGCGGTGGAAAAATTAGGAGCAAATCGCGTCATTATCGCGCCATCCTGTTCTTTGCTCCACACTCCCGTTGATTTAGCTTCAGAAGATAAATTGGACGGTGAACTCAAATCTTGGCTCTCTTTTGCAACACAAAAACTTTCTGAAATTTCTGTGATCGCCACTGCTGCAGATGGCAGAGAAGCAGAGGTTAGATCAATTTTAGAAGCTAATAAAAAAGCGCTACAAGCACGAGCAACTTCAACAAGAATTCATGACCAAGCAGTGAAGGAAAGGGTTGCGGCAATTGACGAATCTTTGATGAATCGTAAGTCAAATTTCACTGAACGTAAAAAAATTCAATCGGCTCACATCCAACTACCATTGCTTCCAACCACTACGATCGGTTCATTTCCGCAAACAAAAGAAGTGCGAAAATTCCGCGCAGATTTCAAAGCAGGAAACATCTCTGCCGCTGATTACGAAAAATTTTTGCAGGAGGAGACCACGCGCACCATACGTTTCCAAGAAGAAATCGGACTCGATGTTTTGGTTCACGGTGAGTTCGAAAGAAACGACATGGTTGAATATTTCGGCGAACAATTGCGCGGATTTTTCTTCACCAAAAATGGTTGGGTACAAAGTTACGGCTCGCGCTGCGTGAAGCCGCCGGTTATTTTCGGCGATGTTTCTCGTCCGAAAGCAATGACGGTTGAATGGGCAAAATATGCGCAAGGCCAGACTCAAAAAATCATGAAAGGTATGCTCACAGGGCCGATTACGATTTTGCAATGGTCTTTCGTACGCGACGATCAACCCAGGAAGGACACGGCTTTGCAAATTGCTTTTGCAATTCGCGATGAAGTGATCGATCTAGAAAAAGCTGGAATCAAAATTATTCAAATTGATGAGGCTGCACTGCGCGAAGGCTTGCCAATTCGTCGTGGCAAGTGGAATGAATATTTGAAGTGGGCGGTAGAAGCTTTCAGAATCACGGCTTCTGGCGTTGAAGACAAAACGCAAATTCACACTCACATGTGCTATTCTGAATTTAATGACATCATCAAAGCCATTGCTGACATGGATGCAGACGTGATTTCAATAGAGACTTCGCGTTCACAAATGGAATTGTTGAATGCTTTCGTCAATTTCAAATATCCAAATGAAATTGGGCCTGGTGTTTATGACATCCACTCTCCACGCGTTCCCAATCAGCAAGAGATGGAAAATCTATTAAAAAAAGCTCTTGATGTTTTGAAGCCGGAACAAATTTGGGTGAATCCAGATTGCGGATTAAAAACTAGAGATTGGCCAGAAACTAAAGCAGCATTGCAAGGAATGGTTGAAGCAACAAAAACTGTTAGAGCGCAGATTCAATAGCTTTACAACCCATTTCAAAAAAATTTCAAAA
>CAIYMZ010000007.1 GCA_903927415.1 uncultured Alphaproteobacteria bacterium
CCCAATCCCCGCCTCATCTTGCATCTTCACCTGCGAATTTTGTTCGATGAATTCGTCCTTCATAAAAAGTGATCTGAACTTAAAATTTTTGGAATCTAGCAAACCATTCGTCAGCAAAAATTGTGCGATGACAGAGCCGAATCCGCCGATCGCGCCTTCTTCAATCGTGATCAGCAATTCGTGATTTTTCGCGAGCTCACGCACTAAATTTTCGTCGAAAGGTTTGGCGAATCTGGCATCAGCAATGGTGATTTTTAATCCTGATTTTTCTTCGAGAATTTTTGCCGCTGCTTTTACATTTTCCAAAACCGTTCCGTAAGACAACACTGCGACACGGCTTCCTTGCTGGATCAAACGCCCTTTTCCGATTTCCAAAATCTCATCATCAGAAAAATTTATTTCCTCCGTCGCTTCGCCGCGCGGGAATCTAAAAGCACTCGGGCGATCATTAATTTCATTCGCAGTGTTGATCATCTTCACCAATTCCTGCCCATCCGCTGCCGCCATTAAAACAAAATCAGGCAAATTAATCAGGTAAGCAATGTCGTAGGAACCCGCATGAGTCGGGCCGTCAGAGCCGACGAAACCTGCGCGATCAATCGCAAATCGCACCGGCAATTTTTGCACCGCAACATCGTGCACAACTTGATCGTAAGCGCGTTGCAGAAAAGTTGAGTAGATCGCAGCAAATGGCTTCATCCCTTCTGTCGCAAGGCCTGCGGCGAATGTCACTGCATGCTGTTCGGCAATTCCAACGTCAAAAATTCTTTGCGGATGATTTTTGGCGAAGATGTCAAGGCCAGTGCCAGAAGGCATCGCGGCGGTGATCGCTAAAATTTTTTCATCTTTTTTTGCAATCTCAGCAAGCCTGCTGCCGAAAATTTTTGAGTAACTCGGAAAGCTGGCGACGGGCTTGTGTTGCACTCCCGTGACGCGATCAAATTTTGCCACAGCGTGAAGTTTGTCGTCCGATTTCATAGTTTCGACGTAACCGCGACCCTTCTGCGTCACTACGTGGATAAGGATCGGATCGGTCGAATGATCGTCGCGAATATTTTTTAAAATCGGAATCAACACGTCGAGATTATGTCCATCAAGCGGCCCGACGTAATAAAATCCGAGCTCCTCAAAAATGTTGCCGCCCATCCACCAATCCTTCGTCGCCTTCTCGAATTTGCGCGGAAAATGCGCCAAAGATTCTGGAAGTTTTTCAGTAATTTTTTTGGCAACGTCGCGAATTTTTAAATAAGATTTCGACGCCGCGATGCGCGAAAAATAGTGCGCCATCGCGCCAGTCGGCGGTGCAATCGACATGTCATTATCGTTCAAAATCACGATCAAACGATTGTCGTGGAAAAATTCATCCTCGAGTGCGCCCGCGTTATTCATGGCCTCGAAGGCCATTCCCGCCGACATCGCGCCGTCACCAATCACCGCAATCACGTGCGATTTTTCGCGTTTAAATTTTTTGGCGACAGAAATACCAAGTGCTGCGGAGATAGACGTGGAGCTGTGCCCCGCCCCGAACGGATCATATTCACTCTCGACTCTTCTGGTGAATCCGGCGAGCCCATCCGGCTGACGAATCGTCCTCATCCGATCTCGCCTTCCCGTTAAAATTTTATGCGGATAGGCCTGATGCCCAACATCCCAAATTAATTTATCGTGCGGCGTGTCGAAATTGATGTTGAGCGCGTAATTTTTTTTCTCTTTTTCGACGTCAGAAAGTGAGTAAGAAAATTTTAAATCACTCTCCGAAAATTTTTCTTTGATGTCGATCGGGGATTGATTGTAACCGATTTTGCAGAATTTAAATTTGTCGTCGAGCTCGCTCCAGCGCTCTGCTCCAGCGCTTCCAGAATATGTCCAACTTCTAGCACAAGCCGAAATTACGATCAGAAAAAAAATCGCTAAAATTTTTAAAAAATTACGGTGAAGAATTTGATGATGCTGCAATTGGAGAGGAGTAGCAAAAGAGTCGCGAGCGTGATTAATTTTATTTTCATTTTTTTAAAGTGATTGCGACCAGTTACGAAGTTCCGCCAAAGCCCGCCCCGAGTAGGCCGCCTTACGATCAGCCTTTTTTATTTTTTCTTCAAGCGGCGCGAACAAACCAAAATTCACATTCATCGGCTGAAAATTTATTCCTTCATGGCCGCAAGTGATATGCTGTAAAAGCGCTCCAATCGCGGTTTTGGAGTTTGGTGCAGATTTTACTTCAGCGGCGCAAAAAATTCCGGCGAGCAATCCCATCGCCGCCGATTCGACGTAACCCTCAACTCCCGTCACTTGTCCGGCGAAGCGAATATGCGGCAATTTTTTGAAGCGCAAAAATTCGTCGAGCAATTTTGGCGAGTTAATAAAAGTGTTGCGATGAATGCCGCCAAGCCGCGCGAATTCTGCTTTCGCCAATCCAGGAATTTTTCTGAAAATTTTTTCCTGCTCGCCATATTTTAATTTTGTTTGGAATCCGACCATGTTGTAGATCGTGCCGAGCTTGTTGTCTTGGCGCAGCTGGACGATGGCGTAGGCCTTCTCGGGACGGTCTTGCAACTTCACACCCTCCGCTGATTTCGGAAAATGCGGATTGGTTAAACCCACTGGCTTCATCGGCCCGTAGCGCAAAACATCTTCACCGCGCACAGCCATCACTTCGATCGGCAAGCAACCATCGAAATAAGGCGTGTCTTTTTCCCAGTCTTTGAATTCAGTTTTTTCGGCGGTTTGCAGATCATTCACGAATTCCAAATATTGTGATTTGTTGAGCGGACAATTTATGTAATCCGAGCCGCTGCCTTTATCGTAGCGCGATTGAAACCATGCAATGTTGAAGTCGATCGAATCCTTAAAAATAATCGGCGCGATGGCGTCGAAAAAAGCGAGATGCTCTTCGCCGCTGTGGTGTAAAATTGATTTGCTGAGCAAGTCAGAAGTGAGTGGGCCGGTGGCGATGATCCACTGTTCATCGCTGTCCAACGGCAGTTCAGAAATTTCGCGGCGCGAGATTTTTACTTTCTTCGTCGCCAAAAGTTCCTGTTCGATGAATTTCGAAAACCCTTCGCGATCCACTGCCAGAGCTGATCCCGCAGGAATTTTATTTGCATCTGCAGAACGCATGATGAGCGAATTTAATTCCCGCATCTCTTGATGAAGCAAGCCAATCGCGGTTGTAACGTCATCGCAGCGCAGTGAATTCGAGCAAACAAGTTCGGCAAAATCTTTCGTCCGATGCGCAAAAGTTTTCCGCGACTCGTCGCGCATTTCAAAAAGCTCAACTTCGATCCCACGCGAAGCTAATTGCCATGCGGCTTCACAACCAGCGAGGCCTGCGCCGATGATGTTAATTTTTTTCATTTTTTGATTTGTTAGAAAGAAAAAAGTCTCAATGTCATGCTGAGCCTGTCGAAGCATGATTCGAGCTACGTGCTTCGAATCATGCTTCGACAGGCTCAGCATGACACCGCCTCATATCACAAATAAAACCTATTCAAAAAAACATCCTCTCTTCCTTCCAACAATTCTCCCGCAAGTTTCGAAATTTTCTCATTAATTTTTTTCACCACCTCCATCTCCTCTTTCGAAAATTTTCCCAGAACATAATCCGCTAAATCAAATTCTTTATTCTCAGGTCGTCCTACTCCCAAGCGTAAACGCAGATAATTTTTTTCAATCATTTCATCGATTGAGTTTAACCCGTTATGGCCAGCATTTCCGCCGCCGATTTTTACTTTTACTTTTCCCAAAACCAAATCTACGTCGTCGTGAAGCACTAAAATATTTTGTGGTTTGATTTTGTAAAAACTCGCCGCTTCAGCAACAGCAAGGCCGGAGAGATTCACGAAAGTTTGCGGTTTAAGTGCAATAATTTTTCTACCAGAAATTTCTCCAACAAAAACTTCGCTCTTAAATTTTTTCGACTGCGCCACAAAGCCATGATCAGCAATGATTTGGTCTAACAATAAAAATCCAAAATTATGTCGTGTTGACTCATATTCGCGCCCGATATTTCCAAGTCCGACCAGTAAATGCATATTGAAAAGATGATTGAATTTTCTAGAAAATTTTTTGCACTTTTAATCTTTCTAAAAAAACTTCCATGCAAAAAAAATCCTTTCAAAAATTTTATGTTGCAATTTTTTGCGTTAGTGTTGCGTGCTCTGGTGCCAAGGATACATACATTGTTTCACATCTAAAACATATCCAAGTTCTAGAAAAACAAGATC
>CAIYMZ010000008.1 GCA_903927415.1 uncultured Alphaproteobacteria bacterium
AAATTTTAAATTTAAGAAAAATTGAGCAGGGCTTGGATCAGGTAAATCGTCTTCAATCAAACAATGCTACGATCAAAATTTTACCAGGAAAAAGTGATAGAACCTCTATAATCGCGGTCGAAAATAATCCCAGCAAACGTTTGCGACTCAACGCTTCTTACAATAATAACGGTAATGAAATTACCGGCGCTAGACGCGAAACCATTGGCTTAACTCAAGATAATTTATTTTGGCTGAATGATAATTTTACCTTGAGCAGAACTGCAAATGATCTCGATCAGACTCGTAAAAAAAATGGAGGAACCAATGCGATTAGCTCCAGTTTTTCCGTACCGTTCAAATGGTATAACTTGACTCTGAGCTACAGCAAATCTTCCTATTTTTTTTGGGGAGGTGAGGTATCGCGCTTTAAATCATCTGGCGATACCGCAACAAAAACAGCGAATCTCGATCGAATTTTGTTAAAAAATAAAAAAGCAAAACTTTCTTCAAACCTTACTCTGACCAGCAGATATAGCCAAAATTTTGTTGATGATACAAAGGTGCAAGTCTCGAGCAGAAAGGCTTCAATTGCTTCGCTTGGACTGTCCAACACATTTTTTCTCAATAACTCCACTTTGTTTTTAAAGCCAAGCTACAGCAAAGCTTTGAATATTCTGGATGCGCAAAAAGATAACCCCAATCTCGCTGGTAATGATGCTCATGCCGAATTCGACATGTTCGAATTTTACGGAAATTATGTCAAAAAATCACAAATTTTTGACACGCCGATTTCTTACAATTTTAGTTTTGATGGCCAATCTTCAAAACAAACGCTTTACGGAATTGATAAATTTTCGATTGGTGGAATTAGTTCAATTCGAGGATTTAAAGAAGGCACGATTTCTGGTGATTCCGGTTATAATTTTAGAAATGAGGTCAGCGTAAATTTTGGACAAATGATTCTGCCTTATTTGAGCGCCGAAAAATCGCAGTCTTTAACGCAGCTAAATCGTTTTTCAATTTCGCCTTTTTATGATTACGGGCAGGTTAGGGCAAAAAATGGTCAAACCAGTGGTAGATTGAGTGGCGGAGGTTTTAAGATTGGATTCAATCACAAAAATTTTAATGCAGCTCTGACATTTTCGCGCGCACTTTCCAAGTCAAAATTTTTGGGGCAGCATTATTCCGACAATAATGCGATATTTTTTAACATCAGTTCAGAGCTAGGGTTCTTTTAGTTGAATTTAATCAACCGTTTTTTAAGTTCTGCCGCAAATTCTTGCCGCCTTTCTCAACCAATTTTCTCAAAAAAATGCAGTTTGAAATCATAAAGCATACATTGCTTAAAGCCATTGCCAGCGTTAATGGCGCGGTTGAAAAAAAGAACACAATTCCAGTTTTACAAAATATAAAAATTGAAGCGAAAGCGGACAGGGTTGTTCTGTCGGCTACTGACATGGATATTTTGGTGACGTCAGCTTTTGAAGCTGATATGAAGAAAGGCGGCACCACGACAGTTCCGGCACAAATGTTTTTCGATATTGTTAGAAAAATTCCTGACAATTCACAAATCATGATCTCGCAAGAAAGTCTAACAATTCTGCAAATCAAATCCGGCAAATCGAAATACAGCCTACCTTGCATCGATGCTGCAGAATTTCCAAATTTATCCGAAGGAGAATTGGGCGAAGAGGTTGAAGTTGAGGCCGATAAATTCGCCAAAATGATCGACAAAACTCGCTTCGCAATTTCCAACGATGAAACGCGCTACTACCTCAACGGCCTTTATTTGCAGGCGATGGCAACGCAAGGAAATGGTTTTGAACTTCGCACCGTTGCAACTGACGGACACAGGTTGGCTTTGTCACTCCTAGTGTCCGACAAATTTAAAACTCCTTTTGGCGTGATTCTTCCAAAAAAATCTGTTGCTGAAATTAGGCGCGTGATTGATGGAGTGAAAAGCGTGAAGCTTTCCGTGTCGCGGGTCAAAATCAAAATCACAACCGATCAAACCACAATCATTTCAAAATTAATCGACGGCGAATTTCCTGATTACGACAAGGTCCTGCCAAAAAATAACACGCAGATTGCCGTGATTAACAAAAAGATTTTTTTCGATTGCGTCGATCGCGTTTCTACCGTCGCAACCGACAAGCACAGGTCAATTAAGCTGACTGTTGAAAATGGAAAAATGAATTTGCAAGTCAGCACCAATGACGGCTCCTTTGCCTATGAAGAGCTCGACGTAAACTATTCCGGCGAGCGCATTGAAACCGGCTTCAACTCGCGCTACCTCCTCGACATCATCGGCCAAATCGACAAAGAAGAATTGCTCATGCGCTTCAAAGACAGCGTCTCTCCAGCGATCATCGAGGCCAAGGAAATGAATTCGGTGTTTGTGATCATGCCAGTGCGCATCTGACGATGCGAGGCGTCAGGCGATGGCGTTAGGCGATAGTTACGTGGCCTACCGCCTACCGCCTACCGCCTACCGCCTTTCTTATGATTAAAATAAAAAAACTCCTCCTCTCCAACTTCCGCAGCTTCCCTTCCAGAAAAATCGAATTTTCTTCGCCGCTGATTTTACTCGTCGGTGTGAATGGTTCTGGCAAAACTAACATTCTTGAAAGCCTTTCCATTCTTGGTCGCAGCGCTTCTTTGCGTGGCAGCGATTTCGAAGAAATGGTTTTGATCCCGCAGCAAAATTTCGCGCTTTACGCTGAAATTTCTGATCACGAATTCATCGAAAAAATTGGCGTCGGATTTAATTTAGAGCAGAAAAAAAAAGTTTTTGAGATCAATGGCGAAGCAGTGAGCAGCAAGCGCCAATCTGATTTACGCAGCCAGTTAATTAATTTTATTTGGCTGACACCGCAGCTCGAACAGCTTTTTATTTTGGGCAAAAGTGAGCGCCGCGATTACCTCGACAAAATCGTCTCTGACCTTGATTTTGAGCATTCCAGCCGCATCAACAATTACCAAAAACTTTTGCGCGAAAGATTGCTGATTTTGCAAAAATATCAACCTTTTCCCCAGCGGCAGCAGGCGGGCGAGAAGTGGCTCGAAATAATCGAAAATCAAATTGTTGAACTTGGAATGGCGATTGCATCGGCGCGGATCGAGGCTGTCGATTTTTTCAACAAAGCGATCATTTCTTTTTCGTCAAATTTTCCAAAACCAAAACTTTGTGTGATTGGCGAAGTTGAGCAGGGCGTGATGAAGCAAAGTGCCGTGCAGCTCGAGCAGCTTTACAAAAAAAAATTAGAAGAAAATCGCGCGCAAGATGCGGAAAATTTTAAAACAAATTTCGGTGTTCACCGCTGCGATTTCGACGCGATTTTTTTGGAAAAAAATATTTCCGCGCTGCGCTCTTCAACGGGCGAACAGAAGGCAATCATGATTTCAATCACCTTGGCGCGCGCCAAAATTTCCGCCGCCTACAAAAACCAACCGACGATTTTAATTTTCGACGAAGTGGTTTCGCATCTCGACGACAAACGAAAAAAAGATTTATTCTCCGAAATTTTTGCAACGAATCTGCAGACTTTTTTTAGCGCAACGAATGAGGATTTAATCCCGGTGGAATTTTTGGGGAAGATGCAGGTGGTGCGGTTGTGAAATCATCCTGAGAATGAAGAGGGTAGGGGGTGGTTTCCTTTGTCGCTACACACTTCCCCCCTTGTCACCCCGCACTTGTTGCGGGGTCCATTTTGCCAAAGACGCAGCTTTATTGGTTGTGACGAGTTAGACCCCGCAACAAGTGCGGGGTGACAAGGAGGAGAGCGCGGGGTGACAAGACCAAGTAGGTGTAACGCTCAAAACACCCCCGCCGCCCCTTCATCCACCAACCTCTTGGCTCTAGAAAAAAATCTCAAATTTATGTCGAAAAAAATTTTAGTAATCGGTGCCGGAGCAATCGGCAGTTTTTACGGCGGGAAGCTGGCGCAAGCGGGTGCGGAGGTTTCGACAATTTCGCGTTCTGATTTTGACGTCGTGAAAAAAAATGGAATCGCGGTGAAAAGTTGTCTCGGTGATTTTCATTTTTTTCCAAAAAAAGTTTTGCGTGACGTTGCTGATTACGCTGAAAAACCAGACTTCATTTTAGTGGCAACAAAAGTTTTGCCGGAAATTTCTGTGCCAGATTTAATCAGGCCAGTTCTGGCTCCACACAGTTCAATCATCCTGCTGCAAAATGGCATTCACATTGAAAATGAAATCGCAAAATCTTTTCCGCAGCAGCATTTAATCAGTGCTTTGGCTTTTGTTTGTGTCAGCAAAATTGCTGCCGGAAAAATTTATCACCAAGATTACGGCAGATTAATTCTTGGTGATTTTCCGCGCGGAATTTCAGCGAAAAGTTTGGAGCTAGTTGAGTTGTGGAAAAAGTCCGGCCTGCCCGTCGAGGTCAGCGAAAATATTCAAACAGAACGTTGGAAAAAATTAGTGTGGAATGCAGCTTTCAACCCAATATCCGTAATGTTTGGTGGGCTAGACACTAAAAAGATTTTGGAGCAGGCCACCGCCAAAAATTTAGTTGAAAATGTAATGCAGGAAATTTGTGTTTTAGCCGAAGCCGACGGATGCAAATTGCCCGAAAATATCGTCGAAAGAAATATCGAGATGACGCAAAAAATGAAGCCCTACAAGACCAGCATGTTGCTTGATTTTGAAGCCGGAAGAAAAATGGAAGTCGAAGCGATTTTAGGAAATGCAATTCGTTTTGCTAAAAACAAAAACATCGCAGTGCCGCATTTGGCACGGGTTTACGAGCTTTTAATTTCTTGCTAGGTTGAATGGATTGCTTCGCGTTGCTCGCAATGACGTTTTAGATTTTGTTGTAAAAACTAACTAACGTCATTGCGAGCAACGCGTAGCAATCCATTTGTTATTCACCAAAGAATTGTCGATTTAAATCGCCACAAAATTTTGCGGAGTTTCAATTATTTCGTATTCGCGCGGATTGAAAAGTTGATAGTGCCACCATTCTTTGGAATAAAAATCCCAGCCGGCAGAGGTCATCAGATCAAGCAGGAGTAAGCGATTTTTTTGTGCCACCGCAGAAATTTTTTGACAATTGTGAAAAGCGAGATCGGAAAATTCGTCGAAATCTGTGCCCATTTCTAGCTCGTTTCCTTCAGCGTCACACAAAGTTAAATCGACTGCGACACCGCGACAATGTGGGGTTACGCCGCCGTCAGGATTAGAAACGAAACCGCCATTCGGATCAGCCGAAGGAAAAGCGTCAAACATAAATTTCTGCACCTCGAGCGGACGAAATCCGTCGAAAATTTTTAATTTTAATCCGCGATTTTTTGCAGCAGTGACCGCGCGAGAAAGTGCTTCAACAGCACTTTCGTGAAGATAACAAATCGGATGCGCGTAAAGTTTTTTTCCGCAAACATTGTTGGTGGTGGCGTAGCGGAGATCGAGGATGACATCGTGAGATTTTTCAGTGATTTTAGTTAAATTTAGCATTTGAAAAAAAATAAAATGTCATGCTGAGCCTGTCGAAGCATGATTCTTGGCACCGAAGCCAGAATCATGCTTCGACAGG
>CAIYMZ010000009.1 GCA_903927415.1 uncultured Alphaproteobacteria bacterium
CAAAAGCAATCTCGATTACGCATTTTTTCCAATCAAAATTTCTGACAGCTACAACTCTAATTCCTACACAGCAGGCCTTCTACATGCGGTTAAAATAGCTCCGCCAACTCTTCCGCAAATCACAACTCAAACGCAATGGCAGGTGTGTGCAAATTGAATGTCAACAGGCTCTAGAAGATTTAATCATCGAGTTTTGTTTAGTTATTTTTGTGACAATTCTCCTCGACCTCCTACTACTCTCCATCCGCACCGGCTCCCTAAAAAACCTCCTCAAAAAAACTTACAAAAACTTCCCCAAAAAAACCTCCCTTAACAAATAAAATTTGACAACAACCTCCTCACCAACTTTATTTCTCAATCTAGTCAGTCTAGTCAGATTGATTTTTTCTTCAAAAAATTTTCTTCAAAAAAATCAAAACTTTTATGAAAGCATGGCAAGTCCAAGAAGCAAAAATGCATCTCAGCGATCTTATTCGTAATGCCAAACTTAATCCTCAGCTCATTACAGTGCGAGGCAATGCAGCGGTTGTGGTGATTTCTACTAAGCAATATTCGAAACTAAATAAATCCGAATTATCCATTTTTGATGTGATGCAAAAATTTCCGTACAAAAAAATGGAACTAGCGCCGAAGCGCTCTGCCGACAAAAAACTCAGAAAAATTAAATTATGAATTACCTCTTCGACACCAATGTCCTTTCCGAATTAAAAAAAATAAAACCGGAAAAAAAAGTTGTAGATTTTGTGCAAAAATTATCGCGCGAAGAAATTTACATCAGCTGTATTTCCATCGGCGAGATCAAGAAGGGCATAGTTTCATGCGCTGATAAGAAAAAAGTAAAAGAGCTAGAAATTTGGTTTGAAAAATACCTTCTCCATGAAATGAAAAACCAAATTTTAAATCTTGATGTGGAAGTAATGTGCGTTTGGGGGAGGTTAATTTCAGAAACAAAAAATCTGCCAATTTTGGATAGCTTAATTACTGCGACTTGCATTGCTCACAGGCTTCAGCTTGTCACGAGAAACGTGAAAGATTTTGAAAAAATTGAGGGGTTAAAAATTTTGAATCCGTGGGGTTAGAATTACTTCATTTTCCGATACCGCACTCAATGATACAACCCTCCAAGCCGCCATCCTCACCGCCGCAAAAACACATGAATATGCCAAAGCCACTTCAAACTTGAACAGACCGATTTTCAAGTTTGTCATTGCGAGCTTTAGCGAAGCAATCCAGAAGGTTGAAACATGTGGATTGCTTCGCTAAAGCTCGCAATGACGAACTAAAAAATTGAGGTCGACTTCTTCAGGTTTGAAGGAGCCTTGGTAGATACTACATTTCTCTCATAAAAATTCTGAAAAATGAAAAACGAAATTTCTAATTACTCCCACAAACTTGCTGAAAAAAAATGGCAGAAAATTTGGGCGGAGAAAAATGTTTTTAAGTTCGACGAAAAAAGTGCGAAGGAGAAATTTTACGTGCTCGAAATGTTCCCCTATCCTTCCGGAAAAATTCACATGGGGCACTTGCGCAACTACGCCATTGGCGATGCCATCGCCCGCTTCAAAAAACTTCAGGGCTTCAATGTTTTGCATCCGATGGGATTCGACGCCTTCGGACTTCCTGCCGAAAACGCCGCGCTTGAGCATAAAATTCATCCGCAAAATTGGACGCTAAAAAATATCGAAACGATGCGAGGCGAGTTGAATTCAATCGGTCTATCGCTCGATTGGAGTCGCGAAGTCATCACCTGCTTGCCAAATTATTTCAAACATGAGCAAAAAATTTTCCTCGATTTTTTGAAAGCAGGCCTCGCTTACCAAAAAGAATCTTTCGTCAATTGGGATCCGATTGACCAAACTGTTTTGGCAAATGAACAAGTCATCGACGGCCGTGGTTGGCGGAGTGGGGCGCTGGTTGAAAAGAAAAAGTTGAAGCAGTGGTTTTTGAAGGTGAGTGAATTTTCGGAAGAACTTTTGAGCGAGTTGAAGAATTTAAATGGTTGGGATGAGCGTGTTTTGAGCATGCAGGAGAAGTGGATTGGGAAGAGCGAGGGGTTGGTTGTCGATTTTGCAATCGTCAGTCGTAAGTCAGATGTTTTGCGGGATGGGGTTTGTAACCCCGTCCCCCCGTTCAGTTCAAATCCGCAAGACATGAACATGCGGACGGGGTTACAAACCACGTCCGGCGCAAGGTCCGGCGATGGGACTTACGACTTACGACTTACGACTTACGACTCCATCCAAGTCTACACCACCCGCCCTGATACCCTCTTCGGTGCCTCATTCCTCGCCATCTCCCCACACCACCCAATCGCGCTCGAGCTCGCCAAAACCAATCCAGAAATAAAAAATTTCATCGAAGAATGCAGCCGCTCCGCCGTCGATGAACAGACAATCGAGAAGCAAGAAAAGCGCGGATTTAAAATTGATTTGCAGGCGATTAATCCCCTTTATGAAAGTTTAGGTCAGGTTCCCCCCTATTTAGGGGGGAGCGAGTCGACGCGTCAGCGCGACGATGGGGGGTGTGTAAAGGTTCCCCCCTATTTAGGGGGGAGCGAGTCGACGCGTCAGCGCGACGATGGGGGGTGTGTAAAG
>CAIYMZ010000010.1 GCA_903927415.1 uncultured Alphaproteobacteria bacterium
CAAGTGCGGGGCGACAACTCATACTCAGTGTCACCCCGCACTTGTTGCGGGGTCCAGTTTTAAAAGTTCGGTTTTGTACGCTTATTCCTCGATCGCTTTTCGCTGAATCTCAAAAATCTCCGCCGCCGCCTTCTTCGCTAATTCATACATTTGCGAAACTTGCGCGAAGCTCATTGCACCTTGCTCTGCGGTGCCTTGGATTTCGATTAGGTCGAAATTTTTATTGATGACGAAATTGCAATCGGTTTCGCATTTGCTGTCTTCGGCGTAATCCAAATCTGCGATTACTTCGCCGTTAAAAATTCCGCAAGAAACGGCGCAGACCGCGCCTGTCAAGATGTCTGACTTAACTAAATTTTTTCCGAGAATTTTTTTTACGGCGATTGCAAGCGCAACGTAACCACCAGTGATTGAGGCACAGCGCGTGCCGCCATCGGCTTGGAGAACATCGCAATCGATGGTGATTTGGCGTTCGCCTAATTTTCTGGTGTCGATGACTGAGCGAAGCGAGCGGCCGATGAGGCGCTGAATTTCAATGTTGCGACCATTCGGTTTTGATGGATCGCGAGAATTTCGACTGTGAGTTGAGCGCGCTAGCATGTTATATTCGGCGCTGATCCAACCCATGCCTTTATTGCGTAAAAATGGCGGAACTTTTTCTTCGATTGAAGCTGTGCAAAGCACGTGGGTGTTGCCGAATTTTACGAGGCAGGAACCTTCGGCGTAAGCGTTGACGTTGGTTTCGATGGTGACTTGGCGGAGCTGATCAGGATTTCTTTTTGAGGGGCGCATTACTCTTCTTGCACAAAATCAAACCGCGCTTCCTTGCTCCTGCCCATTCTCTTGCGGTCATTCGAGTCTAAAAGTTTTTTGCGCAGACGAAGTGATTTTGGCGTGACTTCAACCAGCTCATCATCACCAACATAAGTGATCATGTCTTCAAGCGTTAATTCTCTAGGCGGAATCAGGCGAATCGCTTCGTCAGTTCCAGAAGCACGAACGTTGCTCAGCTGTTTGCCTTTCAACACATTCACTTCCAAATCGCCTTGCTTGGCATTTTCGCCGATCACCATTCCCGAATAAACTTTTTGCTGAGGCTTGATGAACATGACACCCCGTTCTTGCAGGTTCCAAAGTGCGAAGGCCACTGCTTCACCAGGATCAGTTGCAATCAATGCACCGTTTTTCTTGAAACCGATTTCGCCTTTGTAAGGCACATAAGCGTGGAAAATTCTGTTCAAAACTCCCGAGCCTTTCGTCGCAGTTAGGAACTCGCTTTGATAGCCGATGAGGCCGCGTGACGGCACGTAGAACACCAATCTAGTTTTGCCCCCAGAAGATGGTTTCATCTCGATCATTTCGCCTTTGCGTGAAGAAAGTTTTTCAACGACGACGCCGGAAAAAGCATCGTCAACATCGATCACAACTTCTTCAATCGGTTCCAAAATATCGCCATTGGCATCTTTTTTGAAAAGCACACGCGGCCTTGAAACTGAAAGCTCGAAACCTTCGCGAAGCATATTTTCGATGAGCACACCGAGTTGTAATTCTCCGCGCCCACCCACTTCGTAGGCATCTTTGGCTTCGGATTCTTTGACCTTGATTGCAACGTTAGTTTCATTTTCGGCGAAGAGACGATCGCGAATCATGCGCGAAGTAACTTTGGTGCCTTCGAGACCAGCGAGTGGCGAGTCATTCACGCTGATGGTGATGGCCATTGTTGGCGGATCAATCGGTGTAGATTTTATCGGCTCAGAAACTGACAAATCGCAAAGCGTGTCAGCAACTGAAGCTTTTTCCAAGCCAGCGATTGAAACGATGTCGCCAGCTTGCGCCTCTTCGACAGGAATTTTTTCGACGCCGCGAAACACGTGGAGCTTGGTTAGGCGACCCTGCTCAACAACTTCACCTTTCAAGTTAATCGCTTTGAAGCTCATTAAATTTTTGGCGCGACCGGAGTAAATTCTGCCAGTCAACATGCGGCCGAAATAAGGGCTACGATCGAGCAAAGTCGCGAGCATTTTGAATGGCGCATTAACGTCAAATTTTGGCGGCTGAACATGTTTGAGGATGAGATCGAAAAGCGGAGAAAGATCTTTGCGCTCGTCTTTTTCCATGTCGGCGACACACCAGCCGTCACGTCCTACGGCGTAAAGCACGGGGAAATCGAGTTGTTGTTCATTGGCGTTTAGCGAAACAAAAAGATCAAAAATTTCGTTCAAAACTTCATCAGGACGAGCATCGGAGCGATCGATTTTATTGATGATGACGATAGGTTTAAGGCCAAGAGCCAAGGCCTTCGAAAGCACAAATTTAGTTTGAGGCATTACGCCCTCCGCAGAATCAACGAGAAGCAAAGTGCTGTCAGCCATTGAGAGCACGCGCTCAACTTCACCGCCGAAATCGGCGTGTCCCGGAGTGTCAATGACATTGATTTTGTGGTCTTTCCAAGTGATCGAGGTGCATTTGGCCAGAATCGTAATTCCGCGTTCTTTTTCCAAATCGTTGGAATCCATCACCCGCGCCGCGATTTGTTGGTTAGCGCGAAAAGTGCCGCTCTGATGCAACATCGCATCGATCAATGTGGTTTTGCCATGGTCAACGTGAGCAATAATGGCAACGTTTCTGAAGTCTGTCATTGTAAATTTTTTGTGAAAATGAAGTGGGGGGTGGGAAAAAAGAGGGCGCAAAGTATGAATCAAAAACTAACTGTCAACTAGCTGTCGCGGCTTATTAGCAGAGACTTTAGCGCAAATTTTCCTTTGCTGGAAATTTTCCCGACTTCACGTCGGCGGAAAAATTTTTTACCGCTGCAGAAATTTCTCCTGCCAAATCAGCGTAATATTTTACGAATCGTGGTTTGAATTCTTGGTTTAATCCTAGCAAGTCATCAATCACCAAAACCTGCCCGTCACACTCCGCAGAAGCTCCGATGCCAATTGTTGGAATTGAAATTTCTTGCGTAATTTTTGTCGCAAGCTCTGCAGGAACCGCTTCGATCACCAAAGAAAATGCTCCGGCTTTTTCCACCAATTTTGCAGTTTCCAAAATTTCTTTCGCCGAATTTTCGTCACGACCTTGATAGCGATAGCCGCCAATTTTTCTGACAGATTGTGGCATCAAACCAACATGTCCCATCACATTAATTTTATTTTCGGTGAGAAATTTTACCGTTGGAACTAAATCGCGCGAAGTCTCGATTTTAATGGCATCACAGCCAGTTTCAGAAATTACTTTTTGCGCTGATTCTAAAGCTTGCTCACAAGATTTTTCGTAAGTTCCGAAAGGCAAATCGACCACGACAAAAGATTTTTTTCTGGCTTTTGTCACAGCTTTTCCGTGATTGATCATCATTTCCAAAGTTACATCGACAGTGTCTGACATGCCGTAAATCGTCATTCCAAGGGAATCACCAACCAAAATAATATCGCAAAATTCATCCAAAATTTTTGCCATTGGAAAGGTGTAAGCAGTCAGGCAAATGATTTTTTCCTGCAATTTTTTTTGTTGAAGATCGTAAATTGAGATGCGCGTCATTGAGCCGGAATAGGTTTGGTTTCTTGGATTGGAAGCATTTGTGATTTTTCTATGACCAACTCTTTTTGTTCCGATGGCGTCGCTTCAATAATTTTTTCTGGCTGTTTCGTTAAACCCAAATATTGCCTGACTTGATCGAGATTAGTGCTTTGCGAAATAGCGTCCAGCTTACCTTTCAGGTTAGTTGCGATGTTTATTGGAGTTTGTTTTTGACGATTCCCTGTTAAGAAAATTGCATTGAATGAGGCATCGATCGTTTTGTTTTCGGCATTGACTGTGCCAGATAAAATTCCATTAACTGCTGGAGCAGTGACATTAACGCGTAACCTTCCCTCCTTACCATTGTTGATTTGAACCGCGCCACTTGCTTGTTTAAAAATTGTTTTGCTTTGCGGATTCAATAAAATTTTTTCAGGGTCTTGCAGCTCTTGACGAAAATTTTGTAACGCAAACATTTTTTTGACTAGATCGTTTAAGCCATATCCTTCAACGCTTGGAGAGTTAGCATTAAATTTTATTTCACTGGATAATTGTTTAGAAAATTCTTCTTTTTTACTTGCCGCCGCAGTGATACTTGCAGAAATATTCGCGATACCAGAAACATTTTTAACACCAATTAAATCAGACAAAAGCGGCTGTATGTCGGCATTGTTAAAAGATAAATTACCATTGATTGTCTTGTTCTGTTTGAGACCGACTAATCCTTTGTAGGAGAGGCTTCCGCCATATAAATCACAGGCCAATTCTGAAGCCTCGATATTACCATCTTTTAATTTTCCGCCGAATTTTAGATTTTTGATTTTGAGATCATCATTTTCAAAATTGCTCAGATTGATTGAGATGTTTCCGTCAAATCCTTCGAGTGATGGCATCGCAAAAAACTGATCAAAAAAATTATGATTCTGAATTGTTGGAGCAGTAGTTTTATGCATGGCATCGTAATGAAAATTATCGGCAGAAATATTCATTTCGAACAATGGATGCTTATCGCTTATATCAACCGTTAAACTAGCCTTAAGATTGGTTTTTGCTGACTGCAAATTGAGGTCATTAATTTCGAGATAACCACGTCCAAACTTTAATTTTACAGACTGCGCCGGAAATTCTTCGCCCTTATAAATCAACTTGTCGAAACTAAAAAACGAGTCGTTATTTGCTGAAATATCGTTAAGCCAAAGTAGTTTTTTAATCAACAATCCCGGGGACAAATAGACATTTTGTCCAGAAGTTAGGAAGTAGCTGTCGATGTTAAAATCGCTGACTTGAAAACGACTGGTGATGTTTGCTGATTTGCCGCTATTATCGATTTTTAATTCACCCAGAAATTCACTCTGGCCATCAGCCAAATTCAAATAAAAATTATTAAGCGTGATGCTGTTTGGCAAAAGCAACATGTCTGAATAAAGGCTGTACCCCTTGAGATTATCAAATTTCAAATTTTGCGATTCTATTTTTAGCCACTTAAAAACCTCTTTGAAATCCTTGCCGCTCGCATCAAATTTACCGACAAATTTTGGTAACCCAGTGCTATTATCTAACGCACCGTTAACGCGAAATAAACCATCTCCCGGCACCGTAAAAATCATCGGCAAAATTAAAATCTCTCCCTGATTTGAAACCGTTGCGTAAAGATTTAAATCCCTAATCTCACCTTCCAAATAGGTCACATTCTTGATTTTAATTTCTGCGGTTAGATCAAAATCTTTGATTTTGCCGACAAGATTGACATCAATTGGTGAAATTTGTTTTGGATTTTTCTCTATAGCTATGGAATCGCTATTCGTATGCTCCGATGACTCTTCTGGCTTATCAGCAACATCATTCCTACTCGCTTCATTTGCTGAAATTTCCGCTATCTCAACAACGTTATTTTGAGAATTATTTTGATTAGTTATTGCCGCGTTAATTGCTGCCGCTTCATCAGACCAAATACCATCCAAATCAAAATTTTCTAAATTTAAATCTAGATCAATTAATGGAATTTTTCCGGCTAAATCTAAATCAATCTCGCCAGAACCATTGGCCAAAATCGAGCTAATTAACAAATTTTTGATGGCAATTTCTTGAGATTTATTAGCGATGTCAGCACTGATTTTTATTGGCTTAGAGCTATATTTTAATTTAGCGGAAATTATGTCACTGTTACTAACATAACTTTTGTAAAATGATTTTAATTCAAAAATTTCTGCTTCGATTTTTCCCTTAAAATCACTACCGACAATGCCGCGATTTTCAGAAGTAAAATTTCCTGTGACACTCATGGACATTACCGGGGAAGTTACCTCTAGCAATGACTCTGGCTTGGTTGATTGCGAATTAAACTGAGCTAAAAATTTAAAATTACTGACGATATTTTCGCTGTTAAAATTACCCTGAGCAGAAATTCTTTTCTCGCTTATTTTTGCATCAACATTGATTGATTTTATTTCTTTTTTCTGCGTCAAACGATCGTAAATAATCATCTCACCATTTTCGACTACTATCTCCTTAACAGCGTCAACAACAGATGCAGAAGATTTAATCTCCCCGATAGAAAATAATTTTGCACTGATTCCTGAAGCTACTTTGCTTTCTTGAGCAGGTGAATTTTTTGTAAATTCGGCAATGATTTTTGTGAGCTGATTTTCATGAGAAGAAAAATTTTCGACACCAATGTAACTCTCTAAAATTGCATCGGTAAAAATTATTTTTTTAACAAAAACATCGTCGGAAAAATTAAAAACCGGAAAAATTATTTGTACCGACTTGGCATAAAAATTATAAGTTTTCTTGGTAGATTCTGATTTATAATTTTGCAGCAATGCATCGCCAACGGTGATTGATGGATATGGCAGAAAACTAATTGTTACATCGCCATTAATTACAAAATTTGCTCCGGAGATTTGATTAACTTTCTGAATAATTTGATATTTTAACGCTGCATTGTTGAAAGAAAATGGTAACGCAAAAACTAACAAAATAATTACAAAAAATACTAAGGCGCTGATTCTCAAGCCCTCAGATTTAAAAATTATGGCTTGTAAATTTTTAAACTTTTCGATGATTTTTTTTGTATTTTTTTTATCAGAGTCTGCCATCTAAAAGTCGCTTCCCCCTAGCTCTAAAATCAAATTCTGGTTGGTAATTAAGCCGTTTTTATTTTCCCGAGAATTAAAAATTGAAAGCAGTACCAAAAATAATAAAATCGAGATTAGTAAAAAATTAAAAAAGCTATCTTTGCTCGGCGTAATCTCGGTATTTTCTCCAATGTGAAGCAACAGATGTTTTTTATTTTCGACATTAGACTTGATCGGCAAAAACTTAATTTTTTCTTCAGTAATTTTTTGATCAATCTTCAAAAATTTTGCGTAAGCTATGATCATGCCTTGCACATATAAACCCTTGGAAATGGAGCCTATATCATCATTTTCAATCGCCTGAATATCGTTGGGCTTGATTCTTAAATAAGAGCTAATTTCGCTAATTTCCATTTTCAAATTTTGACGTTTTTCTTTCAAAATTTTACCTAGAGAAATTTCTATCTGTTGATTTTCCTCAGCCATTTATCAGTTTCACAAGATTTTTTGTTGCCTCAAGAACCGCTAAATCAGCGGCATTCTTGGACATTTTTTCTAGAGTTGACGGACTATCAATCAGATTTTTTA
>CAIYMZ010000011.1 GCA_903927415.1 uncultured Alphaproteobacteria bacterium
ATGTTCATGTCTTTCAGATTTTTGAACTGAACGTGAGGACGGGGTTACAAACCCCGTCCTGCATTCTGTCCAGCATTCATCCATGTTTTTCAAAAAACTTTTCGCATCAAAAAAAATTTTTTTAATCGAATTGTTTTCTAGAATTTCTTTCAGCTCACTCAGTTCAAAGCCTTCATCCTCAACGCTTACAACCTGTTCATGAAAATTAAAAAGATCGACGGGCTGATTTTTTTCTGAGGAATTTTTGCTGGATTTGATTTTGAAATAAAAAATTTCTGCTGGCGAAGGTGAGATTGTGACGAGATCGAGTTCGTCATTTTGTAAACAAAAATCGATGGTGGCGCTGCCGGTTTGGAGAGCTTGGGCAGTGATTTCGGCGAAGGTTGTGGTAGAGGTGATTTTGGTTTTTTTCACTTTATTAAAACCACCATCATCCTTGTAAGCCGTGAGCATAGCAGCCACGTCATCCTTGCAAGCCGTAGGCGCAGCGAGGATCTCGTGAGTTTGACTTCGGAGGTCTAACTCCTGAGATCCTCGACGCTGCGCATCAAGGATGACGGTGTTAGGGAGTTGTGCTTCATCAATCCCAAATTCCTTCTTCACTCTTGTCACTAAAGATCGAAATCCCTGCTCCTCCAAAAAAGAAATCAAACGATGCGGATCCAAAGACTTCACTTCCAAATCAGCCAAACTCACGCCGAGCTCAACATCACTTTTCAACGTCACTAAAATTTTCGAGAGCCGCGCATTTTCAGCGCCGTCAGTCAAAAGTTGGCGGCGTTTTTCTTGTTTGATTTCGTCGAGATGGAGAAAAATATTTTCCAAACTGCCAAACTGTACAATCAGCTCTGCCGCGGTTTTTGGGCCTATCCCACGAATTCCGGGAATGTTGTCGGAGGCGTCACCCATCAGCGCCAAAACATCCAAAACTTTTTCCGGCCCAACAGAAAATTTTTCCTGCACTTCGGCGGCGCGAATCATTTTATTTTTCATCGCGTCATACATTGAAACGCGCTCGGTGACTAGTTGCATCAGGTCTTTGTCAGAAGAAACGATTAGCACTTCAAAACCTTCCGCCACCGATTTTTTGGCGATGGTGGCAATGAGGTCATCAGCTTCAAATCCGATTTTTTCGAGAATGTGTAGATTCAATGATTCCGCCGCTTCGCGCACGATTGCAAATTGCGGTTTTAAATCTTCAGGGCAGGGCGGACGATTGGCTTTGTAGGTCGGAAAAATGTCGTTACGAAAAGTTTTTGATCCGGCATCAAACACCACCGCAACATGCGAAACATCCAGCCCCGCGATTAATTTTATTAGCATGTTAGTAAATCCGTAAACCGCGCCAACCTGCGTGCCGTCTGATCTGGTGAGCGGTGGCAAAGCGTGATAAGCACGAAAAACAAATCCGTAGCCGTCGATGAGGGCGATTTTTTTCATAATGATTTAGGATTTAAGAATTAGGATTTAGAATTTAAAATCTGTTCACTAATCCTAATTCCCAATTCTTAATTCCTAAATCCTAAATTTATGTATCGTCTCTATCATCATCCCATATGCCCTTTCTCGCGCAAAATCCGAGTTTTTTTAGTGGCAAAAGAAATTGGATTTGAGCTTGTTCAAGAAAATTTTTGGGAAAGGCGAAAAGAATTTATTGCCATGAATCCATCCGGAACGGTGCCAGTATTGTTTGACAATGGCGATGCGGTTGTGGTCGTAAATAGTGCAACCATCGTCGAATATATCGAAGAAAAACACGCGGAGAGTAAAAATTTTTTAGGAGATTCGGTAGTGAAGCGCGCCGAAACTCGTCGCTTACAAAGCTGGTTTGACGAAAAATTTTATCATGAAGTTAGCAAGCATGTGCTGAATGAGCGTTATTTTAATCGTTACTTACCTAGCGCTGTTTCGCCGGATTCGGAAATTTTACGTATAGCTAGACGCAATTTAAATATTCACCTGAGCTACATCGAATATCTTTTGGAGACACGAAAATATTTGGCTGGGGATCAAATTTCTGTCGCTGATTTTGCTGCGGCTTGTCAAATTTCAGTTTTGGATTATTTTGGTGACATCAATTGGCATCACTATTTGCCAGCAAAAGATTGGTATAGCTTGATTAAGTCTCACAAAATTTTTGGCGAGATTTTGAGAGACAGAATTCCTAATATCACGCCACCAGAACATTATTCAAAAATTGATTTCTGATGATTTTTTTGAACGAAGAGCAAGCGCGAAAATTTCTTGCCGAAAATAAAATCAAAAACTGTGAGATAAAAAAAGTTGCTGGTGATGCCTCATTTCGTTCTTACTACCGAATTTTTTTTGATGGTGAAACTCGTATCCTGATGTTTGCACCGCCAAGCCACGAAGACATCCGCCCCTTTGTTAAAATTGATGAATTTTTAATCTCTCACGAATTTTCGGCGCCAAAAATTTTTGCTCGTGAGGAAGAAAACGGATTTCTTTTGCTTGAAGATTTTGGTGACGATACTTACGGAAAAGTTTTGGTAACATCACAATTGCAAGAATTGCCACTTTACGAAAAAGCCTGCGAAGTCTTGCTATCTCTGCATAGATTGGAGGCGCCAAAAGATATCCCAACTTACAATCACGCGCTACTTTTTCGTGAAGTAATGTTGTTCGTTGATTGGTACTTGCCGCTGCAAAAAAAAGCGATGAGCTTGCAAGAAAAAGCGCGATTTAAATTTTTATGGTTTCAACTTTTTGACTTGCTCGAAAAAGAAAATCAGGTGTTAGTTTTGCGGGATTATCATGCTGATAATTTGATGATTTTATCGAGTAGGGAAGGGATTAAGCAGGTTGGATTGCTTGACTTTCAAGATGCAGTGATTGGTGCAAAAGCTTACGATTTGGTTTCACTTCTTGAAGATGCGAGAAGAGACGTTGACGAGGAAAATCGTAAAAAACTTTTTAATTATTATTTAAAAAAATCTAGCTGTGATAAAATTATTTTTACGAGAGATTATGAAATTTTATCCTTGCAGCGTAATATAAAAATTATTGGTATTTTCGCGCGACTTTCTATTCGTGATGGAAAAAATAATTATTTAACTCTTTTGCCAAGAGTAGTGAATCTTATCAAGCTACGCTTGGCTACACAGAATCCAATTTTTTCTGAGATTGGTGATTTATTAAAAAAATTTATTTAAAAAACTATGAGTGAGCAAGTTCAGAATCCTTTGCCAGAATTAACAAATTCATCTGCTGATGTAGTAGAAAATCTGAAGTTAATCAGCGATGTTTTTCAGAAAATTGAAAATGAAACCGCCGAAGTTGCTGAATTACTTTTTGAGTATTTGATTAATGCTACCGATGAACAAATCATGACTGGCACGGTGCCAGACCATCCAAATCCACGGATTAGTGCTTACATAAAAATTTTGAATCGTCTTTTTTTATTTTCGCGAAAAAAATATAAAACTGGAGGGTTGAGAGTTGTTAATCGCAAAACGATCGAAGACTTGGATAAAAAAACTTTTGCAATTTGCATGTGTTTCGACGGCGGAGTTTCTCTAGATATTTTGTGTGATATTGTGAATGCGGAAAATCGTGCAAGAACCCCAGAAACATCTCCAGTAAAAGTTACTATTAAGCAGGTTTTTGGTAACATCAACGAAGGCAGGCAACAGTAAGCAAGAAACCAATTAATTTTGGACAAAAAAATAGGCGGAGTCTCTTTCGAGGCTCCGCCCTTTTTACTTTTTAGATTTTTTACTTCTTTTTAGCAGAAGTTTTTTTAACAGCTTTTTTTACTGTTTTTTTTGCAGCCGGTTTTTTAGCAGCAGTTTTTTTAACTGCTTTTTTAGCCGGAGCTTTTTTCTTAGTAGCCATATTTTTTAGTTTTTATTGTTAAAATTTTTACCAATAAGAATGACAATTTCGAAGAGTAAAATCAACAAACTTGCTAAACTTATCTGACTCAAGACATCAGGTGGGGTAAGGATC
>CAIYMZ010000012.1 GCA_903927415.1 uncultured Alphaproteobacteria bacterium
CGAAGCAATCCATGCGCTTCAACATTCTGGATTGCTTCGCTTCGCTCGCAATGACGAGCTGAAAACGGATCAATCTACCTAGAAATAAAAACCGCTGAAACTTTTTTCGACTCCTTCTCGTCCGCAATCACAAACTCTACCAAGCTGCGCCCTTCCTCATTCTTTTCCACTAACTCCAGCGGCAAAATCGTAAAAATTTTAAACGTTCCAACTGAATCAGGAGCAACTTCCAAATGCTGCGAATCGCCATTTTGTAATTTTAAAATCGCAGTTTCAGGCGAGGAAATTTTCAGCGAAAAAATTTTCGTCGCGTGGGTTTTATTCATTATTTTAAAAATGTAACCGTTGCGAATTCCGCCATCAGAAAGTTTGACGAAGATGGGGTTGCGATCAGGAATGACGCTGATTTCGAGAGTTGGCTTCAAGATTAAATTTCGGAGCATTAGGCCGGAAACTAAAATTAAAATTGTCGCGTAAAAAAAAGTTCGCGGCTTCAAAATCTTGAATTTTTTTTCGGGAATCGGGTTGGCGAGATGGCCGAGTGTGTCGTATCTGATTAATCCCTTCGGCAGTCCGATTTTTTTCATTACATTATCGCAGGCGTCAATGCAAAGGCCGCAGGCAATGCATTCCATTTGTAAACCGTTGCGGATGTCGATGCCTGTAGGACAAACTACGACGCATTGTTTGCAATCGATGCAATGTCCGCGATTTTCGAAACTCTCGCCTTGCCGCCATTTGCCTCGCTTCTCGCCGCGTTTTTCGTCGTAAGAAATTATCAAACTATTGCTGTCAAACATGGCGGATTGAAAGCGCGAATAGGGGCACATGTAGGTGCAGACATGCTCGCGGGCGAAGCCGGCCATGATGTAAGTTGAGGTGGCGATTCCTAAAATCCAGCCCAAAGCAGTGACGGAAATTTCGCCGGCGAAAATATTTTTGGTGAAGGGGATGGCGTCGTGGAAGTAGCAGGTAAAGGCGTAGCCAGTGAGAATCGAAGTTATTATCCAACAAAAGTGGGTGAGAAATTTCCGCCAAAATTTTTCGAAATTTTTGCGGCGATCGAGCAAGATACGATCATTGCGGTCGCCCTGAAATAGGCGCTCGAAGCTGATAAAAATGTCAGTCCAGACGGTTTGAAAACAAGCGTAGCCACACCAAATTCGGCCGAAAAGTGAAGTGATAAAAAACAGTGCGACGGCAGCTATGATGAGGATTCCTGCGAGGTAATAAACTTCTTGCGGCCAAATTTCGATGGCAAAAAAATATGCTTTACTGCCCGGCAGATCAATCAGAATAGCCTGATCCGGAGCACTTCCAACTCGTTCCCAGCGAATGAATGGAAGGAAAAAATAAATGCTTAAAAAGATGCTGTTCAAAATACATTTTAATCTGCGGAATCGACCTTTTACTGCCTGCGGATAAAGACGTTTTTTTGCTTCAAAAAATTGTCCGAAAAGATTCATTTTTTTTATCAGAAAAATTATTTGACAAAAAGATCATCGTTAATAGGGTGCGCCACCTTTTTGAAATCTAGATGTTCTTTTTTTCTCAAGTCCCCATTTAGTTAACAAGTTTAAATCTTATGTTTGCAATCATTGAAACTGGCGGAAAGCAATATCGTGTTGCGCCAAATGAAAAAATTATTGTCGAAAAACTTAGTGGTGACGCTGGTTCTAAGATAGTGATAGAAAAAGTTTTGCTGGTTAAATCTGAGCAAGGAGAAATTTCTTTTGGCGCCCCTCTAGTCAATGGTGCCAGAGTTGAAGCTGAAATCATCAAAACTTTTAAAGATGATAAAGTTATCATTTTTAAAAAAAGAAGAAGACAAAATTCTCGCAGAAAACAAGGGCATCGTCAGCAACAAACCTTGCTGAAAATTCTTTCAATCAAAGCGTAATTATCAGGAGAAACCATGGCATCGAAGAAAGCGGGCGGCAGTTCAAGAAATGGTCGCGATTCAGCGGGCAGAAGACTCGGAGTGAAAAAATACGGTGGTCAAGCTGTTGAAGCTGGAAATATTATCGTTCGTCAAAGGGGAACAAAATGGCATCCTGGTAAAAATGTTGGCCTCGGAAAAGATCACACAGTTTTTGCAAAAATTGCTGGCATCGTGAAGTTCGTAAAATCAGCTCGCAACAACAGAATTTTTATTGACGTAGTAGCAGCAAGTTAGCTCTCGTCTCCTACCGCGGATATGGCGAAATTGGCAGACGCACTAGACTTAGGATCTAGCGCCGCAAGGCATGTGGGTTCAAGTCCCTCTATCCGCACCAGGCTTCGCTCTTACGAGCTACGCCTGGCAAGCCAGCCATCTGTAAAAAACTTCTCATTTGGCTCACACAATGCACTCGTCTACATTCTAAAATCTCTATCTCATCCCAATAAAACTTACATCGGTTGTACTTCCAATCTTAAGCAGCGTCTAGCTTCTCACAATTCTGAAAATTCAAAATACAAACCTCGGCAGTTGTACAAAATCTCACCCTGGGCACGCTTTTGCTAAAAAGACATTTTTACTGAAACTTTTTCACCAAATCGATTGCTATTTACTACCCTTACTTCTTAAATTCGCGCCTCATTTCTTCGCCGCATTCGCAGCAAAATCCAACTCACAAAGCCAATTCACAAATTCATACCAACCTTTACAGCTCAAGGCTCCGCAATGGAAGTAAAAATAAAAAATACTTACGACAAAAAGTTAAAAAAAGATTACCAAATCACTGTTCCTAATCAAATGATTGAGGAGCGCATCAACGCTTACATCGCAAAAATTCGCGACAATTTTTCGCTCAAAGGATTTCGCAAAGGACAAGTTCCGGTCGCGGTCATCAAAGAAAAATATGCCCATTCAATCATGGCTGACGAGTCGGACAAAATCATCAATGACAGCATCAAAAAAATCGTCACTGACAATAATTTTAAGCTCGCTCTTTCGCCGAAACTCGACGTTAAAATTTTTGAATTAGGCAAGGATATTGAGCTCACGGCCACGCTCGAGCTTTATCCGCAAATTCCTGAAATCGAGTTAAACAAAATTAAAATCACCAAAAGAGAAGCTGAAATCACAACCGCTGATCTCGACGAATCACTACAAAAATTGCTCAAATTTTATCGCAAATGGAACGGCAAAGATGCCGCTTACAAAGCAAAAATCGGTGATTCCGTCAAGATTGATTACGTCGGAAAAATTGACAAAAAAGAATTTGAAGGCGGCGCGGCGAAGGGTTACCAACTCGAGCTTGGCAGCAAAAACTTCATCGATAATTTTGAAGAACAATTGGTCGGAAAAAAGGCCGGAGATGAGGTTCGTGTCAAAGTAAAATTTCCTAGCGAATATCAAAAAGCTGAATTTGCCGGCAAAGCTGCGGAATTCGATGTGAAAGTGAATGAAGTTTTAACTGCAGAATTGCCGGAAATTTCTGACGAATTTATTAAAAATAATTTTGGCTTAGAAAGTAAGGCGAAGCTCGAAGAAGCAGTGAAGAAACAGATCGAGGACAGTTACAAAAACATGTCGCGCAATCTTTTTAAAAAAGAACTTTTCGATTTCTTGAATAAAAAACACGATTTTGAATTGCCAATCGGATTAGTAGATGAACAGCTTGCCAGTGTTTGGGCTGAAGTTGAAGAAGAGCTAAAAACCAATCCAAGCAAATTTAAAAACGACAAGGAAAAAGAAAGGGCCAAAGAAAAAAAACGCGAATTAGCCGAGCGCATGATCCGCTGCGGCATGATCCTGTCTGACTTGGCGCAAAAAAATAAAATCGAAGTTACTAACGACGACATCAATCAAGAGTTCGGAAAAATCTTGCAGCGTTTTCCAAATCAAGAAAAAGCGGTGCTCGAATATTACCAAAAAAATTCTCACGCTGTGCAGCAACTCAAAGGCACAATCATTGAGGAAAAGGCGATTGAACTCGTGCTGAATCAAGCTCCGCTCGAAAAGAAAAAAACTTCTTTGAAAGAGTTCGACAAAATTTGGCAGAAATTTAATGAGGCTGAGTAGTTTGCGCTTGAAGCAGGACGGAGTTTGTAACTCTGTCCTAACTTTCAGTTCCAGCTTGAAACAAGGAACTGAACGTGAAGGCGGGATTACAAATCCCGCCTTGCGTAAGGACAGGCTCAGCATGACATCGAGTTTATTAGTTCGGTTTCTTGAATCAGTTTGAGTATAAAAATTCCTAACTCCCAACCCCATAATCCTCAATTTATAATCCTCAATTTTATGAACGACTTCATCGGCGCCCTAAAACTAGTCACTTTTGCAATTCACAAAGAGGGATACAAATTCATCATAATTTTTGCTTTGGTGACCGCGCTTCTGTCCCTACTAAGCAACTCTCTTGGCCTGATCGGTCTTGTTATCACCTTGTGGTGCATTTTCTTTTTTCGTGATCCTGAAAGAGTTATTCCCGTTGAAGAAAATGTAATAATTTCTCCAGCGGATGGTGTAGTAACCCGCGTGGAATACGGCGTCATAGCCCCGGATGATTTGGGATACGGTGCTAAAAAATTTAACAAAATTAGTGTTTTTCTAAACGTGTTTAACGTTCACGTAAACCGCGTTCCACTTAGCGGAACAGTTACAAAAGTTAGCTACAAACCGGGAAAATTTTTGAGTGCCAACGCCGCTGAAGCGAGCGAAGAAAATGAAAGAAATTCTGTTGTCGTAAAAACTGCAAACGGCGTTGAAATTATTTTTGTGCAAGTCGCAGGACTCGTCGCCCGCCGCATCATTTCTGATTTGAAAGAAGGCCAAGAAATTCACATCGGTGATCGTTACGGCATCATCCGCTTCGGCAGCCGCGCCGACATTTATCTGCCGGAAGACATCGCGATCAAGTCACTCGTTGGTCAAACGATGATTGGTGGTGAAACGATTATCGCGAAATTAAACTAAAATTTAGGAGGTAGGCGTTAGGCGATAGGCGATAGGCGATAGTATTTTGCCTACCGCCTACCGCCTACCGCCTACCGCCTACAACCCTAAGAAGTATGCGCTCCCCCAACATTGCCAAACTCGCCTCAAAACGTGAAGAAGCCCGCATCGGCGGCGGTCAAAAGCGAATCGACATCCAGCATTCCAAAGGAAAATTAACCGCGCGCGAAAGAATTGAAGTTTTGCTCGATCCCGATTCTTTCGAAGAATATGGCCTTTACGTCGAGCATCGCTGCAGCGATTTCGACATGGATGACAAAAAACATCCGGGTGACGGAGTCGTTACGGGACAAGGCACCATCAATGGTCGTCTTGTTTTTGTTTACAGCCAAGATTTCACCGTGATGGGTGGATCGCTCGGCGAAGCTCACGCTAAAAAAATCTGCCAAGTTTTGGATCGCGCGGTGCAAGTTGGCGCGCCAGTCATCGGCATCAACGATTCCGGCGGAGCGCGAATTCAGGAAGGCGTAGACTCCCTCGGCGGCTACGGCGAAATTTTCCAACGCAACATTGATACTAGCGGCGTCGTTCCACAAATTTCTCTGATCATGGGGCCATGCGCTGGCGGCGCGGTTTATTCGCCAGCTCTCACTGATTTCACAATCATGGTTGAAGGTTCGTCTTACATGTTCGTGACGGGTCCAGACGTGGTTAAAACCGTCACTCACGAAACTGTAACCCAAGAAGATTTGGGTGGAGCATCAGTCCACGGAGCCAAGTCCGGCGTGGCTCATCTCACTTTCAAAAGCGACATTGATGCGCTGCTGCAAACTCGTCGTCTCATCAATTTCCTCCCGCTTTCCAACCAAAAACCAGTTCCACAAATTCCAACTGATGACGAGGCCGATCGCGTCGACGTTTCGCTCAACACGCTCATTCCCGAAAATCCAAATCAGCCTTACGACATGTCAGAGCTGGTCGAAAAAATTTTAGACGAAGGAGATTTCTACGAAATTAATCCGAACTACGCCAAAAATATCATGGTTGGCTTCGGGCGTTTGGAGGGCGAAACTATCGGCGTTGTGGCCAATCAGCCAATGCATTTGGCGGGATGTCTAGACATCAAAGCCAGCGAAAAAGCGGCGCGATTTATTCGCTTCTGCGACGCCTTCAACATTCCACTTTTAACTTTCGTTGACGTGCCGGGATTCTTACCGGGCACGGATCAAGAGCATGCCGGAATTATTCGCCACGGCGCAAAATTGCTTTACGCTTACGGCGAAGCGACAGTTCCAAAAATCACCGTCGTCACCCGCAAAGCCTACGGCGGCGCTTACATCGTGATGAATTCTAAACATTTACGCGGCGACGTAAATTACGCTTGGGCAAATGCTGAGATTGCAGTAATGGGGCCGGAAGGTGCGGTTGAAATCATCTTCCGCGAAGATGCAAAAAATCCTGAATCAAAAGCCAAGCGCGTCGCCGAATATCGCGAAAAATTCGCCTCACCTTTCGTGGCGGCATCTCGTGGCTTCATCGACGAAGTCATCCGCCCACAAAACACCCGCAAAAGAATTTGCGCCAGCTTGCAAATTTTGAAAAATAAAAAAGTGCAAAAACCTTGGAAGAAGCACGATAATCTGCCGCTCTAGCTCATCCTCCAGCAATCATTTTCAAACAATCGTCATAGCCAAAAAGTTGCAGCAAATCGCGGTGATTTTTTTTGAGGTCGCCGCGGTGCAAAATTAATTGCGCGTTTTTGTGCGCAATCTTCAGCAAATCAGAATCAAAATTCAGATCAGCAATTTTAAATTCCGGAAAGCCACTTTGCTTGGTGCCAAGTAATTCGCCGCTGCCGCGCATTTTTAAATCTTCTTCAGCAATGAAAAATCCGTCGTCGGATTGGCGTAAAATGTTGAGGCGAGTGCGTTGATTGGTGCCGTATTTTTCGCCGTACAACAAAATACAAAAAGATTTTTTGTTGCTACGACCAACGCGACCGCGAAGTTGGTGAAGTTGAGCGAGGCCAAAATTTTCAGCATTTTCAACGAGGATTACTGTGGCGTCAGGCACGTCGATCCCAACTTCAATCACCGTAGTTGCGACTAGAATTTTCAAGCTCCCGAGCGGATTCGAAAATTCCGCCATTATTTTTTCTTTTTCGCTTTCCTTCATTTTTCCGTGCAGCAACCCGACTTTTTCGGCGCCGAAAATTTTTGTGAGTTCAGCGTGTTTTTCTTTTGCTGCTGTGAGCTCAGTTTCGTTCTGGACCCCGCAACAAGTGCGGGGTGACACTGAGTGCGAATTGTCACCTGAGTGCGAATTGTCACCTGAGTGTGAATTGTCACCTGAGTGCGAATTGTCACCTGAGTGTGAATTGTCACCCCGCACTTGTTGCGGGGTCCATTGTTCCGAAGCATCAATCACCGGACAAATCCAATAAATCTTCTCCCCGCGCAAAACCGCGCGTTTCATGGCTTCGTGAATCTCGCCAATTTTTTTTGCGGACATTACCAGTGTCTCAATTCGCTGCCGATTTTTCGGTTTTTCGTTCAAAATCGAAATGTCCATTTCGCCGTAGAGACCCATCATCAAGCTGCGCGGGATGGGCGTTGCGCTCATTAGCAGCGTGTCGACGTCCGCGCCTTTTTCGACAAGTTTTAAGCGCTGCATCACGCCGAAGCGGTGTTGCTCGTCAATCACCGCGAGGCCGAGATTTTTGAATTTGACGTCATCTTCCAAAACCGCGTGGGTGCTGATTAGAACGTCAATTTTTCCTTCAGCCAAATCGGAGATTATTTTTGTTTTTTGTTTTTTTGTCGTGGCAGAAGTGAGGAGTTCAATCGTCAAATTAAATTTTTCTAAAAACTTGCGGAAATAGGCCAGATGCTGTTTGGCGAGCACTGTTGTTGGCGCAATCACGCAAGTTTGTTTTTGCCCAGAAATGGTGGAGAGGCAAGCGGATATTGCGACGACGGTCTTGCCGCTGCCGACATCACCTTGCAAAAGTCGTAACATTTTTTTGTCAGAAAAAATTTCTGATTCAATTTCTGAAATCGCTTTTAGCTGTGCCTGCGTAAGCTGAAAAGGCAGAGACGAAAGAAATTCTGCCGCTAAATTTTTTTCTGGTTGCAGAAAATTTTTATGTGACTGCGATTTATTTTTGGCGAGCAAAACTGCGATTTGCCAAGCGAGAAGTTCGTCGTAAGCGAGGCGTTGGCGGGCGAGTTGCCAATTTTTTTCGGACGTTTGGTGAAAATAATGTAAGTCTTTCAACGCCTCACCAAACCGTAGCCAGCCTCGCTGTTTCAATAATTCCGCATTAATCCATTCCTCATTTTCTTCGCCAATCTTCGCCAAAATTTCGTGAATTTTTTTGGTCAAAAATTTTTGCGAAATCGCGGCGGTTAAAGGGTAGATTACGTTCAACTGCGGCAGTTTTTCGATCTCGCTTGCCGGCAAAATTTCTTGCGGGTGAGTGATTTGATTCTCCCCCCCTAATCGTTGCAAATGCCCGAGAATAGCGATCTCGGAGCCGATTTTCATCTTTGCGATTTGGCTCGGAAAAATTTTAAAAAAAACGAGATTTATGTAGCCGGTCGGATTGTAGCAAATCACTTTGAATGGTTGGCGCGCTGTTGCTGGCTTGACGTGCGATTCGACTTTGGCTTTGACGATTATCAGCTCGTCATTTTGCACTTCGAAAAGTCGCGGACAGATCGAAATTTTTTCAACGCGAATTGGCTTGTGTAGCAGGAGATCGAAGATTTTATTGCCGCCGATGAGATGGGAGAGGTGCTTTGTTAGAATTGTTTTGACGCTGCGAAGAGTGGTAAGTGGTAGGTTGTAGGGGGTGGTAGGTGAGATCATTCTTCGCCGCGCTGATTTCTCCGCGCTTCATCTTTTTTCTTAATCGACTCGCGCTTGTCGTAAAGTTTTTTGCCGCGACCGATTCCGATTACAACTTTGGCGAAGCCTTTTTTGTTGAAGAAAATTTTTAATGGTACCACGGAATAGCCTTTTTCCTGCATTTTACCGGTGATTTTTTCTAGTTGTTTTTTGTGGAGCAGAAGTTTGCGCGGGCGTGTTGGCGCATGATTGAAACGATTAGCGTTTTTATATTCGCTGATGTGGCAATTTGTGAGAAATAATTCACCGCCAATTTCGGCGACGTAAGATTCATTGATGGTTGCTTTGCCGGCGCGCACCGATTTTACCTCGCTTCCGAGCAACATGATACCCGCCTCAATTTCTTCTTCGATGGTGTAATTGAAATGTGCTTTGCGATTTAGAATTTGCATTTGTTGTTAATTGATCAGAGGTCGGTTTTTTCAACTGGATTTGACATATTTACCATTCACCAATTTCATGTTGCAATTAAAAAACCCGTCCATACTTTGCGCCGCTCCCATTTTTAGCTGCTCTAAGAAAGCAATTCGAGAAGCAATTAATTTCAATTTAAAATTT
Source organism: uncultured Alphaproteobacteria bacterium (assembly GCA_903927415.1). Lineage (GTDB taxonomy): Bacteria > Pseudomonadota > Alphaproteobacteria > Rickettsiales > UBA1997 > UBA2645. The sequence goes on from CAIYMZ010000012.1 coordinate 9,350, forward strand.
TTATCTATGCCTCTTTACGAGACCGTTTTTATTGCTCGGCAAGATTTAACCGCCGATGATGCTGACACCTTAACCAGCAAGCTTTGCAAGATTGTCACAGATGGTAAGGGAAAAATCGTTTCTAAAGAATATTGGGGCCTAAGAAATCTTGCCTATAAGGTTAAAAAAAATTCTCGTGGGCATTATGTCCTACTAAATATTGATGCTGAATATGCTGCAGTTGCAGAGCTTAATCGTGTCATGGGCTTCAATGAAGATATAATCAGAAGCACAACATTCGCGGTTGAAGAGCATTTCGAAGAGTCGCCACTATTTGTTTCAACTACTGCCAAAGATTACAAAATTGGCAAAGTTTCGACTACCAAAAAAGATTTAAGCAAAATTGATCTGGTATCGGATCAAGCTCAATTTGAAGTTTAAGGAGAAATTATGGCAGCAAGAATAGTTAATAAGAATAAAAATACCAATAACTACACCAACAATCAAAGCACAGAAGAAGGCTTCATCAAAATTTCTTTGGTAAATCAAAGCGTTTTTGTCAGAAAGAAAAAATCTTGCCCACTTCGCGATATTTCGCTCGCTGAAATCGATTACAAAAATCTTAAATTGTTGAATAAATTTCTTTCTGAAAGAGGAAGAATTATTCCTAGCAGAGTCACAAATGTTGAAGTAAAAAAACAAAAAGCTTTGGCCTTGGCAATCAAGAGAGCTAGGCATCTAGCACTGATCTCTCCGATTAAAAAAGACGTAATTTCAAACTAACTTAAACAATGAAAATTATTCTAATCGCTTCGGTTTCTAATCTTGGTAAAATTGGCGATGTTGTTGCGGTAAAAAATGGCTACGCAAAAAATTTTTTGATCCCAAATAAAAAAGCCATTTGCTTTACGACTAACAATTACAAAATTTTTGAAACCAAAAAACACGAATTTGAACAAGCCAATCTCAAAAATCTTGATGTTGCTGAAAGGGTGAAAGTGCAAGTTGCCGGTAAAGATATTGTGATTATTGAAAATGCTTCTGACGATGGAAGGCTTTATGGCTCAGTGAACTCGGCAAGTATCGCGATTAAAATTAATGAAATTTTAGGTGAAAAATTAGTTTCTCGTGCCGACATTTTTTTAAAAAAACCAATCAAAGAAATTGGTGTTTATGAAGTAAGATTAAATCTTCACTCCGAAATCGGTTTTGATGTGCGTTTGATTGTGACCAGAAGCGAATCAGAAATCGAAGCTCTTTTAAAATCTGAAAAGAAAGGTTCAAAATCTGCGGATAAAGTTGAGGCTTCAGAAGTGGAAGTTGCATCTGAAAAATCAGAAGAAAAAACCAAAAAACCAAAAAAGAAGAAGCCTGAAATTTCTGAAGAAATAGTGCAAATCGTTGCATAATTTTTAGAGCCCTCTCAAGTTAAAAAAACCGCTTTCAAATTTAAATTTTGGAAGCGGTTTTTTTATTGCACAAAAATTATTTTGTTTGCAGGAAATTTTTCTTAAAAAAATTTCTTTTTTAAATTTCCGTTTTTTTTATTTTTTTTAGAGCTAGCATTCAC
>CAIYMZ010000013.1 GCA_903927415.1 uncultured Alphaproteobacteria bacterium
AATATCTACTGTTGGCGGATCTTGATTGTTAAGAATATTTCTAGGATCGCTCATAAATTAAACTCCATTCGTTAATAAAAACAAATTTTAATGGCAGAATCAGAATGGTTGAATTCACCAAGACTCTAAACCTTCCGCAGCGTCTCTCTTACCAAACAAGCATTCATCTGGCTTTTTTGCCTTTCTTTAAGAATTTCTTCCTTGATGTAATTTTTAATAAAATTGCCATTTCCGCCTTCGGCAATTGGAATTATTTCTTTCACAACCTGCGCTCTTTTTTCATAAAGCTCATCATTTCCCTTGATCACCACATTTTCGATGAAGTTAATTATATCCTGCTCGGAGCGACCTTTGTAGTTGGAGGAGATTAGTTTTTTTCCAAAGGAATTAAAGTGAGAGCCATCTTTTTTAGTGATAAATAAAAATGGCTTTTTGGTTAGTGGATATAGCGCAACGAATGATAAGGCGGAAGTAATCATCGCATCAGATGTTAAAAATAATGGCTCATAATCACCGTCATAAATTCTGGCATTCCTGTTGCTGCAAAAATCTTTTTTCCATTCATCTATCATGGCATCATCCCAACTATGAAAATTTTTGAGAGATGGAAAAAGATTGGGGTGAAATCTCATTATAAAATCAATTTCTGGATATTTTTTTGGCAATTGCAGAAAAAATTTGTGATGTTCGATAAAGTTTCCGTTACTCCAAGGAGCCAGTTTATCTTGATGATGTGAGGTAATTATTATTTTTTTACGCCCAGAATTTAAACCAGAGCTCCAAATTTTTTCGCCTTTTTGACGAATTTTTTCTCTATCGAGAATAAAATCAAACTTTGGCGATCCGGATTTTATAAACTTATGATTATTCTCTAAACCAAAATTTATTTGATAAATATCCCTCTCATCCTCGCTCGTATAGAAAAATCTAAAAGCATTTTTTAAAGATCTAACATATCCAACCTCGCCACTACTCTTATCCATCTCAATACCATAATTAACATAACAAACCTTAAGCTTATGGCACATTTCATTTATTGTGAATGTTATCTTACGTTCGTACGGATTTACCGTAAAAATAACATCAATACTAAGCCTTCTCACATCAAGGGTTAAGCGATTATTTACATCGCAACATTGATAATGTTTTGCGGCATCTGGTTTTTCACCAATTGAAATCAGATAATCCTCTAAACGTTTTTTTGCATTTGGATCGAAACTTTCCGACAAAACACTAACCTGACATGTAGGATCAGAAACCGCGGCATTAAAAATTGTTTTTAGAGAGGTATCTCGCAACAATTCAGAGTTATGAATCAGTAAAAATGCAATGTGAATTTTTTTCATTTTTCGAAATAATTTTTTAAATTTTAAAAGACATATTGAGCTGCACCCTTTTTAAATCACCTTATTTTTTGTGGTTAAAAAAATTTAAATAATCCTCATACGTCATCAAATAAAACCGAATTTCATCCGCTGATCCGTAGCCTTCGGGCAGAATATTTTTTACGAATTTAAAACCGTATTTCGTCAAAACTCGGAAAGATTTTTCGTTTGTTGTACCGCTCGATGCTGACATTTTTTCTAATTTTAAATCTTCGAAGCCGAAGCGGATCAGCTCGCGCGCGACTTCTGAGGCGTAGCCTTCCCCCCAAAATTCTGGCAAAAATGCGAAGCGAATTTCGGTGAGCTCACCGATTTCTTGGTTTAATGTGCGAGTCGTCAAGCCAGCGCGGCCAACGAATTTCAGAGATTCATTTTCAAAAACCGCTAGTTGCGAGTAACCAAATTTTTCCTGATGCGCGATAAAATTTTCGAGCTGTTTTTGAACTTGCTCACGGCTTTGAATACCGTCAATCGTGGTTCTAGCGACTTCGGGATTGGAATGGAGTTGGTGAAGAATGTCTAAGTCAGAATCGGTGAATGGTCGGAGATTTAGGCGATTTGTTTTTAGCATTTAATTTTAAATGTTCTGACGGGGTCCAGTTAAAAAATTATTTTCAGTTCCCAAAACCACGACTTCAATGATCACGTCAGATTTTAAATTTTCAGAATCCGACAAAATTTTCACGTCGAGAAAATTTTCAGTCTTCCCGATTCCGTCCTTTTCGATCAGCACTTTCAGAGTTTTTCCGACCTGTTTTTGCAGAAATTTTTGTAATTCCGCTGCGCCTTTTTCGCGCAGAATTTTGGCGCGGGCTTTGATGATTTTGCCGTTGACCTGCGGCATTTTGGCGGCTGGTGTGCCTTCGCGTTTTGAGTAAGGAAAAATGTGGGTAAAAATAATTCCGGCTTCCTCAATCAGCTTCACCGAATTCAAAAACATTTCGTCAGTTTCGGTTGGAAATCCGGCGATGATGTCAGCGCCGAAAGTGATTTCTGGCCTGATTTGGCGCGCTTTCGCACAAAAATCTAAAACTTGCTTTTGATTGTGCCGGCGCTTCATTCGCTTCAAAATCATGTCGTCGCCCGATTGAACAGAAAGGTGGAGATAGGGCATGAATCGTGGCTCGCCGGCGAGAATTTCAAAAAATCCTTCGTCCAATTCCGCAACGTCGACGGAAGAAAGTCGCAAGCGCGGAAGCTCGGGAACAAGTGCCAGCAGCCGCTTGATCATCTGCGACAATTTCAGCGGCGCCGGCAAATCTTCACCGTAACCGGAAATATCGACGCCCGTCAAAACCACTTCCTTGTGCCCCGCTGCCACCATTTTTTTCACCTGCGAAACAATTTCACCAAACGCCACCGAACGGCTATTTCCGCGGCCAAATGGGATGATGCAAAAAGTACAACGATGATTACAGCCATTTTGAATTTCGAGAAATGCCCGCGTTTTATTTTCGAAATAAGAGACAAGTTGCGGCGCAGTGTCGGTGATCGACATGATGTCGTTGACCTTGATTTTGGCGGCGTCGTGATCGGTTAGGAAATTTTGGGAGGAGTTTTTGGCGCTGAGAAAAAGGTGATCGGCGTGGGAGACGCTAGGCGGTCGGCGGTAGGCGGTAGGCGATAGTGAACCCTTCTCCGCCTGACGCCTATCGCCTATCGCCTGACGACTAAAATCATAACTCTCAGCTACGATTTTCTCCACATTCCCCAACACCAAATCCACCTCCGCCATCGCCGCATATTTTTCCGGATCAATCTGCGCTGCACAACCCGTCACCACAATTTTCGCCTCAGGATTATTTCGGCGCGCTTTACGCACAGCTTGGCGCAACTCACGCTCCGCTTCGCTAGTCACAGCACATGAATTAAAAACTATTAAATTTTTCTGATCGGTTTTTTTGAGAGCTTCTTTGATCGCTTCAGATTCGTAGGCGTTTAAGCGGCATCCGAAGGTGATGACTTGATTATCCATTGCGTCTGCTGTCCGAAGCTAGAATCACGTGATTAACGACTTTTTCTACGCCACGAACTTTTGCAGCCAGATCTAAAACTTTTTGCATTTCTGTATTACTGTCCGCGATACCAAGTAAATAAACGGTTTTGCTCACCGTGGTAACTTGATAATTTGCAGAAGACACCCCGCGAATGAGCAATAATTTTGATTCGATTTCAGCGCTGATGACATAGTCACGCGCAGCAGTGGAAATGTTTTTGAAGTTAAAGCCATCTTGCAGTTGAATTTCATCAATCACCTCTTTCACTCCTTCAACCTTCCACGCTAATTCTGTAGCTGATTTTGCTTTTTCTTCGTTGCGAACAATTCCGGTTAATAAAACTCGACCTTCGGTTACAGTGACATCAACCGAATTGCCAGGATTCTTCAGTCCACTGGCCAAAAAATGCATAGCAATTTTGGTTGAGATTACGATGTCAGAATGAGTGTGCGAAAGATTTTTTTCGCGCGTTGCGATCATGCCTGTAGCGACTGATCCAACGACAATTGTTTCAACGCAAGCGGTAGAAAATAGCAGAAGAAAAATAGCAAAAATAGTTGGAAATTTTTTTAAGATTTTCATTTTGTAATACCTCGAGAAGTGTTGGAAATAAAGGGAAGAAGGATGATTCAAAAAACTCTGAAGAAAGTAATTTTGGATTGAACAATTGCAAATTATTTTTCGATTCCTAGGTTGCGCGGCCTTCGTTTTTACAGACGTTACAGACAGACGTTACAGACATTTCAAACGTTGCAGACATATCAAACAAATTGCTTTTACGATCTTTGTTATGTTTGAAATGTTTGAAAGTTTGAAATGTCTAAAAGTGGTTTGTTTTATGCGGGCGTAGCTCAGTGGTAGAGTGCCACCTTGCCAAGGTGGATGTCGAGGGTTCGAATCCCTTCGCCCGCTCCAAATCCGAAAAGGCGTTGCCCCATCAGCCTTGTTCCTCACAGTTAAATCGTAAGCCGAAAAATGCCGTTTAGGCATTTTTCTCCCCTTCGCCCGCTCCAAATCTTAAAAATTTCTACGGAATTAGTTTAGTTTGTCATCCCCGCGTAGGCAGGGATCCAGCGCCAACTAAACATTCTGGATCCCCGCCTACGCGGGGATGACAAGAAGAGTGGGGATGACAAGAAGAGTGGGGATGACAAGAAGAGTGGGGATGACAAGAAGAGTGGGGATGACAAGAAGAAGGTGGAGATGACGAACTTGCAGCTCAGTTTCTTGAATCATGCTTCGACAAGCTCAGCATGACACCGATTTTCTGTGATTTTTTTACTTCCAAGTAAAACTCCTCCCCAACCTCAATCCACCCTCTCCCTCTCTCCACCCACAACAGCAGAAGCAGTAGCTGACCCAAACAAAACTTCGCTGGGCTTTCTTTTCGCCTCCACTAATGCGGTCAACATATCAACGCGCCCAGTTTCTCTAGCTATCATTAGAGCTGATTTTCCTTCGGCATTTTTTTTTATCAGGATCAGCCCCAGCCGCCAATAATTTCGCTACTATTTCCGGCTCTTCTTTTGCGCACGCTACTTGCAATGCTGTGAATTTTTTTTCACCGGATTCGAGATCAATTTTCGCGCCGCTCTGCAACAAAAAATCGACCAAATCTCCTCGTCCAAAAGAGCATGAAGCTTGCAACGGCGTCATTCCAAATAACATCGTCACGTCAATATCCGCGCCATATTTTTTCAAAAGTAAAATTGCTTCTGAATCAGCATCGTTAAGCAATTTTTTTGCCGCTAAAACGTCATTCAAAATTTTTGCGACTGGAGTAAAGCTAACATTCGACAAATTAGGATTCGCGCCATTCTCGAGTAAATATTCCAACATTTTCAAATCACGCGGTACAGCTTTTACCACTTGATGCAAAAGCGTATCCCCATTTTCATCTTTCTGATTTATGTCAGCGCCAGCTTTTAGCATTGCGTGAAGTGCATCTTTTTTTCCGTAAAAAAGAGCTGCGTGTGAAATTGGCTCTCCTTCGGAACCAGTTTGGCTCAAATCAGTTTTTGAATTTTTTAACAACGCATCCAGCGCATTTGATTTGTTGTGAAAAATAGCATGCCCTAAAGCCGTAACACCTCTTTCATTTTTTTGGTTTGGATTTCCGCCTCTTCGCAACAACTCTTCAACAAGCTCTGGATGATTGGCATCAACAGCAAAAATCAAAGCAGTGTTACCATCTGACAAACAACAATTTGGATTAACTCCAGCATCTAAATAAAAACCGCAATAAGGCTTGTGACCAGAAAAAACAGGAAGCTTGGCAGCTCTATCCAGCTCAAGGATGAAGGCCTCTTCCTTATATTTTAAAATTAATTCTGGAGTCAGCTTTGCTTGATATTCTTGCGATATTTCTTTTCGATCTTCTGCAGGAATTTCAGAAACTTCTGCGGAATAAAAATCCAAAAAATTTTCTATTTCTTGCTGCAAAAATTCACGAATTTTTTCGTCAGTTAAATCTTCCGCACTCTTTGGTTTTGGCGCGCTATGCTTGTGAATTTTTATAACATCATCTTTGCGAGTAAGAAATTTTATTGTTTCCGGCGAGTTAATTATTCCATCCAAAAATAATCTTACTTCGTCCGTTTCTTTGTAGGTTCGTTCTATCTGCTCAACAGACATCGAAGCTAATGTTGAGAAGTGTCCGGCATGGATGATGAGATTGTTATTTCTCGGTAAATTTTGATATAAAAGAGAGTTTCTGGTTAGTCGCATATCATCAGACTCCGCCGCTTTTCCAATTCCTTTTCCGGCTTCACAAGTAAAGATTTCGAGAAGTAATTTTTTTCCTTCCAGCGTTTCTTGCGACAACTCCATCGGATGAATTTCTTTACCAAGATCAAGCTGGCCTTCACTTCCGTGAGCATTCACAACAACTTTTACAAAATCTCGATCCGCCAGTTCAGATGTGATTTTTGCCTTTAGAATTATTAAATCTTCCGGTGCTGAAACGCTTTTAAAATCAATTGCCACAACATCCGGCGCGTGACTCAATCTTTTTTCTTCCTCAATTTTTCTTTGAACCGCAAACAGATAAATTTCGTTACCAGCAGATACAATTACTGATTTTTTTGTCATAAATTATTTTGTTTTTCGGTTAATTTTTTTTGATCCCCATCTCCCGATAAAACTCTTCCCCAATTTTGATTTCTTCGCGACCGTTTTTCACCCGCCACTCATTGCTGTCCCTCAAGCTGTAAATACAGCCGCAATATTCCTGCTTGTAAAACTCCTCGCGCTTGGCGATTTCGTACATTCGCGCAGCGCCGCCGGCTTTGCGCCAATTGTAAGTCCAGTAGGAAATTCCTTCGTAATTTTTTGCGGCGCGAATTCCGCAATCGTTGATTTGATCCATATTTTTCCAGCGCGAAATGCCGAGTGAGCTGGTGATAATTTTGAAATTATTCTCGGCGGCGTAAAGCGCGGTGCGTTCGAAGCGCATGTCGAAACACTTGGTACAGCGGGCTCCACGCTCAGGTTCACGTTCCAAACCTTTGGCGCGCGCGAACCAATTTTGTACGTCGTAATCAGCGTCGACAAAAGGGATTTCGAGTTTTTCTGCAAAGCGAATATTTTCTTCTTTGCGAATTTCATATTCTTTTTTTGGATGAATATTTGGGTTGTAGAAAAAAATCGTGACGTCGATTCCAGAAATTTTCATCCTCTCCATCAAGTCTCCAGCGCAAGGTGCACAGCAGCTATGCATGAGGACGCGATTGTCGGTGGCGCTGGAGGGAAGTTTAAGTTCAAACATGAAATTTGTAAAAAATATTTCAAAAACTGAATTACAGGATGTTATCCACAAGACTAAACAAAATGCGAGATGGACCCCGTCATAAGGGCGG
>CAIYMZ010000014.1 GCA_903927415.1 uncultured Alphaproteobacteria bacterium
GATTCCCGCCTTCGCGGGAATGACAAGGTTGTAAATTTTTTTAAGACCAAAAGGGGGTAAAATCGATATGGACGTCACAGTTCACGGCAGAGGAAATCTAGAAATGGCAATTCGTGCTTTCAGAAAAAAAACTCAAAAAGAGGGTTTGGTTAAAGAAGCAAGAAGAAGAAAAGCTTTCGAAAAGCCTTCTGAAAAAATCAAAAGAAGAGCAGAAGAAAGTATCGCTAGAAAGAAAAAAGCCAGAAAAACCGAGGGTTCTCACTAATCCAGACCTTCTCCCCCCTCTCCCTTGTGGGAGGGGGTTGAGGAGTGGTCAAATCAGATTTAGATGTTCCAGCAAGATTCTATTCCAACATGAAACTCAATCACAAAGATAAATCTCTTCTCCTCTTCATCTCCGCCGCCATCATTATTTTGTGGGGAATTTTTTCACTTTTTTCTCATTTTTTTTCCAGCGCTACTTTCGGCACTTCCGCTGCCAGCAAAATACTTACTCAAGAAAATAATCAGTGGTTCAACGTCTCGCGGCCACTAGAAATCACTGATCTCAAAGATCGCATTATCCTTCTCGATTTTTGGACTTACGCTTGCGTTAACTGCATCCAATCCATTCCAGAAATAAAAAAACTTGAGCAGCAATTTGGAAGCAAGTTGCTCGTAATCGGTGTTCACTCCGGTAAGTTTGACAATGAAAAAAATCCCGCTGCCATCAAAAAAGCGATTTTAAAATATGACATCACGCACCCGGTTGTGAATGATCCAGACTTAAAAATTTGGAATAATTTTGAAGTTCAAGCCTGGCCGACATTCGTCCTCATCAACCCTCGCGGCAATGTTGTAAAAACTTATATTGGCGAAAATGAGGTAGAAAAAATCAAAAAAGATCTCAAAAAATTAATCAAAAAATATAAATATAAAATCGATCGCGCTCCTTTGCCAATAATGCTCGAGAAGCATAATATCATCGGCAATGTTTTGGATTTTCCGACCAAGCTAGAATATGCTGCAAATTTTTCTTACAAGTCACGTCACTTGCCGGCGATTTTTATTTCTAACTCTAGTCAAAACAACGTCATCGTTACCTCTCTAACCGGCGATATCATTTTAAAAATTGGTTCTGGGCAAGAGGGTTTTGAGGATGGAAGTTTTGATGCCGCATCCTTCAGATCTCCAAAAGGTTTACTCTATCACAACGAAAAACTTTACGTGGCTGACAATGGGAATCATGCGTTACGTGTAGTCGATTTTAAGGAAGGAAAAATTTCAACCTTGGTCGGTTCTGGCCAAAGAGGAGAGGTGATAGATAGCAATGAAATTTTGGAAGCGACAAACATCAATCTTGCTTCACCAAGTGATATCGAATTTTTCCCAAATAAAGAAACCATCGCCATTGCAAATTCTGGCACGCATCAAATTTTAGCTTATAGCTTAAAAAACCAAACAGTTTCGATCCTAGCCGGAAACGGTTCAGAAGGAATTGACGATGGAAAATATCCAGAAAATTCTTTGGCACAAACTGCTGATATGTCAGCATTTAATCATAAACTTTATTTCGTTGATTCAGAGAGTTCATCCCTGAGGGTTCTTGATGAAACTGGTGATATAAAAACTTTAATCGGCAAAGATTTATTTAAATTTGGCCGTGAAAATGGTGGCAAGGAAAAGGCTTTGATGCAGCATCCACTTGGCTTAATGGTTGATGATACAGGAGCATATATTTCTGACAGCTTCAATCATGTGATCAGAAAATATGATTTTTCTTCAGCACAAATTCGTGATTTAGTTGGTGGAAAAATACGAGGCGAAAAGATCGGTAAAGAAACGCAGTTTGATGAGCCAGAAGGAATTGTTGCAGTGCTTGATCGCCTCTACATCGCCGATTCAAACAATAATCGCATTGTCGTTGTGAAGCGTGGTGGTCTTGACTCTGAGTTGCTCGACGTCATGCCTCCACTAAAATTGCCAAGAGAAGGTTTTCTGCAATATTTACCAAATTTACAAAAATCAGAAGATGTAAAAGTAAAATCTGAAGCTGAAATTTTGCTTAAAATTAATCTAAAAACTGGATGGAAAATCAATGAATCTGGCCCGAGCTTCATAAATCTTTTGGAAATTATAAAAGATGATCAAGCCAATCTAGTAGCGAGTTTTGATTGGCACGCAATAAAGACAAAAGAAATGAAATTGCCAAAACTTGATAGCAAAAAAAATTATTTGTTGCAGGGCGTGATTTACTACTGCGAAGATAAACAAAATTCACTTTGTTATGTCAAAAGTTATGAGCAAAAAGTTGTGGCTAGTGATGAGAAGAATGTGCTGATTGGGCTTGAGTTGGGGAAGTAGATTTCTGAAAATATTACTCATAAAATTCCTCGAAAATTTTCTTCTTTTTTAAATTCATTTTCTTAACCTTCAGACACTCTTAAAAGCCACGTCAATCAAGGCTTCTTAGATCATTCCCCGCCTTTCAGAATTAATTCAAAAAAAACCAAAAAATGTCCAGTAAAAAACAAGAAGTCCTGTCCGAAGATACAATCGAAAATACGGTCACTGCAGAATATTCTTCCGACTCAATTAAAGTTTTGAAAGGCCTCGATGCCGTGCGCAAGCGCCCGGGAATGTACATTGGCGACACTGATGACGGCTCAGGTTTGCATCACATGGTCTACGAAGTTGTCGATAACGCGATTGACGAAGCTCTTGCAGGGCATTGCGACGAAGTAATCGTGGCACTCAATGCTGACGGTTCTGTAACCGTGAAAGATAACGGCCGCGGAATTCCTGTCGACATCCACAAAGAAGAAGGTGTTTCCGCCGCCGAAGTAATCATGACGCAGCTCCACGCTGGCGGAAAGTTCGATCAAAATTCCTACAAAGTTTCCGGCGGTTTGCACGGCGTTGGTGTGTCGGTTGTCAACGCGCTTTCTGATTGGCTCGAGCTCAACATTTGGCGCGACGGTAAAGAATATAACATGCGTTTTGAGCATGGTGTTGCGGTCTCTCCGCTAAAAATGATCGGCGAAGCCAATGGCAAAAAAGGCACGCAAGTCACCTTCCACCCTTCACACCAAACCTTTGCCAATGTTTTGGAATTTAATTTTTCGACGCTCGAACAACGTTTGCGCGAACTCTCTTTTCTCAATTCTGGCGTAAAAATTTTCTTGAAAGATTTGCGCGAAGTTGAGCCAAAAGAAGTGATTTTGTTCTACCAAGGTGGTGTCGAGGCTTACGTAAAATATCTCGACAAAAGCAAAAATGCTTTGCACCCAACCGTGAATCTCCTTGCGGCTGATAAGGTCAGCGGCATCAGCCTCGAACTCTCGATGCAGTGGAATGACAGCTACCACGAAAATATTTTGTGTTTCACCAACAACATCCGCCAACGCGACGGCGGCACGCACTTGGCTGGGATGCGCTCGGCTCTAACGCGCACCATCAACAACTACGCGGCAGACAACAAACTTTTTAAAAAAGAAAAAATTGTTTTGAGTGGTGAAGATGTGCGTGAAGGCTTGACAGCAGTGCTTTCGGTCAAGGTTCCAGATCCAAAATTTTCTTCGCAAACAAAAGATAAATTGGTTTCGAGTGAAGTTAGAACCCACGTCGAATCTTGGGTGAATGACAAACTCGCGCAATGGTTTGAAGAACGTCCATCTGACGCGCGCATCATCGTTGGCAAAGGCGTGGAAGCGGCGCAAGCACGTGAAGCGGCGCGTAAAGCACGCGAATTAACGCGCCGAAAATCCGCGCTAGAAGTTTCAAACTTGCCGGGAAAATTGGCTGACTGCCAAGAAAAAGATCCAGCGCTTTCTGAAATTTTTATCGTCGAAGGAAACTCGGCAGGCGGTTCAGCCAAGTCTGGCCGCAATCGCAAATATCAAGCGATCCTCCCAATTCGCGGAAAAATTTTAAATGTTGAGCGCGCACGTTTCGACAAAATGCTCTCCTCAGTTGAAATCGGAACCATGATCACGGCGCTTGGCACCGGCATCGGCGCTGAAGATTTCGATCCGTCAAAAGTTCGTTACCACAAAATCATCATCATGGCCGACGCGGATGTGGATGGTTCGCACATCCGAACTTTGCTCCTCACTTTCTTTTTCCGTCACATGCCGAAGCTGATCGAGCACGGCTTCCTCTACATCGCGCAACCGCCGCTTTACAAAGTTAAAAAAGGCAGCAGCGAAGTTTATTTGAAAAATGAACAAGCGCTTCAAACCTACGTAATCGACAATGCGCTCAATGGTGCGATTTTAAAATCCAAGGCGGGAGACCGTGCTGGCGCAGATCTACACGATTTCACCGCCAAGCTCGGAAAATTTTCGCAGCTCATCCAAAATCTCTCGCGCGTCATTCCAACTGACATTGCGGAAAATTTAGCGCTGGCAGGAGCATTCGACAAAGCTTGGATCGGCAATCAAACCAAAGCGAAAAGTTTGGTGACAAAAATCGAGAAAATTTTTGCCAGCAATTCCAATGACGAATTGTCGTGGAAGGCTGCAATCACTGACGCGGAAGACATTGAAATCGCCAAAGAAACAAGAGGCGTCAAAACAATTTTCGTCGCGAAAAAAGCTTATTTTGATTTACCGGAAGTTGCAGTGCTTGCACAAATCAAAGATCAAATCGCCGATGAATTTGAAGGCGCGCTGAAATTCATCCGCGGTGAAGAAGAGCGCACTGCCCACAAGCCGCTCGAGCTAATGAACATGATTTTGGAAGCCGGAAAAAAAGGCGTGACCACTCAACGTTTTAAAGGTCTCGGAGAAATGAATGCTGAACAACTCTGGGAAACAACCCTCGATCCAGCCAATCGCACCCTGCTTCAAGTGAAGGTCGATCAATATGACGAAGCCGACCAAACTTTTTCGATTTTGATGGGGAATGTGGTGGAACCGCGGAGAGATTTTATTCAGGAGAATGCGTTGAAGGTGGTGAATTTGGACGTGTAATTTTTTAATCAAAAGGAGACCAAAATGTCTGCAAAAATAATCAGTCTTTTTAATCACAAAGGTGGAGTAAGTAAAACCACTACAGCTTTCCATTTAGGGTGGAAGATGGCTCAGCTCGGCAAAAAAGTTTTAATCGTTGATGCTGATCCACAATGCAATTTGACTGGTTTGACGCTGAGTATTGGTGATTACGACGAGCTCCAGAATTTTTATGAGGCTAAAAAAAATACTAACATTTTCGATGCAATCTCATTCATTTTTGGATTAGATAAAGAGCGATCAAGTGGCGTAATTGAAGCTGCCAAGCCAACAGCTACACAAAACGAAAATTTATTTTTATTGGCAGGCAGCATTGATTTTGCTAAGATTGATATCCTGATTGCGACCGCAATTACCAGCAGTGGAGGTCTTCCAATGTTGAGAAATTTGATTGGTGCGGTTCATGAACTTTTAAAAAAAACTGGGGATAGACACGGTTTTGACATCATCTTGGTTGACATGAGTCCAAGTATTTCAGCAACCAACATGTCTTTGTTAATGGGTTCTGATTATTTCATCATTCCAACCTCTCCTGATTTTTATTGCTATCAGGCCATTAAATCCTTGACCGGCGTGCTTCCAGAATGGTCAGAAAAAATGCGTGGCTTCAAAGACGGTGTCGTTTTGCCAAGAGAAAATCCAAAAATGTTGGGAATTATTTCGCAGAATTATCGCGTATATTCTGCTCCTAAAAAACAAGAGGAAAATACGGATACAACAACTCAAAGACCAATGTCTGCAGCCTTTCGCGAATGGGCTAAAAAGATTGAAAACATTACAAATTCAGAGTTAGTTCCATCGCTTCGAGCAAGTAAAATGGTGATTGAGGAAGATTTATTCAGGCGGTCAGTTTTAAACCATACTCCTTACAACTTGGCTCATATTCCGGATTTTAATGTCCTACTTCCAACCTCTCAAAATAAATCTAAACCGATTTATGAACTGACGCAAGAAGATGGTGAATGGCAAGGTTCAGTTTGGTCGCGTCAGCAGAATGGCAGAACGGTCGGCGTGTCAGAAAACATCAAAGAGGCTAATCATATTTACGAGAGCTTCGCGCAGTCAGTGATTTCAATGGTTTCTCCGAATTCATGAAATCTGATCCCGATTTTCTTGATCACATCAAGCGCGTCGGTGTGGTTTTTTACAAGAAATAACTAAAGAAGATGGAAAACGCAGCTAATCCAACAGCAAAAATTCTTTATCCCCGATTCCTTATTCAAGTTTTTGAGCAAGCTCATGAATGGATCCGCCGATGTGAAGTATCACTCGATATTTGCGACAACAAAATCAGCGCCGATAAAATAAAAAAAGAAGATCTCGAAAATTTTTTACAATGGAATCGCAACAATGTGCTTAGGGAATTGATTGAAAGTTTTGCATTTTTTTTGACAGAATTGCGTTGCGTAATTGAGTTAGTTGAGGTTGGCACACTAGCGCCAGAGAAGGCGAAAGAATTTAAAAAAGATTCAGAAAGTTTCTATAAGCAGCTGAAGACAGTTAAAGAAAAAATTAATATTTTTGAAGAAGATGAACTTTTTCTGCATGTAATGAATGACCTGCGTAACTGCATCTCTCACGATCGTGGTTTAGCAATAAAAGATAAGTGGGAGAAGTATGGGCGTGATGGTAAGATTAAATTTCCTAGGATTGCTCACATGTTTCAAGATTCTTCTGGGAGGTGGATAGAGGCAACTCCTCCTTGTACGTTGCCAGAAAATACGGGCTTAAGTGTTGGAATAATTTACGAAGAAAAACAGTTTAAGGAATTCGAAGAAATTAAATTTGAGTCAAAGCAAATATTGGATATTTGCATGGCAATGCATCTTTTTTTGAATACTAAAATCGCACCCGCTGTTGATGAATCTCTTAAAACCGTGTTATTAAAAAATTCTTCTTCCTAACCCCAAACCCACTCACCACATGCCTCAAAACCTCATCCCACAAGATTACAAAAAATTCCTCGAACAGCTGAAGCAAAAAGTTCTAACAACTCGTCTGCAAGCGGCGCGCTCGGTTAATAAAGAGCTCATCGAGCTTTATCACCACATCGGATCGGAGATTTTACAGCGGCAAAAACAAAAAGGTTGGGGTGCGAAGGTGATTGATCGTTTGAGTCACGATCTCTGCGAAGCCTTTCCGGACATGAAGGGGTTCAGTATCACCAATCTCAGATACATGAAGATTTTTGCAGAAAATTACAGTGAATCTGAAATTCGTCAGCAGCTTGCTAACGAATTGCCGTGGTTCCACATCGTGGTGTTGCTCAGAAGAATAAAAAACAAAGAAGAGCGAAATTTTTACATCAAAAAAGCTGTCGAAAATGGCTGGTCGCGTAACGTGATGGTGATGCAAATTGAAACCGATCTTTATTCCCGTGCCGGAAAAACGATTAACAATTTCAAAAAACATCTCACGCCACCGCAATCCGACCTCGCCAATCAAACTCTTAAAGACCCTTACATTTTCGATTTTTTAAGCATCGGAGAAGAAGCTCACGAAAGAGAAATTGAAAAATCTCTCATCCAACATGTTGAAAAATTTTTATTAGAACTCGGCGAAGGCTTTGCTTTTGTTGGTAGGCAGCACCACATCGAAATTAGCGAAAAAGATTTTTACCTCGATCTCTTGTTTTATCATCTGAAGCTGCGCTGCTTTGTGGTTGTTGATCTCAAGAGTGGTGACTTCAAGCCGGAATATGCGGGCAAGATGAATTTTTATTTGTCGGCAGTTGACGATTTGTTGAAACACCCTTCTGACAATCCGTCGATCGGAATGGTTCTTTGTAAATCGAAAGACAACATTCTCGCTGATTACGCGTTGCGCGACATCAGCAAACCAATCGGACTTTCTGAATTTCGTCTCACAAAAATTTTGCCAAAAAATATCAAAACATTTTTGCCGACGATTGAAGATTTGGAAAGTGAGTTGAAGAAAATGACGAGGAAAAAAAAGTGAAAAATTTCTACTCCGCCGCTCTTCAAAACTTAAAAGAAAAAAATCTTTACCGTGAATTGGTGGAGTCGGACGCGACTGCGTCTGTCGTGGTTTGGCGAGGCAACAAAAAATTCATTTCATTCTGCTGCAACGATTATTTCGGGCTCGCGCAAAATCCTTCCGTAAAAAAATCTGCAATTGCGGCGATTAAAAAATTTGGCGTGGGTGCGCGGGCGTCGCGTTATGTTACGGGGAATAATTCGCTTTACACAAAATTAGAAAAAGCGCTGGCGAAATTTAAAAAAACTGACGCGGCGATTGTTTTTTCCTCAGGCTACGCCTCTGCGATTGGCGTGATTCCGGCGCTGGTAGGTGAGGGCGATTTGATTGTGGCGGATCGATTGATTCATTCGAGTTTGATTGACGGCGCAAAACTTTCCGGCGCAAAGTTGGTGCGGTTTCAGCACAATTTAGTTTCGCACGCGGAAGAGATTCTGAAAGAAAATCGCAGTAAATTTAAAAAATGTTTAATCGTCACGGAGACAGTGTTTTCAATGGATGGCGACGTTGGAAAAGTTTCGGAATTGCTGGAGTTGGCGGAAAAATTTGATGCGATTTTACTTTCGGATGACGCACACGGACTTGGTCTAGCACAGCATTCAATGCAGGACTCAATGCCGGACGGGGATTGTAACCCCGACCGCACGTTTGTGTCAACGTTAAATCAGGAACTGCACGTGCGGACGGGGTTACA
>CAIYMZ010000015.1 GCA_903927415.1 uncultured Alphaproteobacteria bacterium
TCGCCTTCATTTTTCTTCTCTATAATTGTTTTTCTGTATCGCCCTAGCTCATCAACAAAAGGATATTTACGATCTTCTCGTGCAGTAATTCTACCTCTAAAAGCATTATCTTGTTTTCTATAACATAAAATATTTTCCGTTAATGCACTTACTGAAACTCCATCAACATTCGTAGTCGTTCCCTTCTTCTTCCAAATAAAATCAGAAACAAACTCTCCCTCCCCAAACACCTCATTCATCAACTGCCTCAGGTGATGAACTTCATTGTCATCAATCGAAACAAAAATCACACCATCTTCACGAAGCAACTCACGAGCTAAAACAAGCCTTGGATAAATCATCGAAAGCCAAACAGAATGTTTGCGACCGTTGGTTTCAAGGCGGTCATTGATGATCAAATCGCCATCAATGTCGAGTTGTCCGCTGTTAAACAGATATTCTTTTTCACTTTCGGCAAAATTGTCTGGGTAAATGAAATCGTTTTGAGTGTTGTAAGGTGGGTCGATGTAGATGCACTTGACCTTTCCCTTGTAGGACGGAAGCAAGAGTTTCAGAACGTGAAGGTTGTCGCCTTCGATGATTAAATTTTCAGTTTTGTCAAAATTCTTACTGCGATTTTCGTCAAATTTTAGCGACAATTTAGTTTCACTTTGCTTGAACGCCAAGCCTTTAGCTTTCTGCTTTCCCGCCCAAGAAAAAACAAAAGGCTCAGATTTTTCTTGCGCATAGCCAGAGGTAAAATTTTCCAGCTCAGATTTGATCAAATTGCCGTCTTTGTCGAACAGGCTTGGTAAAAGCTTTTTTAGCTCTTCCAATTTTTCTTGATGTAGGTTTGGCAAACCTTCGTCGAATTTTACGGTCTTGGTCATTAGTTCCAATTTTTTGAATTAACAGTTGTGTAGGAATTGTCTTTGAGTGCGATTAACTCACTTGTGCTGTCGATGTTTTTTGTTCCAACGTCAAAACCTAAAGCTCTAAAATGCTCAATTGCACAGCGGATTTTAAACTCCTCCTCTTTGCTTTTTAGCTCATTGCTGGCGCGATCTTTTACTTCAAAAACCATATAAAGTTTGCCGCCATTCTCAACCACCACCGCGAAGTCTGGGTAGTATTTACCAATCGGGGTATTGATGTGAAATTTTTTCTCACCACCTTTTGGCAATTTCATGAATAGCTTGATTTGATCTAGCTTGTCAGTGGTTTTGATAAAATTTTTCTCTGGCTCAGAATCATATTCAACGAACTCGTAAAGTGAATTTGCTGCCGATTGAGTGTTTGCAGTTGTTTGCTTCTCTTCATCGAAAAGGGCGTCTTCGCTCCAATAATCTTGATTGGTTAACTGATATTCGATTTTTACTCTCCCAACCGCCATTATCGCGTCATTGACGGCTTTTTTAATTTCTTGAATTGCGCGACCAGTCCAAATTTCTGGGTTTTTCTTGATGATGTTTTCATCGCAATTTTGTAGGATTTGATTCACCTCCCACTTGGTCAGCCAGGTTTCTTCGCAGATTTTCTGGGTTACCTCTTGCTGATTGTAGCTGGTTTGCAGCCTTGCGCCATATTCAGCATCTTGAAGGCTTGCATTGTAGGCGGTGTCAAAGCGGACTTTTTCAGTTAGAATTCTTCTTTCTTTGATCTCACCCTCGAAGTTTTTGATTGAGCTAACGATGTCTTCGTAAAGCCTCTGCCTTTCGTTAAAATGGATGAGATATTTCGATTTTTGTGAAATTTTTTGCCAAAGCAGTCTGGCTTCGCTGAGTTTTTCTTTGCGCAATTTTAGCGGCTTTATGGCTTTTAACCGATCATCAGCATTGCTTGGATTAGGCACTTCATAGCCGTCTTTCCTAGCATCATTTTGGTAGTTTTTAACGAAGTCGTTCCAGTTCTCAGAGGCGACAACTGTCAGTAAATTAACCACATCATCTTGTGGCGTGTCGATACCGTCTCTGACTCTTTCGCCATTTTGGTTGATACAGATTCTTAAGCCACGACCAATAAATTGTCGTCTTGAAATGTCGCTACCAATATCGCGCAAAAAACAGATTTGGAAAATGTTTGGACAATCCCAACCCACACCTAGAGCAGAGTGGGTGAAGACATATTCCATTTGGCTATCAAATGAGAGTAATTTTTCCTTCTCTTCGATGATTAGGCGTAGCTTTTCTTCGTCATTCTCGATGCCTTTCGTGCTTGATTTGTCGCTAAAATAAGCACCGTATTTACCGGCGATTTCTTCTGCTTTGTGATGCTTCTTTAGTTCCTCCTCAAAGATTATGCGCAATTTTTCAAAGTTTGGCACAGAATCGATGAAAAATAGGGAGAGCGTCTTCAACCCTTGCTTCGCCAGCTTTTTTCTTTTTTGTTCGTGAATCTCAATTGTTCTGGCAATCTGCTCTCGGCGCAAAGTGAATTCATCAGTTTCACCAAAGCTTATCTGACTCAATTTAAGCCCACTATCAAACAAAATGTCGTTTGGCAAAACCTTCTCTATCGTGAGGTTTCCAACCTTGTCACCGTCTTTTACTTTGCGTTCTTTGCCATTTTCAAGGATGAAGCCGATTAACTTTTTACCTTTTAACTCAGATGGCTTGGTTAGTTTAATTGAGGTAGAAATCCCATCTTTTACATGAACCCCAAGATATTCGATTTGTTTAACGAGACGCTTGTTGTAGGCATCATTGGGGCTTAGAATATAAACCGGATCAGTGGTTAGATTTTTGTGTGTTGCGGAGTATTTTAGGATAAATTTTGGATTCAGACTTTCTATCGCCTCCCTGGACTTAACCGCATCCATCATTTGCGGCTCATCAACCACAATCACCGGATGAATAAACGACATTTTGTCGATGTATTTTTCGCTTTCGAAAAGACCTCCTGAAAGCCCGTCTCTATTCTGTTTCAGAATGTTGGTGTCTTTGTTAAAAGCGTGTATGCCAATGATTAAAATTTGCAGAGTTTCTTTATTGGTGAAGTTGTCGACATCCCTGAGTTTTTTTGAGTTGTAGCTGTAAACGTCATAAAGGACGCTCGGATATTTTTCTTGAAGATGTTCTTGAAGATTTTCGAAAGATTTTTTGATTCCCTCGCGCACAGCAACACTCGGAGCAACAATGATGAATTTTGAGAGTTTTAACTTTTTGTAGGCTTCAAAAATAGTTCTGATGTAGGTGTAGGTTTTGCCGGTTCCAGTTTCCATTTCGATGGCAAATTCCTTCCTGTCTTGTTGGTTTGTGATTGCCTCGATTGTTTTATCTATTGCTTCGATCTGATAATCGAGTTCTGTAAATTTTTGCTTCATTGAACAAAGATATTGAAAGGCTTCATTTTCTATAAGTGAGCCAACGGATATTTATAGAAAACCTTAATTTTCTATAAGTGAGATGACTGTCATTGATAGAAAAAGCTAGTTTTCTATAAGTGATAAATTTTAGATAGCTCCACCTAAAAGGTTAAAAAGCTCAATGTTTATGTAATAAGATTCGCGCCACTTTTTTTCTTTTCTCATTAGTCCAATACGAACCAGTTCATTTAAATAGCGAGTCGCAGTAAGATTACTAACCCCAATTTCTCGCACTACAAAATCGATTTTTGTGTAAGGGTGACCAAAAATCACGTTAACCAGATCTTGGCTGTAAATTTTTGGCAGCTCATCTCTGATTTTCTCTTTATGGCTTTGCATCAAAGCCTTCATGCCTTGAATGAGGAGAGTTGTTTGCTGAGAAGTTTTTTCAACCCCATCCAACATAAATAAAACCCACTCATCCCAAGCGCTTTCATCATTACGGACTTTTTGCAGCAGCCTGTAGTAATCAGCCTTGTTCTGATTGATGTAGCGCGATAGGTAAAGAACTGGAGTGTGTAAGAGTTTCTGTCTTACGAGATAAAGGACGTTGATGATTCTTCCAGTCCTGCCGTTGCCGTCGTAGAAAGGGTGAATGCTTTCAAATTGATGGTGAATGATTGCCATTTTGATGAGCGGATCGAGATCAGAAGCTTCGTCATCATTCAGGAATTTTTCCAAGTTGGACATCAAGGATTGTATCTGCATCACATCTTGCGGCGGGGTGTAGACTGTTTCGCCAGTTCTATCATTCTTCAAGGCCGTGCCTGGCAGTTTCCTGAAACCAGCTTTGTTTTCTTCGAGCCTTGCTTGGATTTCCAAGATGCTGTTGTTGGTTAGCAGTTCGGTTTTTTTGATTTCCTCAAAACCATTTTTCAGAGCGGCAACGTAGTTGTAGACCTCTTTTGCGGCGTGGCTTGCGAAGCTTTGGGTCAGAGCATCACTTTTGTAAAGCTCATCGTCAGTTGTGATGATGTTTTCGATTGCCGAGCTGTCCTTTGCTTCTTGAAGGGAAAGCGTGTTAAGCAAAATGTTTTGGTTAGGAATGATTGCGGTAACGCCTTTCAACTCAGCAAGAGCCTGATGGGCTTTTGTTAATTTTTTTAGGATTGGCTTTGAATCAAAGTCTTTGTCGAGAGGGAGTTGGGGGATGATGTAGTTGGTCATAACCTATTTTGATTTTTGCATTGAATTTACCCTATCGTTGAACGTGTTAGTCGCTTGCTTCAAAGTTTCATTAAGTAAGTGAGAATATCTCTGGGTGGTGCTTGCATTAGAGTGCCCAATCAGCTTTCCAATTACCTCAAGCCCAACTCCGCTATTTACCAAAATTGAAGCAAAGGTGTGTCTTAGGTCATGAATCCTGACATTTTTCAAATCAGCTTTCTCGCAGACATTTTGCCAAAATCTTTTGATGTCTTGTAGATGGTTTTTGGTTTGAGGATTGTAGAAAAGATATTGGTTGTTGCTTACGACCACATCACCGCTTAGCCCTTCCAATTCCTTGTCTGAAACGATATTTTTCTTCAATTCTTTTACGATTTTTAGGGCTTCTTCGTTTAGTGGTATGTTGGAGATTTTGTTTTGTTTGGTCAGGAATGCGGGCTTGATCCACATACCTCTCGCCAAATCAAAATCTTGCCACCTCGCCGACAGAACTTCGCTTTTTCTTGAGCCAGTCAAAAGAATTAACTTTATTGCGCTGGCATTGATTTGATTTTGCTCTGAATTCAAGGCGGTCATCAGCCTAGATATTTCGTCATCTGACAAGAATTCTTCCCTCTTTTCTTCCTTAAATTTTTTGATGTCATCGGTTGGGCTTTTTGAGATCAAACCCCAGCTTTGGGCGGTCATAAAAATTGATGACAAAAGCTGCAAAATCCTGTTCGCCATGTAGCCGGTGCTACTCAAGGAGTTATGAAAGGTTTCAATGTCCTTTTTGGTGAAAGAGGTGATTTTGTGATTGCCAAATTTTGGGAAAATGTGCCGCTCTAGAATCCGCCTGTATTCTTTGAGAGTTTTATCTCTCAGAACTTTTTCTTTTAGTTGAAGGTATTCGAGAGAGATTTCTTTCAGCGTTGGCAGATCATGCTTCCTTTTTCTGTCATTTAGCGGGTCAATTCCTTTGGTAATTTTACCCCTCAACTCAATCGCCATTTCTCTGGCTGCGGTGCTGCTTAAATCAGGAAATTTGCCGATGGTGTATTTCTTTTCTCTGCCATCAATGACATAGCGCAGCACAAAGGATTTAGTGTTGTGGTTTGTGATTCTTACACCAAAACCAACAACTTTTTCATCCCAATAAATCTTGTGTTTGGTGTCCGGCGTTTTGAGTGATTGAATAAACCTCTCATTCAGATTTGGCATAGCTTTATCGCGTTATTTGGTGTCCGTCTGGTGTCCGTCCACGATGCTAAATTAAAACAATTATTGTCAATTTAATTTAAGCAATGTCAAATTAACGTTATCCATCAAACCTTGATTCATAAGGTTAAAACTGATTCGATGAGGAAATTATTGAATTGAGAAATTTGCCGAGAGGCTGACTCTTAATCAGTAGGTCGGCGGTTCGAATCCGCCCAAGTCCACCAATCCCTACAAAGCTCCAGCCAAACTAGCCTCCTTCAAAAATACCTCTGTGGGGCACTCTTGGGGCACTAAAATACAAAAAACTGCAATAAACCAGCGCAAAAATTTTTGTTCTTCATTATTACTTCTCATCAAAACCACCTCCATTACTTAGTCCATCCTGAACTACCCCCACCACCCCACACCCCACTTGCTTCCACAAGACTTTCTTCTACTATTTTTTTGCCAGAAATGGAGGGGAGACACAAGATTTTTTTAGCAGCCGTAATAGTTCTCGGGTAGGCTAGGAAATGTATCCGAGCCCCAATTCACAGTTGAAACATCAAATCAGAAATCGAGAAGAATCCGAAAGAGATTCTTGAAATATAATCTTTTAATCTTGCTTATATTTCAATAAAGTCTTTTAAAATGAAATATGTTTGCAGAAGTGCTGCCTTATTTCAATTTTAAGAAAGAATAAAATGTCCAAGAATTCAGTAAATAAAGAGTCGAATCAACGCCAAACAGGAACCTACCAAAAACTTGGTGAGTTAGAATTTTTTATTCCTTTTGCGCTTCCTCCAAAAAAGCCCTCTTTCAATTTTAGCTCTGATTTAATTGAGCTTTATGGACAAGCGATGCAGGCTTTAGGGCATCTAAATGAGATGGCGGACAGGTTGCCAAATATTGAAAGATTCATCAAAGCCTATTGTTTAAAAGAAGCTCTTCTTTCCTCGGCAATTGAGGGCATTCATACCACGATGGTCGATATTTTTACCAATGAAGTTTCGGCTGCTTCAAGCAATGCAAAAAACAGCAAACAAACCCAGTTGGTTTTGAATTACGGCAAAGCTCTAGATGCAGCTTTGGAATTGGTGCAGAAAAAAAACTTTCCGATTGTTTCGCGAGTGATTTTGACAGCTCACAAGGTTTTGATGAGTGGTGGTGATGGGCAAAAAGCCAATCCCGGAAATTATCGCAAGCAACCTGTGAAGGTTGGAAAATTAACTCCACCGCCAGCAAATAAAGTTGAAGAATTAATTGCTGATTTGGAAAAATTTATTAACGACAATGATTCTTTGCCAGCACTTGTCAAAGCAGGTCTGGCGCATGTTCAGTTTGAAACCATTCACCCCTTTTTAGATGGTAATGGCAGAATTGGTCGGCTGTTGATTGTGTTAATGCTGATTCAAGAAAAAGTAATTCACGTACCAATTCTTTATCCTTCAACTTACTTCAAAAAACATCACGCTCAATATTACCAAAAACTTGATGCAGTTAGAACCAAAGGTGATTTTGAGGGCTGGACTAAGTTTTACCTTAAAGCCATTAAAGAAAGCGCTGATGATGCCTGTAAAAAAGCCAAAGAAATTGAAAAGTTGGAAAAACAATTAAGTAAAAAAATTACCACTTCAAAAAGTTTTAACTTGCCAGAAAGTCAGGCAAATCAAGCTTTGGTGACTTTATTCCAATTTCCAGTTATTAGTGTTGCAGAGTTGCAAAACTCGCTTGATGTTAGCTACAACACCGCCAATTCGATAATCCAGAAATTAGTCAAACTTGAGATTTTAAAACTCGAAACCAAACAGAAGAGAAATAAATTCTTTAGGTTTAATTCTTACCTAAACTTACTGGAAAAATAGCTTAAATTTTGAGTGAATTTTCTCAATTTCTATGGGACACTCTTGGGGCACTTACCTACAAATTTTGACAATAAATCGGAATAACCACCAACAAAAAAAGCTGCAAAGCCTTGATTTGATTGTTACCACGATTTCTGGTTAATTGCATTTTTTTACAAAATTCGTTCTCTTAATCAGTAGGTCGGCGGTTCGAATCCGCCCAAGTCCACCAGGCTTCGCTCTTATGAGCTCCGCTTGGCACGCCAGTACCAAAGTAGATCGTTAGAACGAAGCCTGCCTCGGCGAAGACGGGCTAGTAAATCAGAACTCAGCTACGTAACTAAATGCTAAAAAAACTTCCTACCTTACTTTTCCTAATCTGCCTCCAAGCCACATCCACAGCGCTCGCTCAGCAAACAATTTTTAACGTCCCTTCTGCTGACGTCACCGCTAAAAATAAAAATTTTCTGCAACACGAATCGCAATTCCGCGCTAAAGATCCCAACCAATTTTTTAACACCACAAACTATTTTGCTCGCGGCATTGGAGCCAATACTGAGCTTGATGCAACGCAATTTAACGTCGGATCTCCCGCCTCAAAAAATGCTGCAATTGGGCTTGGATTTAAAACTGTTTTACCGCTCGGAAATTCTGCGAAAAAAAAATATCAACCCAAAATTATTCTCGGATCGCAGCTCCCTTTTTCACTGCAAGGAAATGGCGTCGGACATTGGCTTTACAGCGCCACCAGCGTCACGCTTCCGCAAAGTAACACACGATTCACGACGGGAATCAGTAACGGTAGCAAACAAATTTTCGGCAAAAACGTCACCTGCTTCATTGGCGGCTTCGAGCAAAAAATTACCGATGATTTTAGTTTTATTTCCGATTGGTATTCCGGCAATCACGCCCTCGGAATATGGGCTACAGGCTTCAGCTACACCATCCCACAAAATTTTACTTTTTACGGCGGCTATCAAATTCTGAATTCAAAGCTGGTGGGAAGAAATTCTTTTGTGATTGAAGTAGCGAAGATTTTTTAAAAAATGAGATTTTTAACCCATATCCGTCATTAGAAATCTTTGATATACCAAAACTCCTTCAAACTTGAACAAACCGATTTTCAAGTTCGTCATTGCGAGCTTTAGCGAAGCAATCCAGAAGGTTGAAACATATGGATTGCTTCGCTAAAGCTCGGAGTGACGAACTCAAAAAATGAGTTCGGCTTCTTCAACTAGAATGGGTTTAATTCGATACAAAACATGCAAGCTAAGCGGATGATTCTTTTCTAGCTTCGGGTGAAAAAAATCTCCCGACAAATCTCGACTCATTCCAATTTTTTCCATCACCCGCTGCGAAGCCTTATTTCTAGGCACTGTAAAGGATACCACCTCTTCCAACTCTAACTCATCGAAAGCAAATTCTAAAATTTTTTTCGCTGCTTCGGTGGCGTAACCTTTGCCGAAATGTTGAGAAGAAATTCGCCAACCAATTTCAACTGCTGGCATGAATGGCGCATCAAATTGCGGAATCGACAGCCCGACAAAACCGATAAACTCGCCACTAGATTTGAGCTCAACCGCAAAAAGCCCGTAGCCATATTTTTGAAAATGGACTCTGATTCGCGTAACCATTTCTTCAGTTTCTTCTTCACTCAAACAGGCAGAAAAAAATTCCATCACTTTTGGATCACGATTCATCCCAGCAAAAATCGGAATATCGGAATCAAGCCACTGGCGCAGGATCAGGCGATTGGTTTCGAGTTTTATCACGAAGATGCCTTCACATAAACCTCACTCCCCATTTCCTTAAACTTCTCGCTCATTTCATCCATGCCTTTCTTGGCTTCCTGCGCCTTCGCATAATCGCGAACATCTTGCGTAATTTTCATCGAACAAAATTTTGGGCCGCACATTGAACAAAAATGTGCAACCTTCGCGCCGTCTGCTGGCAAGGTTTCGTCGTGGTAGGACTTCGCGGTTTCGGGATCGAGTGAAAGATTAAATTGATCTTCCCAACGAAATTCAAAACGCGCTTTTGAAAGTTCGTCGTCATGTGCACGCGCGGCGGCGTTGCCTTTGGCGAGGTCGGCGGCGTGAGCGGCGATTTTGTAAGTTACGACTCCGACGCGAACATCTTCCTTATTCGGTAAACCGAGATGTTCTTTCGGCGTTACGTAGCAAAGCATCGCGGTGCCAAACCAACCAATCATCGCGGCGCCGATTGCGGAAGTGATGTGATCGTAACCGGGGGCAATGTCAGTGGTTAGAGGCCCAAGGGTGTAGAAGGGAGCCTCGTGACACCATTCCAATTGTTTCTCCATATTTTCCTTGATGAGATGCATCGGCACGTGACCGGGACCTTCAATCATCACTTGCACATCGTGCTTCCAGGCGATTTGCGTGAGTTCGCCCAAAGTTTTTAATTCGCCGAATTGCGCTTCGTCATTGGCATCAGCGATCGAGCCGGGACGCAGACCATCACCGAGTGAAAAGGCAACGTCGTAGCGATTCATGATCTCGCAAATTTCTTCGAAATTGGTGTAAAGAAAATTTTCCTTGTGATGCGACAAACACCATTTGGCCATGATCGAACCGCCGCGCGAAACAATGCCTGTCACGCGATTGGCGGTGAGCGGAACGTAGCGCAACAAAACTCCGGCATGAATCGTGAAATAGTCAACGCCCTGCTCTGCTTGCTCAATCAGCGTGTCGCGGAAAATTTCCCAAGTTAAATCTTCAGCAACACCGCCGACTTTTTCGAGCGCTTGGTAAATCGGAACAGTGCCGACGGGCGTCGGACAATTGCGGATGATCCATTCGCGAATGTTGTGGATGTTGCGCCCCGTTGATAAATCCATCAAAGTGTCGGCGCCAAAACGCGTCGCCCAAATCATTTTTTCGACCTCATCTTCGACGCCAGAAAAAATCGCCGAGTTGCCAATATTGGCATTGATTTTCACAAGAAAATTTCTGCCGATGATCATCGGTTCAGATTCAGGGTGGTTGATGTTGTTGGGAATGATGGCGCGGCCTGCTTTGATCTCATCGCGGACAAATTCAGCGGTGATAAATTTTGGAATTTTAGCGTTAAAGCTTGATAGACCCCCATCGTCGCGCTGACGCGTCGACTCACTCCCCCTA
Source organism: uncultured Alphaproteobacteria bacterium (assembly GCA_903927415.1). Classification (GTDB taxonomy): domain Bacteria; phylum Pseudomonadota; class Alphaproteobacteria; order Rickettsiales; family UBA1997; genus UBA2645. The sequence continues at coordinate 10,677 of CAIYMZ010000015.1, forward strand.
AACAGGGGGAGAGTTTCTCCAGAAATTTTTGAATTCGCCGCCAATTTTTCCCGCGTCATATTTTCGCGAATCGCAATATATTCCATTTCCTTGGTGACAATGCCAGCGCGGGCGTAAGCGAGTTGCGTCGGTTTTTTTCCAAACTTGGCGCGCAGTGGTTTAAAATCAGAAAGATCAAATTCGGGAACGGAAGATTTTGCGCCCGCTGCGGTGATCCCGTTATCTTCGGGCTTCACATCTCTGCCGGAATATTCTTCAACATCGCCACGCTCGCGAATCCAATCAGCGCGCAGTTTCGGCAGGCCTTTATTCAAATCGATTTTATCCAAAAAATTCTGATCGGTGTAGACGCCAGACGGATCATAAACCGTAAAAGTTTTTGATTCCGCGAGCTGAATCTGCCGCATCGCAACTTTGACGTCAGGAAATTTTTCGCTGGGAACGTAGATTTTTTTGGAAGCGGGGAGTGGTCCTAAGGTTAGTTTTTTTGTAATTTTTTGGGAGGTCATGTTTTTAAATTTTTTGGGAGGTCATGTTTCTAAAAATGTCATGCTGAGCCTGTCGAAGCATGACATCGAGAATAAATTTTAGTAATCACCGCAGCAATCAAAAAACACACCAGCATTGACACTAGCGTATCTCCAAAAAAATGCGCGCCTTTCATCATTTGGTAAATTCCAAACAGCCAACCGAAAAAAAATCCGGCAAAAAGTCCGAGGAATTTGTGTGATTTTTTTTGCAGCGCGAAGAATAAAATAAACAGCGCAAAACCAGTAACCGCATGCCCTCCAGGAAAACATTTTGCCTTTTTTTCTTGATAAAAATTTTCCGGATAATGATCAAAAATTTTCACGTAAGGTTTGGTTTCGCCGTAAATTTCAAGATGGCTCGGGCAGTAAACATTGGTGAATTTTTTGATATTGCCGGCGATTGCTGGGATCAAAACCAATCCCAAAAAAATCATGAAAAATTTGTGACGATGCTTGTGGATAGACCCCGCAACAAGTGCGGGGTGACAAGGTGGGAGTGCGAGGTGACAAGTTAAAGAAAGGTCTTCATCCTTGTCACCTCGCACTCCCACCTTGTCACCTCGCACTCCCACCTTGTCACCCCGCACTTGTTGCGGGGTCCATCTAAACCCGATCACAGTCCCAACCAGCAAAAACACAATCGCAACACCGAGTAAAATTTTCGGAAATTTGTAAAAAATAAATTTTTTAATCGGCTCGTCTTTGTCAATCAGCCAAGATTTGGTTTCGAAATTAAAAAAATAATTCTGAATTTTTACGTCAAGATCAGTAAAATTAATGAGGCACAGAGCCGCTGCTATCAAGGCTAGATCAATGATGATGAGAAAATTAATTTTTCTGACCGGCATCAAATTTTTTAAGTTTTTCATTTTTAAATAAATGACTCGCCGCTTGGTAATAGCTGATCGTTTTCTCCAATTCTTCTTTGTTGTAATCACTGGTCAGCGTTTCTTTTGAACCATCCCAACCATATTTTTTTATCTCCACATCGAAGATTTTTTTCTGTTTTTTTGGTTTGAGCAAATAGAGCTTTGAGCCTTTGAAATAACCGATGTCGGTGTAAGTGCTGACAAAAGAATGTTGATCAATTTTGCTAACATTATTTAGAACATCAGTGCCAAAAAATTTCGATTTGTAACTCAAATTCATGATACCGAAAAGCGTCGGAGCGATGTCAATTTGACTGACATTTTTATCAAAAATTTTCGGAGAAATAATTTTTGGCGCATAAAAAATCGCCGGAATTTGGTAACGCCACAAAGGCACGTCAGTATTGCCAGCAGAACCTGCGCAGTGATCCGCAATAAAAATAAAAATTGTGTTGTCGAACCATTTTTTTGCGCGCGATTTTTCAAGCAATTTTCCGATGGCATAATCGGTATATTTCACCGCGCCATTACGCCCAGTTTTCGGCTCAATATCAATTTTTCCAGCCGGATAAGTGAAGGGGCGATGGTTTGAAGTTGTCATCACGAAGTTCAAAAATGGCTTGCCGGCAGCGTAGGATTTGTCGGCTTCTTTGATCGTTTTGTCGAATAAATCTTCGTCCGAAACTCCCCAAGCATTTTCAAAATTAATTTCATTTTCGGCAAATTTTTTGCGATCAACAATTTCGAATCCGTTATTTTCAAAAAAATAATTCATGTTGTCGAAATAACCGTCTCCGCCGTACAAAAATTTCGCTTCGTAACCGCGATCTTTTAGCGGCGAAGAAATATTGAAAAGATTTTCGTTATTCGGACGACGAACAATTGAATTTCCTGGAGTTGGCGGAACCGAAAGTGTAAGCGCTTCTAGACCACGAATGGTACGCGTTCCCGTCGCTTTTAGATTCGTAAAAAATAAACTTTTTTTGGCGATCTCATCGAGATTCGGCGAAATATTTTCTTCATTGCCGAAGGCTTTCATGAACTCCGCGCTGAAGCTTTCGATGGTCACAAAAATCACATTGTATTTTTTTTCAGCACCGATTTTTGCTTGCGGAATCAGGCGCGAAATATCTTCGCCATTCAGAAATTTTGAGCGAGGCTCTTGTTTTGAAATGCTGGCGCGAATGCTTTTTATCACCGCGTTTTCGTCGCGAGTGATGTAAAGCTGATCGAAATCAATTTCATTATTGCGATAGGCTGAGAAGAGTTGGTAAATGCCGTTTGCAGCTGCTTCGTTGACGTAATTATTTTGTGAAATTTTGGTTAATTTTGAACTGTCGATCGTAAAAAATGCGACGAGTAAACACGCCGAAAAAACTACAAAATTTTTCAAACGCTGCGGAAAATTTTCTGATTTTTTTACGATAATTTTTTGCCAAAAAAAATAAAAAATCAGCGTCGCGATGGCTAAAATTATTCCGAGCAACAAGGCGATAGGATAAGATTCCGCAATGTTGGCGATGACTTCGGTGGTGTAGATCAGGTAATCCACCGCGATAAAATTGAAACGCGTTTGGAACTCTTCCCAAAAAGTTATTTCGGCAAAACAGGAGAAAATAATAACGTAAAGAAAAGTGAAAAAGAGCGCTTTTTTGGTTTTTTGAAAACCTGCCGAATTAAAAAATTTTTGAGAAGAAAATGTGTAAAAAAGCAGTGGGATAAAGGCGATGTAGGCAAAGGCGAGTAGATCAAAAAACAAACCAACAGTGAAAATTTTTAACAAAAGCAGCGCTGAAAAATCGATCTCATTCCCTTCCCAAACAACAAAAACCAACCGCAGCAAAAACATCAGAGCAGCAAAAATTAAAAAAATTTTCGCCCAAGAAAATGACTTAAAAAAGTTAGCAATTTTTTTCACAATTTTTTTAAATAATTATTTCTTGAACATCGAGAGCATGCGCCAAGTCACGAAAAATCCGCCAAAAATATTTATCGAAGCAATGACGATAGCGAAAAAACTTAGGACAGAAATGAAAGAAAAATCTTTTGCCGAACCAAGCGCAATCATGGCACCAACTACGATCACGCCAGAAATTGCATTAGTAACAGACATCAATGGCGTATGAAGTGCTGGGGTAACTTTCCAAACCACAAAATAACCAACGAAACAGGCTAAAACAAAAACCGTCAGACCAAAAATAAGCGGATCAACGCCGCCACCATGAGCAGCAGAATAGCTAAGTTCAGCAATTTTACGCACTAGCATGTCAGAACTTTCGGTGATTTGATCCGATAGCTCGATAATTTCTCGAAGATTACTCATGTTTTTTTGGAATTTTTAAAAAGGAGGAGGTGAGATCAAAAATCTACTAGAGCCACGTCCTTGTCAATTACAAACTAATTGACTTGCCTGTAAGCGCTTCCTAAAAAGCCGCGCTCTTTTTTAAAGCTAAATTTTGGGACGTCGCCAAGTGGTAAGGCAGCGGTTTTTGGTACCGCCATCCGTAGGTTCGAATCCTACCGTCCCAACCAATTTAGTTTTTTATACAAGACAAAGTAGGCGGGTTCGAACCTTAGGTTCGACAAATGACGGAAAGATCGTGTAAACGATCTTGAGTAATTTGCTACCATCCTACCGTCCCAACCAATTTAGTTTCTACCAACACCACACCCCTCAAACCCATAACTTAATTTTTTTAAACATGAGCTACGAGCAACGCGACAATGGTCGCAACAATTTCAGAGAAGAAGATGGCAGCAACACACAACTTTTCATCGCCAAAGGAAGAAATGACGGAATGGATTCAAGATCATTGGTTGATTTTATTTCTGACGAAACTGGCACAGATTCAAGCCTAATCAGCAATGTCAAGGTTTTAGACGCCTTTTCATTTTTTGCCGTTCCAAATGATGAAGCTGGAAAAATTCTGGATTATTTCCAAGAAAAAGCGGGGGAAGAAGGCAGGCCATTAGTTTCAAAAGCTAAAAGAAAAAATTCTAGTGGTGGTGGAGGCGGTGGATTTGATCGCAATCGTCCACGCAATTATGATGATCGTCCTCGTAGAGACTATGACGATCGCCCGCGCAGAGATTACAATGATCGCCCGCGCAGAGACTATGACGATCGCCCACGCAGAGATTATGGCGATGGAAATCGTAACGGTAATAACGGCTAATATTCAAAAATTTGAATTGATTAGAATTTTAAAAGCCTCGTCGACAAAAATCGGCGAGGCTTTTTTTAGAACTACGCCACTCCACACTCTCACTCACCATCCGACAGCTTCTTCGCCTGATCTTCCGCGATCAGCGCATCAATAAATTCATCCAATTCACCAAGCATTACGCCGTCAATTCTGTAGCTGGTAAAATTAATTCTGTGATCTGTAACGCGACTTTGGGGAAAATTGTAAGTGCGGATGCGCTCAGACCTGTCGCCACTTCCCACTTGTTCTTTGCGATCTGCGGCGCGCTCTTTGTCGATTCTGGCGCGCTCGGTGTCGTAAATTCGTGAGCGCAAAATCTTCATCGCTTTCTCGCGATTTTTAATTTGCGATTTTTCGTCTTGCATTGAAACCACTGTGCCGGTTGGAACGTGAGTGATGCGAACCGCTGAATCTGTAGTGTTCACCGATTGTCCGCCAGGACCTGATGAGCGAAAAACATCAATCCGCAAATCTTTTTCTTCGATTTTAATGTCAACTTCTTCAGCTTCAGGAAGCACCGCGACCGTTGCCGCTGAAGTGTGCACGCGACCTTGATTTTCGGTTTCGGGAACACGTTGCACGCGGTGAACGCCAGACTCAAATTTCAATCGTGCGAAAACTCCGCGTCCGGAAATTGATGCTGAGGCGTCTTTGTAGCCGCCAAGCCCCGTGTCCGAAATCGACAAAATTTCAAACTTCCATTTTCGTCTTTCAGCATATTTTTGATACATTGCGAATAGCTTGTAAGCGAAGAGAGCAGCCTCTTCCCCACCAGTGCCAGCGCGCACTTCAAGGATGGCATTTTTTTCATCAGCCGCGTCGCGCGGCAAAAGCGAAAGTTTAATTTGCTGCTCAATTTCCGGAATTTTTTTGGAGAGATCGAAACGCTCAACTTCCATCATGTCGCGCATGTCCCTGTCTTCAGTAATCGGCAACATTTCATCAATGTCCGAAATTTCTTTTTGTAATTTACGATATTGCCCCACCAGTTCCACGATTGGCGCCATGTCCGAATGCTCCTTCGAAACTTTCGCAAAATTTTGCCCAAGCGCGGAAGGATCGAGCAACTTTTTTTCCAGCTCATGAAATTTCGCTACGATGCCGTCGAGCTTTTGTGTGAAGGACATTTTAGTTTTTTAATTTGAGTAAGAATTTTTTGAGTTCCTCTAGCGCGTTATGTTTGAAATCCCAATAGCCATTAGCTTTTGCAGCATCTCCAACATTTTTTATCCCATCCTTTAAACCGATTGCAGAAAGCAAAAGTTCTGCGCGCAACTTGTCTATTTTGTTAACCGAAGGCTCGACACCCACGCATTCTAGGTATCCCACTGTTTTCTTTTTTTCGTCACCATCAATGCAACAGAATTTTTCTTTAATTTTTTTGGTAGCACATTGCAGAAAAAGTGAATCTAAATTTCCGTCGTCTTTGTTGTTTGGAAAAATAAAAATGTCGAATTTTACATTTTTGTATTTCTTACACAGCTTAGAAATTATTGGCTGAAGAGTTGATTTTGTTTTCTTAAACCCATCATGAGATTTTCCATTTTCCTTGAAATCAGCATCGCAAATTAGAATGATTTTCTTCGGACATCTGTTCTTATCTATCCATCGCTCGATTTGGGTTATTTCGTAGAAATTTTCTTTACCAAAAAAACCAGTTTTGCCTCCGCGTGGAGTAATTTTTTCTATCTGAACATCCTTGAGAGAAACTTCGGGAAGTGAGCAAATTTTAGAAAGAAAATTTTTATCACTTTCTCCTTCGACAAGGATTCCAATTGGTTCTATTAGGGTTTGTTTTGTGTGGTTTGTCATGATCTTACCTCGATTTTATCTTCTGTTTTTGCAGCTATTAGATCAGCCTCGTATTCTCCAACTACGATACCTCTTTCATCCTTAAGCATTGAAAAAAGTCTGATCTCATCTTTTCCAAAACTTTTTTTATTTTTCTCAAACACTTTGCTAAGTGCCGCAATTGCTTCGTAGGAATGTGTAGTAGCAAAAATTTGTAAATTTTTATACCGCTTCAGGAAGGCAAACATGATTTTCCAAAAATGCTCTTGCTTGCTGTGGTGAAGACCGTTGCTGATTTCATCAATACATAAAACTGCTGAACTGTCTCCGAGATTGTCGACCGTCAACAGGATATCGAAAAACCTTGTGAAGCCGCTGCCCATGTATGAGCTGGAAACTGGTGGTTGGTCTTTAATAACAAAAAAAACCTCACCGCCGATTTGTTTTATATCGAGCAAATCCGGTTCGAATTCTCTCATGATCTCGACATATTCCGATTCCCTATTTGCCTTAGCGATTGGTTCAAAATGTTTACAAATCTGCTCTCTTTTTGGAGGAATATCTGAGACAAAAACGTGCTTGGTGCCAAAGTTTTTCCCTAAAATTTTTCCGGTACCGTTCCTTGATAGGCCTAGCTTCTCAACCTCTTTGCCGAAAGAATAATTGGCGACAAAGCTATTAATTTTTTCCGGCAATTGATCTGGCGTCTCGATTGTTTGATCAAATTTTATGTAATCGCTTGTTACGCGAGCTTTAAGAGACATCTTTTTTAACTTTTTATCGCCGCCAACGCAGTCAGAAGAGATGTCAAAAGACCCATCAATTTTTTTTTGATAAAATTGTTCCGCCAAATTCGACAAGTTTATTTCAAACTTTGGAGCGGACGGTTTCTCTTTTTTTATAATCAAAACACCGCCGAGCTCTCTGATCATGATGATTTGAAAGAACAGGCTTAGATTAGGATTCAGAATTGCTATCGCCTCCAACACGCTAGTCTTCCCCGAATCATTATCTCCCACCAATAAATTGATCCGTTTAAAATCATTAATTTTTAAATCTTTGATCCCGCGATAATTTTGGATGTGAATGTTTTTTAGCATTTTGAACTTCCTGATTGAATGTTTTTGACTGTTCGACAAAATGGTCGGCGATGCTCTAGAAAAGCCATCTCATAACATCAGCCTCAAATTAAAAATCAATCATGCCAAACGGTTCTGAAAAAAACTTCTACGTCACTTCTCCAATTTATTACGTCAACGACGTGCCACACATTGGCCACGCTTACACTTCAATTGCATGTGACGTAGCGGCGCGGTTTAAGCGGCTTGAGGGGTTTGATGTGCGATTCTTAACTGGCACTGATGAGCATGGGCAAAAGGTTGAAAAATCGGCGCTCGCACGCGGAAAAAATCCGCAGGAATTTTGTGACGAAGTGTCGGCGAAATTCCGTGAGCTGGCTTCCACGTTGGATTTGTCGCATGATGATTTTATTCGCACCACAGAAGAGCGGCACAAAAAATCGGCGCAAGAATTTTGGCGCAGACTCGAAGCCAACGGTTTTATTTACAAAGACATCTACGAAGGCTGGTACGCCCTGCGTGACGAGGCTTTTTACTCCGAAGATGAATTGGTAAATGGCAAAGCTCCAACCGGCGCTGAAGTCACGTGGCACAAGGAAGAAAGTTATTTTTTCAAACTTTCCGCCTTTCAAGAAAAACTCCTAACCCTCTACGAAGCCGCGCCAGACTTCATCCGCCCGCAATCACGTTTCAACGAAGTGGTAAGTTTTGTGAAAGGTGGATTGAAAGATTTATCGATTTCGCGCACGTCTTTTTCCTGGGGAATTCCCGTCCCACTTACGACTAACGACTTACGACTTACGACTCCCCACGTAATGTACGTCTGGCTCGATGCCCTAACCAACTACCTCTCCGCCCTCGAATTCCCCAACGAAAATTCCGCGCTCTTCCAAAAATTTTGGTGCGACACTTCCGACTCCCCCACCCACATTGTCGGAAAAGACATCGTCCGCTTCCACGCCGTTTACTGGCCGGCCTTTCTAATGGCGGCGAATTTGAATATTCCGCATTCGATTTACGCGCATGGTTGGTGGACGAATGAAGGGCAAAAAATTTCAAAGTCGGTGGGAAATGTGATTGATCCGCACAAGGAGTTAGAATGGCTGGAATCTTTAGGCTGTAGCCATGACACTGCTGTCGATTATTTCCGCTATTTTCTTTTGCGCGAAGTTCCGTTCGGAAATGACGGCGATTATTCGCGGATTAGTTTCGTTATGCGCATTAACGCTGAGTTGGCGAATAACATCGGAAACCTTGTCCAGCGCAGCCTCTCGATGATCTTCAAAAATTGTGACGGAAAAATTCCGCTGGCAAAAATTACGATTAAACAAACTCCGCGCGATGAAATTTTCGCTGCGATGAAAAATTTTTCTTTCGACAAAATTTTATCTGCAATCACTGAATTCGCCACTCTAGCCAATAAAAATTTCAACGATGCCGCGCCGTGGAATTTGAAAAAAGAAAATAAAATTTCTGAAATGAATGACGCGCTTTACGATGCCGCGGAATCGATTCGTGTTATTGGAATTCTGCTGCTGCCTTTTGTACCTAAGAGCGCCAATAAAATTTTGGATTTGTTAGATGTTAAAATTTCGAAAAGAAATTTCGCGGCATTGAGCGAATCACTAGAAATCGGAAAAAAAATTAATGAGCCGAAGGCGGTATTTCCGCGGTTGGAGGTGAAATAAAATCTCGATCTATTGCAGGACGGGATTTGTAATCCCGTCCTAACGTTCAGTTCAAATTCAAGTTTTACATGAACATGTGGACGGGGTTACAAACCCCGTCCAGCGCTAGTTCGCCAATTCGGTTCTATCAAAAACTCAAAAATGAAAATCATCTCTTGGAACATCAATTCCCTACGCCTGCGCCTCCCACTGCTAAAAAAATTTATCGCATTGACCAATCCCGACGTGATTTGTCTGCAAGAAATAAAAGTCTCCGATCCAGAATTTCCGTTGCTTGAAGTTCGTGCTCTCGGTTTCGATCACATCGAATTTTCCGGCGAAAAATCTTACAATGGCGTGGCGATTTTTTCGAAATTTCCGCTGACAAAAATTGAGAAAATCGACGTGCTAAATTACGGCCACAAACGCCACATTTCTGCGACAATAAAAACTAAAGTTGGCGAGGTTGAGTTGCATAATTTTTATGTGCCCGCAGGCGGTGATATTCCTGATGTCGCGCTCAATGACAAATTTGATCACAAGCTGAAATTTGTCGATTGGATGGGCGAGTTTTTTGCGCCGCAAAAAAGCAAAAAAATTGTTGTGGTTGGCGACATGAATATTGCCCCGCTTGAGCAAGATGTTTGGTCGCACAAACAATTGCTAAAAATCGTTTCGCACACACCAATCGAAGTTGAGAAAATGAACGCTCTGCAACGCAGCTTAAACTTCATCGACACACACCGTTTTTTTACTCCCGAAAATGAAAAACTTTACAGCTGGTGGAGCTACCGCGCTGCTGATCCGCTCGGCGCCAATAAAGGTCGCAGACTTGATCACATTTGGGCGACGCCGAACTTAAAAGCGCACATTAAATCGATGAAAATTTACCGCGATTTTCGCGCCGAAATTCAGCCGTCGGATCACGTTCCGATTGAAACTATTTTTGATTTTTCGTGAAAAAAATTCTGATTAATTCCAAAGCAGAAATGATCGATCTAGCCAGAGAAATTGCGGCTTCGTCGCATGTCGGTGATGTCATCGGTTTGAAGGGAACGCTCGGCGCCGGCAAAAGTTTTTTCGCCAAAAATTTCATAAATTTTCTGCAAGAAAAAGAGACCGAAATTTTGAGCCCGACTTTCAATTTAGTTTGTTCCTACGACACAAAAAAAGGTGAAATTTTTCACTTCGATTTGTATCGCCTAAAATCAGCAGAAGAGCTTGAAAATATTGGCTTCTTTGACGCATTGCAAAGTGGAATTTGTCTGATCGAATGGCCTGAAATTGCGGCGGACTTTCTGACAAAAAATTATCGTGAGATTGAGATAAAAATTGTTGCTAATGCGGGCGAAGAAGCGCGCGAAATTTTAATAATGGACCCCGCAACAAGTGCGGGGTGACAAGGGTGGGAACGTCTCCTACCTTCATTGTCACCCCGCACTTGTTGCA
>CAIYMZ010000016.1 GCA_903927415.1 uncultured Alphaproteobacteria bacterium
AGTGCAACTCCACCTGGTGAATCAATGTCAAAAAGAATTGCTTTCACCTGATCGTCACCCAGTGCTACCTGAAAATCTTTTGCGAGATCGGAAAGAGAAGTGCCTCCAAAAAAGAAGCTGAAGAGATCGCTTCTCGCGGTGATTGGTCCGTAAAGCGGAATTATTGCCGTGCCGTCTCGAATCAGAACTGATCTCGTATTGCTTAATCGTCTTTCTGATTGAAATGAGAGCGATTTAATTTCGTCCAGGCGACAAAAACTCTTCAAAATATCAGGCTCGATCGCCCAATATTTCGCGATTTTTAGTAGGTCATGCATCGTTATTTTTTAGTTGGTTGCTGCGGTTGAATAACTTCTTTTGGAATGATTCCAGCTTCTTGTTTAAGTCGGTATTCCTTGAGGATTTGCGGATATTTTCTTTCAAAATCTCCGCCCGTGAGAATCGCCGTTTCTTCAGCAAGAGTGCTGACACCGATTTCAATTCTGGTTTGTGCCGCTCTTACTTCTTTGAGCTGATCAATCTGTCCTCTTGGCGGTCCGATCCATTCTGCACCCAAGTAAGCGCTGCGGATATATGGATCAGAAAAAAATCCTGGTGCTTTTAAAATTCCTTTGGCAACCGCTTCAGTAATTACCATTTCGTAAACCGGCTGGCAGAGCTGAATTGAAAGCCATTTGCGTCTGCTTGAGAAAAACTTCCATGCTTCAACCAAAGCTGCTTGAGCAGCGGAATAGCTGGCTGTGAAGTGCTTTATTAAAATCTCAAATGGCAATTCCAACGCTACACCAACTTGCCGCAGCACCGCTTGCACAAAGGGATCAAAGGCTTGGTTCGGTCTTTTGGGATCGGCGATTTCAATATTTTCACCAGGCTGTAAATCAAGAATTGCACCAGGGCCTAATTTGTAATCTCCATCATCACGCCTTGATCCTTCGGGAGGAGTCATTGGCGCTAAACCTTCCTCATCTTCTGATTTTACAAAAACTGTAAACATCGCTGAAACCACGGCAGCCATAATTTCTGCTTCGGTGTAGCGATCTAATTGTTTTAAACTTTCGATGACGGGCGCTAGGTAAGGAACACCGCGGGTAAGTCCTGGACGGATACGGTTAAAAATATGAAAAATCTGTCTGTTTCCGTATTTGTCAAAAGCAGGAATTTGAACAAACTTTTTCTCTTTTCCGCTTTGAAAATCATTCGGATTTCTGTTGCAGACAGAATAAGAAATCGGTGCGCCGTCAGAATCCATTTCAACACCGCCAGCACTTGTTGCCGTGTCGGCTTTGAAGTCCTGATTTGCAACGCGATCTGCTTCAACAATTTGTAGAGCCAGATCAATATTTTTGTTAGGTCGCGAAACGCTGCGTTTTAAAATAAAAACATCGCCGCTTTCCAAAACTGAACGAAGGATCAGATTTTGAATTTCAGAAAAAGTCTGGCAGCGAGTAATATCGCAATCCTGATTTTCTGCCCAGTTGCGAAATATCCGCTCGGCATTTCTTTCAAAAGCATCGAATTCATCTTCGCTTTTGAAGAATGGTTTTAACACTTCGCGATCAAGATGTGACTGAACTTTAAGCCCTGTGCCGACAACATTGGTGACAACTGTATTGACCGCACCACATGCGAGCGGAGCGTTACGCAATAAGTCTCTTGATCTTTGACGAAGTTCTGGAAGATCGGGTAAAGTTACGCTGTCAGCAGAGCCATCAGAAACGTTCCAATTTGAAGTTTGTCTCCGATCTCTTCTTGCGCCTGTATAACCACCGGCAATTGCCAATCTGGTTCTTGCTTCCAATCTTTTTAAGCCGCTTTGCGGGCTTACATAAGAGATGGTTTTATCAAGCCAGCTTTCAGAAATTTTTGGAAATTTTTTCATACTGGAGTAACGCCTCTTACTCTGATGCCACCGCGATTTTTTCTTTTGATTTGCACCACCAATCTTTTTTCGCGCTGCTCAAGTGTAGCAAGATCGGCTTTTCTTACTTTCTGTCCGTTATACCACGCTTCTTGGGCGTTTAACAAAATGTCAGAAATTGCTTGCTGCACTTCGGTTAATTGTTCTTCGAGAGTTTTCACTTTTGCTTAAATAATTCCTCGGCTTCTTACTTTTCTGGCGCGGCGCGTGTTAGTGGTTTGAACAGTTTGCTGATCTTGTTTGTTAGGATTTTTGAGCGGAATTTTTTGTAAATTTTCTACCACTTTATTTAGATCTAACTTCCAGTTTCTAACCAAGCCACGAAGCGCCGCAAAAGCATAAACTCTACAATCCAAACCTTCAGTTTTTGCTCCTTCACGGCGCGGCATCCATTGTCTTACTGGTCTGCCTTTGACATATTTGGTTTTGACGATTTCCGAAGTAATTTGTGCGAACCATTCAGCATCGCGTTCAATTGGAAAGTGCCAGTGACCAGCGCCTTCTTCGGCAATGCGAAGCCGTTGCATCAAAGTTTCTTTAGCATCGTTTACGCCGATAACATAAACCGGTTTTTTCAGTCTTTTATTTTGACTGGCGCGCGAAGGCCAGACAGGAACACCTGAACCAGCGGAACTTCCTTTGATTGCCCAGATTTTTTTGTGTTTACGATCACAGCAGTAATTGATAACGTGATCAGTGTAGTGTCCGCCGCTATCAATACACACAGCAGTAATCGCAAGATTTGGTAATTCTCTTTGATGGGCAAAATTGTGATTTAAAATCTCATCAAGATCGCGCCATAAATTTGGCGTGGATGGGTCGCCATAAATTACCTGATAATCAAGCGACCAGCTTTCTTCATCTTGTCCCCAGCCAACAATTTCCAGTTCGATGCGGTTGTCCTGAACGTCAACACCGGCAGTAATAATGGCGATATCTTTTGGCAAACGAGTGCCGAAATTTTCGCGGCGCTTCATTAATCCTGTCGGATCAATAACTTCTCCCGCCATATCTTCCCAAGTTTCCGCGAGCTTGGTATTTGTCCAAACTTGCAATCTTGGCGGGTCTTTATGGACTTCGGAAAATTCTTTAGCGATGTCGCCAAAGCTCACCCAGCCATGCGGGCTGTAAAGTGAGGAGAGATGAAAAGAAATTGTTTTGTTGTTGGTGCTTGGGTTGGTTGCTACCCATTTACCTTGCCGTAAAATTTCTGCTTTTTGGTGATCTTCCCAAACGCTGTCACATTTTTCGCAGGCGTAATGAGCGGCTTCCGGTTTGCCTTTAGGCCATTTTATCCGTGACCATTTAAGAGTTTGGAATTCGCCGCAGTCAGGGCATGGCACAAAGAAATATCTTTGATCGCCTTCTAAAAATGCCGTTTCAATCCGACTGAAATTTTTGATTGTCGGAGTTGAGATCATGAAAATTTTGCGATTGCTGAACGTTGCCGTTCTTTGAATCGCAAGATTTACAGGATCACCTTCACCAGCAGCATCGTCCGGATAACCATCAATTTCATCTAAAAACAAATAGCGAATCGGCATTGAGCGAAGCCCAACGGCAGAATTCGCGCCAGTCATAACCAAAACACCGCCTGGAAATTCCTTCATCAAAATTGTGTTGCCGGAATCTCTGGCTCTTGGGTCTTTTACTTTTTCTTTTAGTGCCGGACAGTTTTCTATTGCCGGATCAATCCGCATTTTTGAGGTGCGCTTGGCAGTCTCAACTGTCGGATTTACAATCAGCATTGGTCCTGGTGCGTGATGAATTACAAAACCCATCCAATTGTTGCCGCACTCGGTTCCGCCAATTTGCGCGCCTTTCATAAACACCACTTTTTCGCAAGGATGCGATGGCGAAAGGCAATCCATAATCTCCTTCAGGTAAGGAGTACGATCTGTTCTCCAAGCTCCTGGTTCGCTTGATGAAATGCTGCTTAAAACTCGGTGATTATCTGCCCAGGCCGAGACTGTAAAATTCGGATCTGGCCTTAGCCCTTCACAGAAATTCTTAAAATAAATTTCATCACAATTTGTCATTAATCTTTGATAGCTCTTCCAAGGCTTTGACCAGTTCGGCTTTTAAAATTTCTTTCATCTCAAAAATATTGGTTTTGCCAACCAACTGTGGAATGACGCGGTCAGGGATATTTAAAATACGGTCCCTGGTCATTCGGGCAGCGTTAAATGCTGCCACTTTTACATCATCAACCGAGATTAATTTTTTTGATTCTTTCTCAAATTGCAGCCTAAGCAGTTTTGCACCGTAAGCCTCTTTAATTGCTCGGCTTTGCTGATAGCTTGGTCCGCTTAGAGAATTTGGCGCTGAATTCTGGCTGTAATCGGGTTTTTCTACAGGCGACGCTCTTTTTATCTGCGCCGGATCGGTGTTTTTCTTCCATTCATTATCGGCTTTTTCTGGATTTATTTTGCCGTTTTGACCCTTGCTGATTCTGCCCTGGCTAATCGCTTTTCTAACCGCCGCTTCGGTAACGCCGCGATGTTTGGCATATGCTCGAATCGAGAGTTCCATTGTTGTTTGTCATCGTATTTAGCGTCTTAAAAAACTTTAAGAATTGTTAAAAAAATCATCTTAATTGACTTGATAGTGATGCTTCTCCGAGCCATACTGGGCAAGCCTTAATAAGGCTTTCATCAATTTAAAAATGTAAAAAATATGCCTAAGAAAAGTTCAAAGCCGGTCGCAAAAAAACCGGTAGTAAAAAAGGAAGTGATTACCACTCCGAAAATTCCGCAAATTCGCGAGAATACCAAAATGTCAAAACTGATCGAACTTGTTCGCGAGTCAGAAGAAGGTCTGACTTTGAAGCAAATTTCAGAATCGTTAAAATGGCAGCCTCACACCACCAGATCAGCTTTATCGAGACTTAACAAAAGTCACAGTATCGGGATTGTCAGCGATAAAACAGCGAGCGGTGACCGAGTTTACAAATTACCAAAAAAAGAGGGGTAGATATGGGAACCTGGGCATTACCGCAAACTTTAGAACAAGCTAAAATATTGCAAAAACTAGTAATAAAACCTTTATCACCGGAGGCTGCCAAAAATAAACTTTATCATTTGCTTGGCGATGACGATCTTTTTGATTTGATCGAGGAAGCAAAAGAAAAAGACGGCAAACACTGCGATGTCAGAGCCTTGATAGAATCTTCTCTGAGAGGTTTTTTGGATGATAAAGAAAATGCTGTTCATCCTTGGAATGAAGAAGCCCTCAAGATTTGCCAAAATATTTGCGAATCTCTTGAGGAGCTTTACATCCCTTACTAAAATCGGTTAAAGATTTTCTGTCAGCTTTTCAACTTCGGTTAAAAGCATGAGAGCAAAATCTTTTTCCCGACAATCTTTTTGAAAGGCGTTGGCTTTTCTCTGAGCAACTTCAACAGCGCCTTTACCGTGTTTTTCTACCAGCTCTTTTGCTCTTTTTTGTAGCTCGTTATTTGTCATTTTTTCTCTTTGAAATTTCGTTGAAGCTCTCTCCGGTTTTTAACAGGATGGCTTCCTTGTTGGCGAAATTTTGCCATCTTTTTACAATCACGTCGACATATTTCTGATCGAGTTCGATCATTCTGCATCTACGATTGGTCTGCTCGGAGGCGATAAGTGTTGATCCAGAACCGCCAAAGCAATCCAAAATAATATCATCAGTTTTGCTGGAGTTGAGAATTGCGCGCTTGCACAACTCAACCGGTTTCATCGTTGGATGAAGGTCGCTTTTATTTGGTTTGTTGTAATACCAGACATCGCCCTGGTTTCTGTCGCCGCACCAGTAATGATCGTTATTCTGCTTCCATCCGTAAAGAATCGGTTCGTATTGCCTTTGATAATCAGCTCTTCCGAGAGTGAAGTGATTTTTCGCCCAAATCACAAAAGTTGACCATTTGCCGCCGGCATCAACGAATGCTTTTTGCAAAGTATGAAGCTCGGATGAGCTCATGCATATATAGCATGCGCCCTTGGTGACCGACAAAGCGTTTTTACAAAAATCAAAAAGAAATTTGCCGAAATCTGCGCCAAGATTGTCGTTCAGAATTGTTCTTTTTCCAGCGGTGTTGTTGTAGCTCTTGCCGTCCTTGTTGGTTTTCCCGATTACATTATCTTTCAGGCTTTCGCCATAATTGACATTGTATGGCGGATCAGTGAAGAGCATATCGGCAAGCTCATTTTCAAGAAGAGATGAGTAAGTTTTTTCATCACAGGAATCACCGCAAATCAGTTTGTGATTTCCAAGTATCCAAACATCTCCCGACTGCGAGATTGGATTTTCTTCTGCTTCTGGAATTTCTTCGTTTTCCTGATCTTCATCTTTGTTGTAGAGGGAAGAGAAAATCTTCTCCAACTCTTGATCTTCAAAGCCAATTAGGTCGAGATCAAAATTATTTTCTTTGAGATCGGCAAGTTCGCTGGCCAGTATTTCTTCATTCCAACTGGCATTTTCTGCGAGTTTATTGTCGGCGATGATGTAGGCTTTTTTCTGCATCTCGCTTAGGTGATCGAGAATCACCACCGGAACTTTTTTGAGCCCCAATTTCTTTGCCGCCATCAATCTTCCATGACCGGCAATAATACCTTTTTCACCGTCAATCAAAACCGGATTGGTAAAACCGAATTCGATGATACTTGCCGCAATCTGCGCCACTTGAGCATCAGAGTGCATGCGAGCATTTTTGCTGTAAGGTATTAATTCATCCACCGACTTTAACTCGATGTGGTCTGCCATTTTTAAAGCAAAGTCATCCATGATTTTCTAATTTATTTTTTGTGAGATACATTCCATTCGTGAGAGTTCGCCACGCATAAGCTGCAACCAGCGGAACCACTCCATTTCCGCAAGCTCGAATTCTGTCCACCCGATCGGCCAACCCATCAGCCATTCGGTGAATCGCGGGTTTAAGGTCATCTGAGATTCCATCCCATCTTTCATAGTCCGAGGGGCTTGGCGGCCAAGTAGGGAATTGGTTGGGACATCTGCGCTCGCATTGTCCTTCCAGTCCCGTGCAGTTGGTGTTGCCCAATTTGCTGTTATCACTTCCAATCTCTGCTTCGGATTTCCCGCTTCCACTTCTTTGCTGCTCGCGCCATTGGCGGATGATGTTCTGACTGTCGGCCAGAACCTTTTGCATAGCTGATAAGGCAAGCCATGTTGTTGGTTTTTTAAATCTTCTTTGCTGTAGGGAAAGTCCGTTGGCTGTAAAATTGTTTCCGCAAGCGAAGGTGTTCTTAAAACATTCCTTCCATCCTTTCTGATCATTTTTTCTGGTGATCGTGCTTTTTGCATCGCCGCATCGCTTACCGTTGCGGTAGGCCAAAATGAAGAGTCTTTCCCTTTTATGTGGAGCACCAACTTCTGCCGCTGTAAACAAGCCCGCCTTAACTTGATAACCCAAACGCAGTAAGTCATTTGCGACTTCTTCAAATCCAAGCCATAAATGTCCTCCGACATTTTCGAAGAAGCAGATTGGTGGTTCAATTTCTTCGACGAGTCGCTTGATTTCTGGCCAGAGGTGTCTTGGGTCTTTATCTCCGAGCTTTTTTCCAGCGACACTAAATGGCTGGCAGGGATATCCACCAGTGATGCAATCCACGACTCCACGCCACGGTTTGCCATCGAAGGTTTTAAGATTCGTCCAAATAGGCGCTTGATCCAATCTTTTCTCTTCCATGCGGCGAGCCAAGATTTCGCACGCAAAGGCTTCGATCTCGACATAACAAACTGTTCGAGAAGTTGGCTCTGCGAGTTTAAATCCAAGCTCGATTCCGCCAACTCCTGAGCATAGGGATAAAATTC
>CAIYMZ010000017.1 GCA_903927415.1 uncultured Alphaproteobacteria bacterium
CGACAGGTTTTTTCTGAACTTTAATTTTTTTCGGTTGTGATTTCCCCTTTTTTTCCGGCAATTTTTTTGCTGGAATTTTTTTAATAATTTTTGGTTTCTGATTTTTGGCAGATTTTTTTGTTGCGATTATTTTTTTAATTTTTTTTGCAGGCATAGATTTTGATTGGTTGTTTTTATTTTTTTAGATGGGATGAAGGCACAATACGTAATTTTCGCCTTCAAGCAAGAATTTTTTTTAAAAAAATATTCTCATTTAAAAAAGCCTAAATAACCTGCCGCCTTCTTCTGAACTTTATGAATCTTTGTCGGCGTAGGCGCCAAGTCGCTTAAATATTCTCAGCAATTCTTGAAAAATCTCATTCAAAAACTAAAAAAAATAAACAGGCATAAGCTCTTGATTGCTGTTGATAAGGCTATCGAGCGCCAATTTTTTAAGCCAGTTGTCATTTCCATCATTACTAGCTTCATCCTTTTTCAAGGATTTGAATATACACAAAACCTCATCGCTGATTACCAAGAGTCCTCAATAAAAAAACGTCAGGCAACTCCGATAAGAATCAATATTTCTGGATCGGGAATGAATTTTGATATTGATGAGGATCAGGTCGTTGAGCATCACGTTAAGTCAGGTGATACGATGCTTAAAATCCTTATCGATATTGGCGCAGAGGAGGAAGATGTTTTTGCGATTTTAACAGCAACAAAAAAAGTTTTTGATCCAAAATCAATTTCTAGAGGAGATCGCATCACCATAAAATACAAAGTTAAAATCGGTTACGATACAAGTCAGGCAGATGCTAAAACCAGCGTTGCTCGCAATATCACCATTAACAGTGTTAACATTGCCTCATCGTTGGAAGAAGAAATTGTAGTGTCGCGCAAAAATGACGGTGGATATGATGCCAGAGAGGTTAAAATCAAATTACTTCGCTACATCTCCCGCTATTCTGGTGTGCTGAAGAATGGGTTATTCGTTGATGGTGTGGAGGCCGGTATTTCTCCGACTTCAATGATGAACATGATTAATCTTTACGGTTACGATGTGGATTTTCAGCGTGATATCAGAAGCGGTGATAAATTCGAAATGTTGGTTGAAAGTTTTTACGCCGAAGATGGAAAAAAAATTAAAGATGGCAATGTTCTATTCTCCTCCCTTACCTTGCAAAATAGGGCTATCGACATCTACATGCACAAGGTTGGAGGTCGAATCGAATATTTCGATGCCAAGGGAAATAGTGTGCGTAAATCATTGCTTCGAACCCCAATTAACGGTGCGAGAGTTTCATCTGGCTTTGGCATGAGAAGACATCCAATTCTTGGCTATTCCAAAATGCACAAAGGAACAGATTTTGCTGCCTCAACCGGCACTCCAATTCTTGCGGCTGGTAATGGCACTATTGCTTATTTTGGTGTCAAAGGTGGTTACGGAAATTATGTGCAAATCAGGCATAATTCTGACTATTCAACGGCTTACGGACATGCGAGCAGATTTAATAAAAAATTTCATCTCGGCTCAACTGTGAAGCAAGGTGATATTGTGGCTTACGTTGGTACTACTGGCAGATCTACTGGTCCACACTTACATTTTGAAGTTCTCTACAAAGGCTCACAAATCAATCCAGCGAAAGTAAAAGCCACATCTGGTTTGAAACTCACTGGTAAAGAATTGGTGCGTTTTGAAGGGTCGAAGGCGGAGATCGACAAATATCGCAAAAATATTCCCAATCAGATCAGGCGCTAGCTAAAAGCATCTAAATGAAAATTATCAACATCCTCTTCAATTACAAAAAAGCGACTCACGACAAAAGAGTTTTGGGGGTAGAGCGTTGCTTTATCGATTACGCTAAGCAGCTGATTTCAAATGGTGACGAAGTTTTTTCGGTGGTAAAATCAAACATGGTTTACCGCGACGAAGTAAAAAAAACTGGTTCGGGACTACTAGAATTGCCAGCTTTCAGCCAAGGTGACATTTTTTCCATTCTGCGTTTGGCGATTTTATTTTTTACTTTTCGTCCAGACGTAATTATTTGCCATTCCGGCCGAGCCATGTCATTCGCGCGTGTAGCGCGTCTTTTTTACTACCGAAAAATTCCGATCATTGCCATCGATCACGGAATTAATGCGACGAAATTTCTCAAAGCCGATTACATTTTGACGGTAAATTCTTATTTCAGCAAAAAGCTGATAGAGGCGGGAAAGCCCGCGGATCGTGCTTTGGTGATCCCAAATATGATCGAGCCGCCGCAAAATTTTTCTCCGCTCGTCAAACAATCATTCCGCAAACCCTTGAAACTCGGCTCTCTGGGACGACTCTACCAAGAAAAATTTTTCGACAAAACTTTGCGCGCCATGGCAATTTTGCGCAATCGTGGCATTGAATGCGAATATGTAATCGGTGGAGTAGGGCCGATGGAGCAGCCGCTGAACGCTCTGGCGCAAGAACTTGGTCTCGAAAAAAATTTTAAAATTTTAGGCTGGACTGATGACAAAAGAAATTTCTTTGACGCAATCGACATTTTTATTTTGCCATCTTTCGGCGAAACTTTCGGCATCGTTTTGCTTGAGGCCATGCTCTATTCGACACCAATCATCACCAGTAATTCTTGGGGTCCGGATGAAATTATTGCTGAAGGAATTGATGGTTTGAAGGTTTCAAAAGATGATGCAGAAGCCATGCCAAGACTGCTTGCAGATGCAATTGAGCGTTTAATGAATGACCAAGAATTCGCCAAAAAACTCGCCACCAAAGCCTACGAAAAATTCTTCGCCAATTACACTGCGGAAATGGTGGGGAAGAGGTTACATGAAATTTGTGAGATGGCGGTGAAGAAGGGGGTTTGAGTTTTTTATTTTAAGAGAACCCGTGAAAATCATCAGAAGGACTTGGTGCTCTTAAAACTAACGGTACCGCAGTAGCTGCGGTTGTTACTGGGCTTGGAGCGGCAGCTTCTGCTTCAGTTGCAGCAGGCGTTTCTTCGCCAGTATTTTCGTTTAGATTCGCCAGTTTTTTTAGACTCGTCAGCGCTTTCTCTAGACATAAAAATGATTAATTAATTTTTAAAAAATTTATTACCACCGCACCACAACCGAGCCCCAAGTCAGCCCGCCGCCGAGAGCTTCCAAAACAACAACATCATCTTTTTTAATTTTACCATTTTGATTGGCGTGATCCAAGGCCAGTGGGATTGAGGCGGCGGAGGTGTTGGCATGATTTTGAACAGTTAAAATTACTTTTTCTTCCGGCAATTCGAGGCGAGTGGCGACTGCATTTAAAATGCGTAAATTAGCCTGGTGAGGTACGAGTAAATCGACATCTTTGATGGTTAATCCAGCCTTGTTCAGAGCGGATAAAACCGACTTCGTCATTTTGTCCACCGCATGTTTAAAAACTTCTTTTCCAGCCATTTCGATGAAGCCAGATTTTTGATTTGAAGATGGTCCGCCGGAAGTTTTGAGGAGGTCATTTAGTGACCCGTCAGAATGTAAACTAGTGGCGATGATTCCGCGATTTCCTTCTTCAGTTGCTTGCAGCAAAACCGCACCAGCACCATCGCCGAAGAGCACGCAAGTGTTGCGATCTTTCCAATCAACAATGCGTGAAAGAGTTTCGGCGCCAATCACCAAAGCATTTTTTACTTGGCCGGATTTGATGAAATTATCCGCTATGGCGAGAGCAAAAATAAATCCCGAACAAACGGCTTGAATGTCGAAAGCAAAAGCATTTTTAGCGCCGAGCTTGTCTTGAACTGTTGTCGCGGAGGCAGGAAAGGTGAGGTCGGGAGTAGTGGTGGCGAGAATGATCAAATCAATTTCGCTGGCTTTGAGGCCAGATTTTTCGAGAGCTTTTTTAGCGGCGAAAGTTGCGATGTCGGAAGTTAATTCACCTTCAGCGGCGATGTGTCTTTGCTTGATGCCGGTGCGTTCCAGAATCCACGCGTCAGTGGTTTCAACAATTTTTTCGAGATCAGAATTAGTGAGAATTTTTTGGGGAAGGTAAGAGCCGGTGGCGATGATTTTGCTGCTAAGCATTTTCTGTCTCATTGCTTGGAGCAGTGACAATTGCTGCTTTCACAGCTTCTGCGGCGGATTTTAATTCATCCGTAATTTGCTCATTGATTTTATTTTCGACCAAAGAAATTGCTACTTTGATGGCGTTGGCGAATCCGATGGAGTCAGTGCTGCCGTGGCTTTTGACGACGACTCCGTTTAATCCTACCAGCATCGCGCCATTATGCATGCGCGGATCCATTGTTTTTGTGGCTTTGCCAAGAGAGTTGCTAGCCAAGAGATAGCCGATTTTTGACCAAATTGAACTGCTAAATCCTTCTTTGATGATGCTCGACATCAGCTTCACCGTACCTTCAATGGCCTTGAGTGTGATGTTGCCGGTGAAACCATCCGTGACTACGACATCAACGGTGCCCTTCAAAATATCATCACCTTCAACATAGCCGTAAAAATCATTCTGAAGATTGCTGGCACGCAGCATTGCGGCGGCGTTTCTGACTTCGTCGTGACCTTTTAATTCTTCCGAACCGACATTTAAAATTCCGATTTTTGGCTTTTCTATTTTCAAAACTGTGCGAGCAAAAGCATGTCCCATTATTGCAAATTGAAAAAGCACATCGGCGTCGCATTCAATATTGGCGCCCATGTCGAGCAAAACTGTGGCTTTTTGTTTTTTGTTGGGAATCGAAGTGACGATGGCAGGGCGGTCGATCGAAGGCAGCGGACGCAAAACAATTTTTGCCATTGCCATCAGCGCGCCGGTATTGCCGGCGGAAATCACAACATCTGCATTGCCGTCTTTTACGGCGTTAATGGCGAGACGCATGCTGGAATTGGTGCCGCGGCGCAAAGCAATTGAAGGTTTTTCGTCGGAAGAAACAAATTCGTCAGTGTGGGAAAGTGTGTAGCGACCTTTGAGGTAGCGGCAATTTTGGAGGATGGGAGTGATTTTTTTGGAGTCGCCAAAAAATAAAAAATGAACGTCAAAATTTGAAGAGGCAATGATGTCAGCCCCTTCAATCACGATTTGCGGGGCGCGGTCTCCGCCCATGCAATCCAATGCTATTTTGAAATTTTTAGTCACTTTGAACTATTCTTCTTGAGCAGTTTTTTTCTTTTTTTCAGCAATAACTTTTCTGCCATTGTAAGAGCCATCAGCCTTACAGATGTGGTGCGGGAGTTTGAATTCGCCGCTAACTTTATCGGTAGTAATGTTGGGAAAATTAGCATCAAGAGAGCCATTGCTACCCCTTCTCATGCGACTTCTTGAACTGGATTTTTTCTTCTTTGGAACTGCCATGTTGGTGCCTCGTTTAAGTTGGTTGATTTTAAAATGTCACTTGATTTGATTTTTGAGCGATGAGCTAAAAAGCGGCGCGGAAACATAAAATTCGACTCCGATTAATGCAATGTTAAATCTTCCAAAAAATGAAAAACCTTTTCCTCGGTATAATTTTTTTAATCACCATGAGCTCTTGTGTGTCAAGGTTGGATAAGCATGGCTACATGTTTGATTTGTCTGACCATGATTTGTTGCAAGAAGGAATTACAACCAAAGAAAGAGTGTTAAAAATTATGGGTTCGCCAACTGCAATTTCTGATTTTGATCAAGATTCAGCGTGGATTTATTATTCTGAAGATGTGAATCGTTTTTTATTCTTTAACCCAAAGATTATCGCGCGAAATATTCTGGTGGTGAAATTTAATGCCAAAGAAACCGTAAAAGAATTAAAGAAAATTGATCTTCGTAATGAAGAAAAAAATTTGGAATTTGTTTCTGATTATACGGCTGTTGACAGTCATAAGGTCGGATTTTTTAAATCAATTTTTAGCAATGTTGGACAAATTAAGCCGCAATAAAATTTTGCTATTTTTAGCTCTGATTTTTTTTATAACTTCCTGCAAAGAAAAAATTTTTAATACCGAGATTTTCTGTCCAGATGGTTCGAGAATTTTGGTAAAGTTTGTGAGGCTAGAAGAGCTAAGAGCTGCGATTAAAGCAGCTCATTTTGAGAAAAAGAAATTTAGCACCAACTACAAACACACAGTTATTAAATTGCCCGGACAAAGATCGTTCAAAATTGAAAAAATTCCGCCAGAAGAATTAGTGAATTGTTCTGTGCGTGAAAGCAGAATGGGTGTGATTGACAAGGGTTATGTCCATCATTTTTAAATAATTCGAAATGCTGATTTGTCTTCGAATAAAGCGTGAAGCATTTTATTGTTGATGCCGTGTCCAGCTTTTGAAGCTTTAAAATGGCCGATGATGTAGTGTCCAGCTAGATAAATATCTCCAAGAAAATCTAAAGTTTTGTGGCGCACAAATTCATTTTCATAACGTAACCCACCCTTGTTCA
>CAIYMZ010000018.1 GCA_903927415.1 uncultured Alphaproteobacteria bacterium
AATTCTTGCGCCGCTACGCGGTCGCGGGGGTTCAAATCCAGCCCTCTCCACCATTTTCTAATTCGAGCTGAACCAGCGTATTTTTATTCTTGCGCCGCTACGCGGTCGCGGGGGTTCAAATCCAGCCCTCTCCACCATTTTCTAATTCGAGCTGAACCAGCGTATTTTTATTCTTGCGCCGCTACGCGGTCGCGGTGGTTCAAATCCAGCCCTCTCCACCATTCATCTTCTGCTGCTCATGCTGCCGTTCCATCTCAACAAAAACATGAACATGTGGAATGGGTTACAAACTCATTCCAGCGCTCAGGTCTTACAAAATCTCATCAATCGCCACTTTTTTCATCTCCACCCCATCTTCCAAAAGCAACAAATTTCCTTTCGTGTCAACATCGCTAAAAACACCGCTGGCGCCACTCGAGAGCTTTATCTTCTCACCAATTTTGTAGGCATTTTTTTTCCAACGTTCACGAATTGAAGCGAACCCAAAACACGCGTAATCACTTTCGTAAGCAGAAAAAATTTCAGTAAATTTTTGTAAAAAATCTTCGCGCGTGATTTTGTGAGTTGCCAGCGAAGCCGCGTAATCTGGTGCTGAAACGAGGTTCAATCCAACCCCAATCACTAAAGTTGGAGCGCGATTTATTTTCTGAAATTGCAGCAAAATTCCAGCAAGTTTCTTTTCATCGAGCATGATGTCATTCGGCCATTTGTATTTTGTTTGAATGCCGTAGAGCCGCAGCACATCACCGATCACGCAGGCAGAGAGAAAGGAAAAATCCGTTACTTTCGAAAAATTTTCCGACTGCAAAATCAAAGAAAAATACAAATTCCCCCGCGGCGAAATCCAACTGCGATCCTGCCGCCCACGGCCATTCGTCTGCGAATTGGCGAGAATAATTGTGTGATGCTGCGCCGAATTTTCGGCGAGGAGTTTGAAGGCGAGATCGTTGGTACTAGTGACTTCGTCGAAGGTTTGGATTTGAAAATTCTCACTCATCGCGACAGCACATAAATTCCTGCAGCGCTTTTTCGAAACAAATTTTTGGTGGGTGAACCACGCCGGCGCCGACCATTCCAATTCCAGATTCTTTGTGCGCGATGCCGGTATTGATCACGGGAAGACAATCGCGGGCGATTACTTTTAGCAGATCAATTCCGGTCGGCGAACCTCTAAAATTTAAATTCGGAATCGAGAATAAACTATTTTCGGCCAAGGTGATTTTGTACATTGAGGTGGTGTATTGCAGCGCGTCCTCAACTTCGCCGCCAACAAATTGTACAATCGCTGGAGATGCCGCCATGGCGAATCCGCCGATGCCAAAAGTTTCAGTGATGGCGCTGTCGCCCATGTCTGGATTGCAATCTTCCGCTGAGTATCCTGGGAATAAAAGTCCCTTAACAAAATTGGCTGGACCGGTGAACCACCTATCTCCAAGCCCACTAATTTGAATTCCGAATTCAGTGCCATTTCTCGACATTACGGTGACCAGAGTGCTGTGCTTGATGCCGCGCGCCGCGTCAAGACAGGCTTTGGAAGCTGCCATCGAGAGATTCAAAAAAAAGTGGTCGTTGGAATTTAGAAACTCCATCACCTCTTTGAGCTGATTTTTTTCGACGTCGATCGCCAAAAAACTTGGCAATAAAGTTCGAATAAAAAGTGAGGTCGCCGCCTTATTGCGATTGTGACATTCGTCGCCCATGTGCAAGGCTTGGGAGATCAGGATTTTTAAGTTGATCGGTCCCGACTCAGCAATGGCTTGCTTGAGAGTTGGGTAAAGCACATCCTTCATCCAACGCAATCTTGCGATCACTTCTGCAGAGTTAGCTCCGAAACGCAGCACCTTTCCCAATCCTTCATTCATGATGCAGAAGGCCTGATTTTTGTAGGTCACATTCTCAACGATGAAGGTTGGCATTGAGTAGCTAGTAACGCCCGCCATTGGCCCGACAGCTTGATGATTGTTGCAGGAATCGAAAACAAAATCGCCGGCATTAACTTTTTTTTCCGCTTCCATCAAATCTTGCGCTAACCCTTCAAAAACAACGGCGCCGAGTATTGCGCCTCTTAGTGGTCCCGACATTTTTTCCCAAGAAATTGGCGGACCGGCGTGAAGAATAGTATTTTTTGTCATGTTGGGAATAACCTCGCCAGCCAGCGCCATTCCTATCAGCATCGGTTGCGAGGAAAGTAATTTTTCCACCGCTTTTTGGTTGGCAATTTTTACTCGCGGATCATTTTCGAGCAATTCGATGGCTGCGATAAATTCGGCATTACCGCCGGCGATTGGCTTCCAGTCTAGGTTTGTAACTTGAACTTGCCGAGCTTCCAAAATTTCTTTGAAGAGCGGACTGCCGATATTGAGGATGTTTAATTTTTTTTGAGTGATCATAAATTAGGATAATGATGCCATTTGCGCCGCGATGGCGTTGGTTGGAGCGATGATGACTCCTGCTGATTTTAGTTTTTCAACTTGGCTTGAATAGCATTGCGGATCCGCTTCGCTACCACAAACCGAAGCGATAAAAATAATTTTTCTGCGGCGATTTATTTCTTCAATGATCGGCAAAAGATTTCCCGCCGGATCAGCGTGGCTGCCATATCCCAGCACCACATCAAATAAAATAATCGCGGTTTTTTCTTCGTTAGAAAATTTTACAAAAGCTTGATTTCTGATGGTCGGATCAATCATCGGATGTGGCCGACCTTTGGTATATTCGTCATCGCCAAAATCGATGCAAAGATGCTGTGAGCCGATGATGTGCTGCGCTTCAGCGCAAAGAGTTCCGCCGCAAAATAATCCGTAAATTTTCCCACCAGTTGATGAGGCTGGAAGCGCTGGCGCAGAAAAAATATCGGAAGAAATGCCGGCAATTTCAGCAATTTTTTTCACCGCTTCAGTTAAATTTCCGGCGCAAAAAATGTGAGAATTTTTAATTTTTAAATCTTCTTTCAAACCTAGAAAACACAGGACGATTGGCTTTTTAATCAACTCAGCTTGACGCAAAATTTCTTCGACAACTTCCTTGTGCGGTGGTTTGGAAATGATGGCGATGATTTCAGTTTGAGGATCAGAGGCGAGCAAACGTAATCCTTGCTTCGTGGTCAGCGCTCCAATTTCTTTTTTGAGATCGCGACCGCCAGTGCCGATGGCTTGCGAAATGCCGAGCCCCAAGCGATCAAGCAACACGCTGACTTCCTGAATTCCAGTTCCCGAAGCTCCGACAATTCCCACTTTCCCACTTCTCACTTGGTTGGAAAATCCGAGGCCGATGCCATTGATGATCGAAGTTCCGCAATCTGGACCCATCATCAAAAGATTTTTTTCGCGGGCAATTTTTTTGAGATTTAATTCATCTTGCAGAGATACATTGTCGCTAAACATCATCACGTTCAAACCTTGCTCTAGAGCCAGTCTGGCCTCTCTCGCAGCATATTCGCCCGGTACAGAAATTAGCGCTAAATTGAGGTCGGGATTTTTTTCTACAGCTTCAGAAATTGTTTGTGGTTGCGCCTCAGCGCCATTTTTTTTGCCCGAGTTTTTATTTCTGTAGAGACATTCTTCGACCTTCGCCAAAAGAATTTTTTCTACATCTTCCGAGTCGGCGATGAAGGTAATGCACAAATCGCTGGGAGCAGCAGCATCAAGCTCTGTAGACCATAATCCAGAATCGCGGAGCAGCAATTTATTATGCGTGGTTCCCATCACAATCTGGACTTTTTTCACTCCAGAAATTTTTCGAATTTGTTCTGAAACTCGCATCAAAGTGATGGAGTCGAAGTAAGCATTTTTTTTGAGAATGGCTGTGGGCATGAGTTAGAAAAAAGAAGTTAAGATCAAAATGCGAGTCTCACAATGCGGGTCGGGGTTTGTAACCCCGACTCTACGTTCATTTAAAACTAAAAAAATTTCCTAAACTAAGCCTTTGATACAAACTTTAAATCGGGGTTACAAACCCCGACTCGCATTGGAAGCCG
>CAIYMZ010000019.1 GCA_903927415.1 uncultured Alphaproteobacteria bacterium
CACAAATAATCATCCAACCTCCCAAAATTTATCTGACGACGTCGCAAAATTTTCCCTCAAAAAAAATGAAGAGCTTGTCGTAAGCAAAGATTTGATCGTCGAAGATGTGCATTTTCTGCGCTCTGATGGTGGATTTAAAATCGCTTCAAAACTTTTACGCACTAATCTTTCTGACCTTGCAGCAACTGGCGCTACACCACTTCATTATTTACTCGGATTTTCAAAAAATAAAAATACTGACACAAAATTTTTTGCAGAATTTGCGCGCGGACTAAAATCAGTGCAAGATGAGTTTGGCCTTTGTTTGATTGGTGGCGACACAGTTTCATCAGAAAAACTTTTCTTCTCGGTTACAATTTTTGGCGTGATAAAAAAAGGCAAAATTTTATCGCGCAGCAATGCAAAAAACGGAGATTTAATTTTTGTTTCAGGAACAATTGGAGATGCTGGATTAGGCTTAGAACTGTCCAAAAAAACTACCAACAACCTACAACTTTTACACCGTCATTTTTTCCCGACTCCACGAATTTCACTCGGGGAAAAACTTCTCGAAAAAAAATTATCACAATGTGCAATTGATGTTTCTGATGGTCTACTTGCTGATTTACGCCACATTTGTAACGCTTCAAAATTATCTGCCGAAATTTTTTTTGATCGCATCCCACTTTCTTTTGCAGCAAAAAATTTCTTACAGAAAAATCCGCAGAAAAATCCGCTAGACTTACTTGCGAGTGGCGATGATTACGAATTAATTTTTGCAGTAAATCCAAAAAATCAGAAAAAAATCTTAACTCTGGCAAAAGAGTTAAAATTAAATTTGACTTGCGTTGGCGAGTTTAAAAAATCCGCAACGAAAAAATTCGAAATCGCTTTACGTAACAGCAATAATCAAATCATCAGAATCAAAAATTTTGGACATGAACATTAAAGATTTTTTAAAAAAAGATTCTGAACAGGAAAAATACGCTTCTTCTTTCCGTCGTAGCACTGCAGCAATCATCGATATTTGGATCGTTTTATTTTTGCGCGTCATAATAATCCAAACTTTGGGAACATTGTGGCTGAATCAAGAAATCCTGAATTTTATGGAAAAATTCCACGAAAAATTCGGCAGCGAAACTATTAAAAACACCAGAGAGCACATCGATTTCATCATCAATAATCGCATCTTTTTTTACGCTTTAATTTTTTACGCAATCGTGATTTTTGTCGGCGCAATTTATCACGCTTTTTTAAACTCATCAGCTTGGCAAGCCACAATTGGTAAGCGATTTATGAAGATCCTGATTGTTCGTGAACCCGATTATAAACTAACTTTTGGACGCGCAATGTGGCATTATTTTCTTTCAGTCTTACCTTTCGCCTTCATTTTTTATTTGATGAGCTATCAACTAAAAAATAATTTGAATTTTTATCAAGCCATCACCTCTTCCGAAATTAATGTTTTTCTAGGATTTGCCTTTTTGATTTGGATTCAAATTCATCTCTTCACCAAACAAAAAACCACCGCTTACGATCTCATCTGCAACACATTGCTGATTAATGGAAAAACCGCGGCAAAATGGCCATGGAACAAATAGCATCTAACTCATGATCCAGATTTCACAAAAAACAATTAACAGCAAAATTTCCTGCAACTCAGTTGGATTGCACAGCGGCACAAACGTAACAATGACGCTGCTTCCAGCGCCATGTAACAATGGAATTATTTTTAGAAGAATCGATGTCGAGAAAAACAAAAACTCGATCAAAGCTGATTACCGCAATGTCGTCACTACCAATCTTGGCACCACAATTGCCAACGAATTTGGCACTAAAGTTGCAACCATCGAACACTTGATGGCAGCAATTTGGGGCTGCGGAATTGACAATCTTTTTGTTGAACTAGATGGAGCTGAAATCCCAATCATGGATGGAAGTTCTGAGCCATTCGTGTTTTTAATCGAATGCGCTGGAATCAACATACAAGAACAACCGCGTCGTATCATCGAGGTGTTAAAAAAAATTCGCGTCGAAGAAAAAAATGATAAATTTATCGAGGTTGAGCCAGCAAAAGAATTCTCGCTTGATCTGCATATCGACTTCAGTCACAAACAAATTCAGGAGCAAACATTTGATTATTGTGCAACTTTCACATCTTTCAAAAATGACATTAGCCGCGCTCGCACTTTTGGCTTCAAACAGGAAATTGATCAATTACACAAAATGGGTTTAGCCAAAGGCGGTACGCTCGATAACGCTATTTTAGTCGATGAAAATGGCATAGTGAACAAGGGTGGGTTACGTTATGAAAATGA
>CAIYMZ010000020.1 GCA_903927415.1 uncultured Alphaproteobacteria bacterium
GGGTCAATTCCGCCTGACGCCTACCGCCTAACACTCAAACCACCCATCAAATTCCTTCTCAAACCCGCCAGTCATTATTACCGCAGCGCCAGCACCATTCCATTCTATTTTTAAATCACCGCCTTTGAAACGCGTGGTGACTTTGTTGCTTTTCACCAAATCTTTTTTGATCGCTAAAATGCCGACAGCGCAAGCTCCGGTGCCGCAAGCGAGAGTTTCTCCGGCGCCGCGCTCCCAAACTCGAACTTCAATTAAATCGTCAGAAATAATTCGCGCGAATTCGACATTTGTTTTATTTGGAAAAAATTTATCGCACCCAATTTTTGGCCCAAGATCAGAAAATTTTTTGTCAGAAATTTTTTGAGCAATAAAAGTTACGGCGTGAGGATTACCGACATCGACGCAATCAAATTCAAATCCATGCAGCAAAATTTTTTCTGCTTCAAATTTTGGTACGCCCATATTTACCGAAATGAAATCGCCTTCGTGCCAGCATTCAAGCAGTCCGGCAGCGGTTTGGATTTTTACGTTTTTTTTGTTGAGCATCGAAGCAACGCAGCGCGTGGCATTTCCGCAGGCGCCGGATAAGGATCCGTCCGAGTTGTAAATTTCCATCAAACAATCAGCGACAGCAGAATTTTTAATCACAATCACCTGATCGCAGCCAATATTTTCTCGGTCGGATATTTTTTGAATCTGCTCCGAAGTCAGTTCCACAGCCTGCTTGCGCGCATCAAAAATCACGAAATCATTTCCGGCTCCGTTCATTTTTACAAACGGAGTAGAGCTCGTGGTCGGAAACACGTCACCGGTGGCGTTTCCAACTCCGTTCATCTTCACAAATGGAATTTTACGATTTTGGTTTGGCAACTCTGCTGACATAAGTAAAATCTTCCGTTCTAACAATAATTTCTTCGCCTGATTCAATGAATGGTGGAACCAGCACGCGCACGCCATTTTCTAGGATCGCCGGCTTGTAAGAAGCAGAAGCGGTTTGACCTTTCACCACTGCATCAGCTTGCGCCACAATGCCGTTAACTTGTTCTGGAAGTGAGAGTGAAATTGGTTTGTCGTTACAATATTCGACGCGGATATCCATGCCTTCTTGCAGGAATGGCAAGGCTTCGCCGACTAATTCTTTTTTGAATTGCACAGTTTCAAAACTTTCCATGTCCATGCCGACGATTTCGTCTTGGTCGAAATATTGAAAAGTGAAATGTTTTTGCTCAACGAAAGCAACATCAACATCTTCGCTGGAATTGTAACGTGTGTTGGTTTTGTTGCCCGTCACAATATTTTTCATCTCAACTTGGATGTAAGCGCCGCCCTTACCAGGCTTGACGTGATCGCGTTTTAGAATTGTCCAAAGTTGGTTTTGGAATTCGATTACGTTGCCGACACGAAGAGAATTTGCGTTTGTTTTCATTGGAGCTCCATTTTTTTTAAAAAATGTCATGCTGAGCTTGTCGAAGCATGATTCTGGGCACAATGCCTCGAATCATGCTTCGAC
>CAIYMZ010000021.1 GCA_903927415.1 uncultured Alphaproteobacteria bacterium
TCAGCTCCATCATCATCAGCTCCATCTTCATCAGCTCCATCATCATCAGCTCCATCATCATCAGCTCCATCTTCATCAGCTCCATCTTCATCAGCTCCAGCATCATCAGCTCCAGCATCAACTCCACTAGCATCACAACAGGTTGCTCTTACAATTCAGAAGCTATTTAGGGGGTATGAAGTGAGAAAAGAAAAGATAGAAGTGCCATCACCAGAAAAGGTAACCGCTAGAAATGCTCTTACGGTAATAGGAAAAACTTTAAGTGATAAGAATCCACGTTGGAAAAAAGAGGATAGTCTGCCTGTAATAACGGCCTATAATTTGCGGATGCGTGATGAACTTGAAGAGATAAACAAAAAAAGAGAAAAAAAAGGGGAGGAGAAAAAATCAGAAGATCAAAGATTCTACTATGCGCAATTTGGTGGAGTGCTATTTGATGAAAGTGCAGCCGCAGGCAAGGGTAAAATTTTCAACGATGCAAAATTATTCATGGCGAATTTCCGAGGTTGCAAATTTAAGGATGTTGATTTTAGCCAGATTTCTAAGGAAATTTTAGATACGATGCAATTTTCTAAGTGTGAATTTGAGGGGAATTGTCAGTTTCCTCCCGATTATAAATTTAAAGCATCGAGTTTGCTAAATGGCACTACTGGGATTAGAACAGACAATATAGAGCAACTACTGCCTGGAGTAGCAGTGACAAACCCTAACGGAATTCAGCTTTCTTCAGAAAGATTAAGACACCCAACTCGCTAGGGCCGACATAAATTCATCGCATCTTATTTTCAAATTTCATCCGCAAGTTTTTGATCATATCAGCTGTCATTTTTTCTAGGTCATATTCAGCTTTCCATCCCCATTCACTTCTTGCAGCAGAGTCATCGATTGAACGCGGCCATGAATCGGCAATGGTTTGTCGATAATCTGGCGCGTAAGAAATTTGAAAATCGAAAATGTGTTTTTTGATTTCATCCGCGAGTTGAGAGCAAGAAAAACTGATGCCAGCAAAGTTGAAATTACTGTGATGTTTGAGTTTTGCGAAGTCGGTTTCAGCTAGTTGGATTGTGCCGCGGATGGCGTCTGGCATGTACATCATCGGCAAAGTTGTTTCTGCTTTTAAGAAGCAAGTGTAGGATTTTTCCTCCAGCGCTTCGTAAAAAATTTCCACTGCGTAGTCAGTGGTTCCACCGCCCGGTAAAGTTTTGTAGCTGATCAATCCGGGATAACGAATGCCGCGCACGTCAATTCCAAATTTCGCCACGTAATATTCGCAGAGCAGCTCGCCCGCTGCTTTTGTCAAGCCATACATTGTTTTCGGTAAAATCACGGTTTCTTGTGGAGTGTTGTCACGTGGGGTTTCTGGTCCGAACACTGCGATTGAACTCGGACAAATAATCTGCTTCACTTTCAATTCGCGCGCCACTTCTAAAACATTGTGTAAGCCCGTCATATTCACGTCCCAGCAGAGGTTGGGATTTTTTTCTCCAGCTGCAGAAAGAATCGCCGCGAGGTGATAAATTATTTTAATGTCGTGCTTTTTCACAATCTCGCCGAGCCGTGATTTATCTAACACGTTGAGTTGTTCGTAAGGCAAAAATTCTTCCGCAACTCCGCCTTCGCGCATGTCAGAAGTGACAATATTTTTTTCGCCGTAAATTTTTTTTAGCGCTGCGGTAAGTTCGGAACCAATTTGTCCGAGCGCGCCGGTAACGAGGATTTTCATGATTTTAGATTTAAAATTGATGGACCCCGCAACAAGTGCGGAGTGACAAATCCTGAAGCCTTGCTCAAGAAAGTGTCGCCCCGCACTTGTTGCGGGGTCCATTATTTTTTACTCCACCAAAAAAGTCAGCGACTTCAAATATTCGCTCTCCTTTAAGGCGGGATGAGTCGGATGATCGAAGCCAGCGCCGAAGGTGCGGATTAATTTTGCTTTGCGACCAACTTTGCGAAAGCCGTCATTTGCTGCTCCAATCAGGTCTGACAAAGTGGCGTTGTGCGAGCAAGATGCTAAAAATAAAATGCCGTTTTTCTTCACTAAATTCGCTGAAAGTTTGATCAATTTTTCGTAGCCTTTCAAGCCAACAAAAAAATCTTTTTTCGATTTTACGAAGGCTGGTGGATCAAGCACGACAATGTCGAATTGCCTTTTTTGGAATTCAGGATTTTCGAATAAATCGAAAACTTTTTGGTGTAAAATTTCAACTCTCTCCAAGTCACCATGATCTCGTCGAAGGGCGCTTAACGCATCTTCCGATCCATCCACAAACACCACCGATTTCGCGCCATTTTTCAACGCGTTCAAACCGAATCCGCCCAGATAACAAAAGGCGTCGAGCACATCACAATCTTTGGCAATCGAGCCGATAAATTCACGATTTTTTCTTTGATCGAAGAACCAGCCAGTTTTTTGTCCACTCTTCACATTGATCAAAAATTTTACGCCATTTTCTTCGATTTCAATTTCGTCAGCAATTTCACCGCGCACGGTTTTGACGTAGAGCTCCAAGCCTTCAAACTTTCTAACCTCGACGTCATTGCGAAAAATAATCGCACAATTTGGAAAAATTTTTTCGAGCGCAGCAATTAAAAAGTCGGAAAGCCCTTCCATTCCGGCAGTAGAAATTTGGCAAGAGAAAACATCGCCGAAGCGATCAACCACAAGTCCTGGTAAAAAATCAGCTTCGGAGTGAATTAGGCGGTAAAATGGTTTTTCAAAAAATTTTTCGCGCAAATTTTTCGCCGCTAAAATTTTTTCGACAAAAAAATTCTCGTCAATTTTCTGATTTAAATTGTGAGATAAAATTCGCGCTGCGATCAAGCTGTGTGGGTTGAAATAGGCTAGGCCAAAGGAATCATCTTTGTTGATTACAACTTCAACCAACGAACCTTTTTTCAAATTTTTTATCGCCGAGAAATTTTCGATCTCATTAGAAAAAATCCATGGATTACCTTTGACGATGCGAAGTTCGCTGTGACGTTTGATGCGGAGTTGGGGGAGGGGGAGTGTGGTCATTTTGAATTTTATTTTGCTGATTTTTTTAGTGTCATTCCCGCGAAGGCGGGAATCCAGCAGTCAAATTAGAACTCATTTTAACCGCTGGATTCCCGCCTTCGCGGGAATGACACTAAAAAAAATATGAGCAGATGGTTTTGAAAAATCAGAGCTACAAACTGAAACTCATCGTCAATAAATGAGATTTTTTTCTCTCAAGAAATGATTTAAAAATCTCTTCATAATCTGTTGGAATGGCCTTGTGCAAGGAGCCGCGAGTGACAACTCCTTCAGCGTAAGATGCAACATTTTTGTAAAGATCAAAAATTTCCAAAGTGAATTTCTGATCAATGAAGATGAGGGGCTTAAACACTGAGGCCATGCAAACATCGATTAGTGAAAATTTATCGCCGTCGAAATACGGATTAAATTTTAAATTTTTGTCGAGAATCGCCAAGCGCGTGACGGTCTCGGCTTTTTTCAAATCAAACTCTTCTTGGTTTTGCGAGTTAATCATCCCGAAAGTTCCTGCTAAAATTCCGCTGCTAAATTCCATCCAACCGCGATGCCAAGCTTTCATGAAATTATCTTTCGGATGAAGAGGATTTTCGGCGAAATTTTCTTCGAGATATTCGCAGATTACGATCGATTCAAAAAGTGGTTTGTCGTCAACGTAGAGCAGAGGAACTTTGCCGAGAGGGGCATCTTTCACAAACCAATCAGGTTTTGCCGAAAGTGCAATTTCTTGTTTTTCGTAGGGAATATTTTTTTCGATTAAAACCATTTCAACGCGATGGCCGTAAGGGGAAAATTTTGAGGTTATTAATTTTAATTTTGGCATGGGAGAAAAATTTTTAGTCGTAAGGCGTAAGGCGTAAGTTAAACTAAGTCCGGAGTGACTTACGACTTATGACTTACTACTTACGACTTTTTGTTAATAAATCGGAAATTCTTCGCAGATTTTTTTGACTTCTGCTTTGGTTTTTTCTTCGAGTGTGCGATTTTCTTCTTCTCCATTTTTCACGAAGCCTTCAAGAACATCAGCAATCATGCCGCCGATTTTTTCAAACTCTTTTTCTTTGAAGCCGCGAGTGGTGCCTGCCGCGGTGCCGAAACGAAGTCCGGAAGTTACGAAAGGGCTGCGTGGATCATTCGGAATTGCGTTCTTGTTGCAGGTGAGTCCTGCCCGCTCCAAAACTTTTTCAGCTTCTTTTCCGGTGAGAGTTTCAAGTGGCGTGAGATCAACAACCATCAGGTGACAATCAGTTCCACCAGTTGTAATTTTTAATCCGCGTTTCACCAAAACTGCCGCTAAAATTTTTGCATTGGCGACAATTTGTTTGGCGTAAATTTTAAATTCTGGCTTCAGCGCTTCACCGAATGCAACCGCTTTGGCAGCGATTACATGCATTAATGGTCCGCCTTGCAATCCTGGGAAAACGGCGGAATTAATTTTTTTTGCGAGCTCTTCATTGTTAGTTAGAATCACGCCACCACGAGGTCCGCGCAAAGTTTTGTGAGTTGTTGAAGTGACAATGTCGGCGATTCCAACGGGCGACGGATAAATTCCGGCAGCGACTAAACCCGCGACGTGAGCCATGTCGACCATCAAAAGCGCGCCAACTTCGTCAGCGATTTTTTTGAATCGCGCCCAATCGACGATGCGTGGGTAAGAAGAAATTCCGGCGACGATTAATTTTGGTTTATGCTCGCGAGCCAATGATTCAGCCTGTTCGTAGTCGATCAAACCATCATCCAAACGAATTCCATATTGCACAGATTTCAGCCACATGCCGGAAATTGTGCGTTGCGCGCCGTGAGTTAAGTGCCCGCCAGCCGCGAGGGACATGCCTAGAATCGTATCTCCCGGTTGGAGAAGCGCGAGGTAAACTGCAAGATTTGCGCTTGCGCCGGAGTGGGGTTGAACATTTGCAAACTTAGCGCCGAACAGCTCGCAGAGCCGTTCAATTGCTAGTGATTCCACCTCATCCGAAAATTCGCAGCCACCGTAATAACGCTTCGCAGGATATCCTTCCGCATATTTGTTAGTGAAGACCGAGCCTTGCGCCTCAAGCACTGCGCGGCTGACAATATTTTCCGACGCGATTAATTCGATCTGAAATTTTTGACGAGCCAGTTCTTTTGAAATTGATTTAGCAATCGCGGCGTCAGCGGTTTGTAGGGTGGAAGTGAAGTAGGTCATAAATTTAAAATTAAGTTTTTTTAGTGCAGTCTTGCGCTAGATTTGAATGTTGGACGAGAAACCCCCCTACCCCCCTGTCAAGGGGGGTAGGGGGGTTTCTCACCACGTACTGCGCTTTTAAAGTCCGAATTTTCCGAAGCTAACTCGTTCCTCAATTTTGGTAATTAGATTTTCGAAGCTCAATTTTTCCGAAAAAAAACTTTTCAGAAATCCCTTTTTGGCGGAGATGATTTCAATCTCAACCTTGTTGCCGAATTTTTCCTTCATTTTGCTGCGCATGTCACTGACTTCGTCCACGAGGCCGAGCTCGACGGATTTTTTGCCTGACCAAAATGCTCCAGTGAATAATTTTTCTTCGTCGCCTTTTAATTTTCCCATGCGGCGATTTTTTACGAGCTCCTTAAATCCTTCAAAAATATCGCGCTGTGCCTCTTTCAAAATCTCAATATTTTCTGGCTGCTCCGGCAAAAATGGATCGAGGATCGCTTTGTTTTTTCCTTCGGTGTAAACGCGACGATCGACGCCGATTTTTTTGATGAGCTCTACAAAGCCAAAGCTCGAGAAGATCACGCCGATGCTGCCAATGATTGAAGAATTGTGGGCGTAAATTTCGTCGCCAGCGAGAAGAAGCCAGTATCCGCCTGATGCGGCGACGTCTTGCGCGAAAGTGTAAACCGGAATTTTTTTCTCCAAACTTAACTCGCGAATGTAATTGTAAATCAGCTCGGACTGAACGGGCGAGCCACCAGGTGAGTTCACATTAATCGCCACTGCCTTCACTTTTTTGATCTCGAAAGCGCGCTTCAAAAGTGGGGCGACGTTAGAAAAATTTAATCCCGATTCGAGTTTAGAATCTTTTCCGATCACGCCCGAAAGATTGACGCAAGCCACAATCGGCGCCGATTTGCCGCAAATTTTTTTTAAAATTTTTGTGATCGGACATTTGCTTTTACAGGAGTTGGTCATCGCGAATTAATTTATTAAAAATCGAAAAATCTTTGGCAGAAAGATCACCGCGCCAGAATTTTCCGGCGTAATTTAGGAAGCAGAAAAACAGGAACAAGCCTAAGACCAACATGCTTGAAAGCCACAATCCTTGCGGTCCAAAAATTTTCATTGCAGCGCCCGTCACAAAAATTCCGAAGACATTTCCGATCAAACAAAATTTCGAAAAAGTGCTATTGACAGCGAGACGTTTTGTTGGTTTGTATTTTTCGTTAATCAACACCACCGCCGGTAATTTAATCCCGATCGAGCAAACGAAA
The DNA here is from genome assembly GCA_903927415.1 of uncultured Alphaproteobacteria bacterium. GTDB lineage: Bacteria > Pseudomonadota > Alphaproteobacteria > Rickettsiales > UBA1997 > UBA2645. The sequence goes on from CAIYMZ010000021.1 coordinate 6,464, forward strand.
ATCGCAAAAAGCGAAGCATGAAGTTCAAGCGGATTGCTGATGTGGTAAACCGAAAAAATGCAAGACAGCGCAGTGGCGGCGAAGGCAATTATCATTAATCTGCGGTTCAGAATGTTGGTCAAATAGCTGATTGGAATTGAGAAGAGTGAGCCGAGAAGAAAAGTGGAAAGCAGCATTGAAGCGTCTTCTTTCGTCATTCCGATTTGAATTCCGTAAATGATTGCAAAAGCACCGATTGAAGAAACCATGTAATTAGTGGCAAAGCCAGCAAACATGATTTTTGGCGAAGTGAAAATGTAGTGCCAAACGCTGATTTGCTTTTCTTCGCGCAGATGGGTTTCAACTTTTTTAAGCCGAATAATCGGCAGCATTGAGGCCAAAAAAAATAATGCCGCGATTACGAAAGTGGCGAAGCTGTCGCGAGTTTGTAGCGATTGCAAAATGATGGGGCCGAAGCTGTTACAAAGCGCAATCGACATTCCCGAAATCGAAATGATTAGCGCGCGCATGTGCTTGGGCGCGATTTCAAACATGATTGCTTGCCGCGTGACGCCGACAACAAAAGCGCCCATTCCGTAAATGAAAGTGACAATGAGCCACAAGGTGAAGTTGACGTAAAGGCTCATTAGTAAAATCGAAACCACCGACAAAATAACGCCAATGTGGTAGCTGTTCGTAATGCCGATTTTTCGTCCCATTGCAGGCAAATAACGTGCGAAAATTATTCCGGCGACGATTTGCGTTGCCGAAGAAACTGAAATTAAAACTTCGTTTTTTACGAATTCTTCGAGACGCATCGCAATCATTACCATCAAGATTCCGTAGCCGATTGAGGAGAGAATCATTGAGAAAAAAAGTGCGAGCAAATCTTTGGTGAGGGAGACAGTCCAAGTGAATTTTGTGTTGTCGGAAATGTTGCTCGGCAGCCGACTAGAAATTGGCGAAAAACTGGCGCTGGAAATGTCGTAACTGCGGGAAATTATTTTGCGTTTTGATTTGTGGAAGAGAGACATTTTGGTAAAATTTTAGTGAAATTTGTGATTGGGGTGGAGAGCTGAGGGTGTTGGGTTAAGAGGTGTTTTTTTAAGTTCGTCACTAACTACCACTTCCTCGTCATCCTCGGAGCGAAGCTCCAAGGATGACGGGAATGGGGGAGAAGAATGAAGGGGGTAAACCTAACCCTTCCTCACATCCACCAAACACCCCGCAATCGCCGCCGCAGCTGCCATTGCCGGACTCAGTAAATGCGTTCTGCCGCCACGTCCCTGCCTGCCTTCGAAATTACGATTGGAAGTGGAAGCGCAGCGTTCACCGAATTCGAGCTTGTCAGCATTCATTGCTAGACACATTGAGCAACCTGGTTCGCGCCATTCAAATCCTGCGGCGGTGAAGATTTTGTGCAGACCTTCTTTCTCTGCTTGCTCCTTCACCAATCCTGATCCTGGAACTACCATTGCCAATTTTACATTTTTTGCGACACGCTTTCCAGCCACGATTTTCGCGGCTTCGCGGAAGTCTTCGATTCTTCCGTTAGTGCAAGAACCAATAAAAACCTTGTCGATTTGAATTCCAGCGAGTGGCGTTCCAGCCTTGAGCCCCATGTATTCTAGTGACCTCTTTACCGCTTCTTGTTTGCCTTTGTCAGCGAAACTTTCTGGCGCTGGAACTGTGGCGGTGATTGGCAAAACATCTTCGGGACTAGTGCCCCAAGTCACTTGCGGCGCGATTTCTTCGGCCTGTAAAAAAAGCTCTTTGTCGTATTTGGCGCCGACATCCGACTTCAGCGATTCCCAATATTTCACCGCTTTGTCAAAATCTTTTTCGCTTGGCGCCAGCGGGCGGCCGCGCAAATATTCGTAAGTTTTGTGATCTGGTGCGATCAGGCCAGCTCTGGCTCCAGCCTCAATCGACATGTTGCAGACCGTCATTCTTCCTTCCATTGAAAGCGCTGAAATTGCGTTGCCGGAATATTCAATCACGCAGCCCGTAGCGCCCGCGGTGCCGATTTTGCCAATGGTGGCGAGGGTAATGTCTTTTGCGGTGACACCAACTCCGAGCTCGCCTTCAACCTTCACCAAAAAATTTTTCGCCCGTTTTTGAATTAAAGTTTGCGTCGCCAAAACATGCTCAACTTCAGAAGTGCCAATGCCGAAAGCCAACGCGCCAAATGCGCCGTGAGTTGAAGTGTGGCTGTCGCCGCAAACAATCACCATTCCGGGTTGCGTCAATCCTTGCTCCGGCCCGACAATGTGGACGATTCCCTGTTTTTTGTCGTCGAGATCGAAGTAGCGAATGCCGAATTCGCGGCAATTTTTTTCGAGAGTTTCAACTTGAATTCGCGAAGTCGCGTCTTTGATTCCAGATGTGCCGCGGCCACGATCGGCGCTGGTTGTCGGCACATTGTGATCAGCCACCGCGAGATGCGCTTCGACGCGACGGGCTTTTCGATTCGTCATCCGCAAACCTTCAAAAGCCTGCGGAGAAGTAACTTCGTGAATGAGTTGGCGATCCACGTAAATCGCAGCCGAAGAACCATCGTCGTAAACTAAATGCGAGTCCCAAATTTTGTCGTAAAGAGTGCGAGCCATGTTTTTATTTTTTGAAATTTTTGGATTGAAAGTTAGGAGGGAATTGCCTGCAATGATTGAAAATCATTTCTTAAATTCAACGAGCAATTTCCAAATTAAAAAAATATGTCAGGACACTCTCAATTCGCAAATATCAAGCATCGCAAGGGGGCTCAGGATAAAAAAAAGGCGAAGCTTTTTACGAAAATTTTACGTGAGGTTACGGTCGCGGCAAAAACTGGGCAGCCTGATCCAAATTTTAATCCACGCTTGCGCAATGCTCTCATTGATGCTCGCACCAACAACATGCCGAAAGATCGTCTTGATGCGGCGATCAAAAAAGCTAGCGGCGAAATCGGCGGCGAAAATTTTGAAGAGATTCGCTACGAAGGCTACGCTCCACACGGCGTAGCAATTATTGTCGAAGCTCTGACCGACAATCGTAATCGTACTGCCAGTGAAGTGCGCAGCCTTTTCACTAAGTCTGGCGGGGCTCTGGGCGAAACGGGCTCCGTCGGTTTTATGTTCGATCATGTTGGCGTAATTCAGTTTGATGGAAAAATTGCGAGCGAAGAAAAGATGTTCGAAGCTGCGCTGGAAGCGGGCGCGGAGGAAGTAGAATCTTCTGCTGAAATTCATGTTGTCATCACGCAGCCAGAAAATTTTGCCGCAGTGCGCGACGCTCTGATCGAAAAATTTAAAGATCCACTTTCAGCAAAATTGGATTGGAAAGCCAAAGTTACCGTCGAAATTTCCGACCTCGAACAAGCGCAAAAATTAATGAAATTCGTTGATGCGCTGGAAGATTGCGACGACGTGCAGAAGGTTACGGGGAATTATGTTTTTGCGGATGAGGTTGCGGAGAAGGTTTAAAAAATAAAAAACTATGAAACTAACAGAAAAAGAAATTCAAAATTTAGAGGAACAATTTCCTTACATCGCAGAGGCTTCAGCCCGTCAAGCTTATTGGGAAGCGCTGTCTTCTGGTAGCAGTGTTTTGGTAGTAGAAAATGAGGAGGTTGTGGAGGTTTTTCCGAATGGGAGACGAGTTGCAATTCAAAAAATTGAGCCACGTATTTCGATAAAAAAAGGCACAAAATTTGAGATCAAATGAAGCAAAGAAATCAGCCTAGAATCAGGATGTTTGCAGGTCCAAACGGTTCCGGAAAAAGCAGATTAAAATCAATTCTAAAACCAGACTTGCTTGGGGTTTACATCAACCCAGACGACATTGAAAAAAATCTCGAAGAATTCGGCTTTTTTGATTTGAAGGAATTCAAAATTGAAGCGACGGAAGATGAAATTCTAAGACATTTCTTAAATTCTAGTTTGTTGCAAAAAGCTAATCTGATTGACGATGCAAAGAAGCTAACGTTTAAAAAACAAAAACTAAGTTTTTCTAACGTCAAAATTAATTCTTATTTTTCTTCGGTGATTGCTGATTTTATTCGTCAGAAACTTTTACAAAAACTTGAATCATTTAGTTTTGAAACGGTGATGTCGTCGCCTGATAAAATCGAAATTTTAAAAAAAGCAAATCAATTGGGATACAAAACCTATCTTTACTTCATCGCCACGGAAAGCCCAATAATCAACGTCTCGCGCGTAAAATATCGAGTGAGTCAAGGCGGTCACAACGTCCCAAAAGACAAAATAATTTCTCGCTACCATCGCTCGCTAGATATGCTCTCAGAAGCAATAAAAAATTCTTGGCGCGCTTACATTTTCGACAATTCTGGCAGTAAAGAATTTCTTCTCGCCGAAACGCAAAATGGGAAAATAATCGAAATAAAAACCGAAAGCGTTCCTTCTTGGTTTAATGAATTCGTGATTAAAAAATTAACAAAATCTTAGAAAATGAAAAACATCGAAATCACTCCCCAGCTAATCAAAGACCACAATCTCACCTATGATGAATATCAAAAAATTCTCGGGATTCTCGGACGCGTTCCGACCATCACCGAGCTTGGAATTTTTTCGGCGATGTGGTCGGAGCATTGCTCTTACAAGTCGACGAAGAAATGGCTTAAGACCATGCATACAGAGGCGCCGTGGGTAATTTGCGGGCCGGGAGAAAATGCGGGAGTGATTGATATTGGCGACGGGCAGGCGGCGATTTTTAAAATGGAAAGCCACAATCACCCGTCTTTCATCGAGCCGTATCAAGGCGCGGCGACGGGTGTCGGCGGAATTCTTCGCGACGTTTTCACGATGGGCGCACGGCCGATTGCAAATTTAAATGCGCTGCGTTTCGGCGAAATTGATCATCCAAAAACTAAGCAACTTGTGAATGGTGTAGTGTCGGGAATCGGCGGCTACGGCAATTGCGTCGGGGTTCCAACTGTTGGTGGCGAAGTTACTTTCGACAAAAGCTACAACGGAAATATCATCGTCAATGCCATGACTGTCGGGATTGCGGACAGTGATAAAATTTTTTATTCGGCAGCGAGTGAAGTTGGTGCGAGCGTAGTTTACGTCGGATCAAAAACCGGCCGCGACGGCATCAATGGCGCTGTCATGGCCTCCGACGAATTTAAAGAAGGCGACGAAGATAAGCGTCCAACGGTTCAAGTTGGCGATCCATTCGCCGAAAAACTTTTGCTCGAAGCTTGCATGGAGCTGATGCAAAGCGATTGCATTTTGTCGATTCAAGACATGGGCGCAGCGGGATTAACTTCATCTTCGTTCGAAATGTCGGGGAAGGGCGGAACTGGAATCGAGCTCAATTTAGAGAATGTTCCGCAACGCGAAACTGGCATGACGCCTTACGAAATCATGCTTTCCGAGAGCCAAGAAAGAATGCTGATGATCGTCAAACCAGAGCGCGAAGATTTTGCGAAAAAAATTTTTGAGAAATGGGGATTAGATTTTGCGGTGATTGGAATCGTCACCGATACCGGTCGCGTCGTGATTAAAATGCGCGGCGAAACCTACGCGGATATTCCTTCCGCACCACTTTCAGAAAGCGCGCCGGAATATGATCGGCCTTGGGTTTAATGTGGGTTTAAAAAAAATAAAATCATGAAACTTCATCAATTAAAAACAGAGTTTGGTAGTCAAATAGCAGAAATTGCTAAACGCAGAAACATCGAAAATATTCGTGTTTTTGGTTCTGTTGCTAGAGGCGATTCTGGTGAAAAAAGCGATGTAGATTTTTTGGTTCATCTTCGTCCGCAAGCGAGTTTGCTGGATTTATCGGGGTTTAATCTTGATCTTCAAGATTTGCTGCGATGCAAAGTTGATGTGCTTTCCGACAACTCAATTCATCACTCGATAAGAGAAAAAATTTTTGCGGAGGTTGTAAGTTTATGACTAGAGATAGGCTTTATATCATTCATATCATTGAGTGTATCGATTATATCGATTCTTACATTTCTGGCGATTTTGAGTCTTTAAAAAATGATCATAAAACCTATGATGCGGTGTTGCGACAGTTGCAGATTATGTCGGAATCAACCAAGCGTTTAAGCGGCGAAGTGAAGCAAAGAAATAGCGAAATACAATGGCGTGAAATAGCCGGCTTCCGAAATATTTTAGTTCATGATTATCTTGGTGACATAGACGCATCAACGGTTCGTGCGGTTATTATTGATGAGCTGCCAAAGTTAAAAGCCGCGGTGCAAAGAGAGTTAACGCTTATCGATAGGATTGCTTAAACATGGTCTTCAGCTCCAACATTTTCCTTTTCGCCTTTCTTCCCTTCACGCTCTTTTTGTATTTTTTGTTCCCGCAAAAAAATTACAAAAACGCGCTGCTTTTGTTCGCCAGTTTATTTTTCTACGCTTGGGGCGAGCCGCAATATTTGGCGCTGCTTTTGGTTTCGATTTTTGCGAATTATTTTTTTGGATTGTGGATTCAAAGTTGGAATAAACCAAATCTGATTCAAGAAACCGATATCTCAACAACTGGACCCCGCAACAAGTGCGGGGTGACAACTCACACTCA
>CAIYMZ010000022.1 GCA_903927415.1 uncultured Alphaproteobacteria bacterium
CTCACAACCCCTCCTCGGATCGCGAAAGGCCAAACTCCGTTTGGCTTCGCTCCCCGATCCTCCCTCAAGGGGAGGATAATTAGACCGAGTCTAATTTTGAGCTTCTTTATTCTCCTTCCCCTGCATCAAACTGCGATATCTCGCAACATTGTCATTATGCTCTTGAAGGGTAGCGGCAAAGATGTGATCGCCTTTGCCGCTTGCAACGAAATAAAGAAAATCGGTTTCTATCGGATTTAAAACTGCTTTGATTGAAGCGAGTCCTGGATTGCAAATTGGTGTAGGGGGAAGGCCGTAGATGTAGTAGGTGTTGAAGGGCGATGTGTTCTGAATGTCGCTTACTCTGATTGGATGTTCGAGGCTTTTATCGCCGAAGGTGAATGAGTAAATAATTGTTGGATCTGACTGTAATTTCATGCGTTTGCGTAAGCGATTGATAAAAACCGATGCAACCTTTGGGCGCTCTGATTCAATCCCAGTTTCTTTTTCAATGATTGAGGCAAGTACCAAAGCCTGTTCTTTTGTTTTGACTGGAATTGATGGATCGCGCTTTTCCCAAAGCTCATCAATTGATTTTTTCATCGCATCTTGCATGCGCTTAACCATGCCCGATTTGGTGTCGTTGTAGGAATAAAAATAGGTTTCTGGAAGTAGCGAGCCCTCTCTTAAATTTTCCGGAAGTTGGCCAATTAGGCCGGCAGCATGATCTATAGCGCGAAGAGCTGAATGAGTTGATAGGCCTTCGGCAATTGTAACTTTGCGGAAGAAAATATTGCCGCGCACCATTTTGTGTAGGATGCGGTAGTAAGAGATATTTTTTTCAAAAAAATATTCGCCGTAACGAACTTTGGGATCGATGCCTTTGATGAGTTGAGAGATGTAAAGAAAAGCAGTTGGGCTTTTGATGATTTTTTCATCATGCAACTTGTTCACCACTTGTCGTAGCGTCATTCCGCTTTCGATGATGAATCTCTTATCTTCGCGATGTGAACTATTTGGTGCATTGAAATACATGATCATGCCAAGCATCAGAGCTAGATAGCAGATGACGATTACAGAAAAGCCAGCGCAGATTGTGAGGATTCTATGTTTCATCTTAGACACTATTGGCTGATTAATTTTATTTTAGATTTTGGCATATTTTGAGCGCTTTTTTGGTAAAATTTTGATAAATATCCGGATATATTTTGAAAAATTTTACCAAAAAATAAGCCAAAATAGGACGAAATATGAAATGAAATTAATTAGCCAATAGTGTCTAAATGCGTTTTAACACCAAGCAGGCATTAGTTCCGCCAAATCCGAATGAGTTGGACATTACCACGTCAATTTTTCTTTCCTTCGCTTTTTTTGCGACCAAATCGATGTCACAATTTTCCGATGGTTCATCGAGATTGAGTGTCGGAGGAGCGATATTGTCACGAATCGCAAAAATGGAAAAAATTGCTTCAACCGCTCCGGCTGCGCCAAGTAAGTGACCAATTGCTGATTTGGTTGATGACATTGAAAGTTTGTAAGCATGATCAGCAAAAACTTTTTTTACTGCCGCAACCTCGATTTCATCACCAAGTGGAGTTGAAGTGCCATGGGCATTGATGTAGTCGATTGCTTCCGGATTCATGCCCGCATGTTTTAGTGCGAGATTCATGGCGTAGGTTGAACCGCGGCCGGTGGATTCCGGAGCGGTGATGTGGTAAGCGTCGCCCGACATTCCGTAACCAACAATTTCGGCGTAAATTTTTGCTCCGCGTTTTTTGGCATGCTCGTATTCTTCGAGGACAAGAACCCCAGCGCCTTCGCCCATCACGAAGCCGTCGCGATTTTTATCCCAAGGTCTTGAGCCTGCGGTGGGATTATCATTAAAGGCGGTTGAGAGCGCGCGTAAGGCAGAGAAGCCACCGATGCCTGATCCACAAATTGCTGATTCAGCACCGCCGGCAATCATCACGTCAACATCGCCATATTCGATCATGCGAGCAGAATCACCGATGGCGTGAGTGCCTGAGGCGCAAGCGGTGACGATGGCGTGGTTTGGTCCCATGAAGCCATGTTTGATCGAAATTTGTCCCGAAGAAAGATTGATCAAGCTTTGTGGGATGAAGAAGGGAGTGATTTTTCTGACGCCGCGATCCTTCATGGTGACGACAGTTTTTTCGATGGCTGGAAGACCGCCAATGCCTGATCCCATCATCACTCCAGTGCGATATTTTTGCTCTTCTGTTTCGGCTTTCCATCCGGAATCGGCAACTGCTTGATCAGCGGCGGCAAGTGCAAAATGAATGAAGCGATCCATCTTTTTTTGCTCTTTGATGTCGATGTATTTGTCGGGATTAAATTGATCTTCTCCGTCACCGTATTTTACTTCACCGGCGATTTTGCAGGGACACTCTTCGGCATCAAAAATGCTGATTTTACTGAGTCCGGATTCGGCATTAATTAATTTTTTCCAAGTACCCTCAGCCGTTGATGACAAAGGCGTTACAGCGCCAATGCCGGTTACGACTACTCTGCGTTTTTCTGTCATTTATTTGGGAAAATTTTTAATAAGATTGGGAAGGGCGCAGCCTTTTAAAATACGAAAAATATTTTGAAAGTTTTTATCTCGAGAGTTTGAGTAGCATTACGATCAGCCGCCAAAAGTTACGTAAAATTCGCAACTTACTTTTGCCGATTTTTTTGCCGTAATCGTAGGAAATTGCGATTTCGTCAATCCGTGCACCAATTCGTGCTAATTTTATTAGTAGCTCGCAAGTATAGGTGAATTCTGGCTCGGTGATGAAATTATTTTTTTCTTGAGAAAAAAGTTTTTTGAGCTTCTCGATTTTGTAAATGCGGTAACCGCTGCTGTAATCTTGAAAAATTTCACCGGAAATTTTTTTCACCGCGAAAATATTTTGCAGTAAAATCGAAGTAAATTTGGTGATGAATCTGCGATGAAGTGGAAAATCTGCCATTACGCTGTTGCCACAGAAGCGAGAGGCGACAAGGAAATCCAGCGAATTTTTTTCGAAATGTGTGAGCATTGTCGGAATTTGTTCAGGATTGTGAGTGCCATCAGCGTCGAGCGAAATCACCAGATCTGTATCGTCAGAATTTTTAATCACTTCCAAAAAAAGTCTTTTGTAAGCCAAGCCTAAGCCACGCTCATTTTTGAGCGGTAAAATTTTTATTTTAAGATCGGTGAGTAGCTGAAAAGAGCTGTCATTGCTGCCATCAAGACAGGAGATGATTTCAAAATCACGCTGCAAAATTTGCATTTCGTGATTTAAATCGATCAAAAATTTTGTAAGATTTGGCGCCTCGTTAAGGGCGCAGAAAATAATTTTTATCATTTATGGATTTTAGATTTAAGAAGCTGATGACAAACCCTAAATCTTAAATCCTAAATTTTGGATGTTTACAAGCTCAACAAAACTCCAATTCGACATCCTAATCATTGGTTCCGGCGGTGCTGGGTTGATGGCAGCGATTTCAGCGATTAAGGCTGGCGCGAAAAATATTGCGGTGATCAGCAAAGTCGTTCCAACCAACAGCCACACCGTTGCGGCGAAAGGTGGAATTAATGCTGCGCTCGGAAATGTTGTCGGTGACAGCTGGAAGTGGCACGCTTACGACACCTTGAAAGGCGCGGATTATTTGGCCGATGTTGATGCCGTTGAAATTTTGTGCAAAGAAGCTGAATCGTCAGTTTTAGAATTAGAAAAAATGGGCGTGGTTTTTTCGCGCAACGATTCCGGAAAAATTTCGCAGCGCGCTTACGGCGGTCAAACCACAAATTTCGGGCAGGGCGATGTAGCCTATCGTGCCTGCTATTCCAAGGATAAAACTGGTCACACAATTCTTCACACTCTGCATGAACAAGCCTTAAAAAATGATGTAAAATTTTTCTCAGAATTTTTTGTGACCGATTTGCTGATCGAAGAAAAAAAGCAATGTCACGGCTGTCTAGCGATCGATTTAAATTCTGGTGAGTTGGTGATTTTTGAAAGCAAAATCACCATTCTTGCGACTGGTGGTTACAGTCAAATTTACCAAAACACGACCTCGTCTTTGATTTGCAGTGGAGACGGTTCCGCCTTGGTCTTCGAAGAAGGTTTGCCGCTGCAAGACATGGAATTTGTGCAATTTCATCCGACTGGAATTTTCGGTCACGGATTTTTGGTGACCGAGGCTGCGCGCGGCGAGGGAGGCTATTTGCTGAATTCCTCCGGCGAGCGTTTCATGAAAAAATACGCGCCAAAAATGTTGGAGCTTGCCTCGCGCGACCTGATTTCGCAAGCGATGGCAACAGAAATTCACGAAGGTCGCGGAATCGGAAAAGAGAAAAATTTTCTTCATCTCGACCTTCGCCATTTAAGCGATGGAGTCTTGAATCAGAAGCTTCCGGGAGTTGTTGAGTTGGTAAAAAATTTCGCCCGAATCGATGTAAAAAAAGATTTAATTCCCGTCGCGCCATCAGCTCATTACAGCATGGGCGGCATTCCAACCGATCTCGATTGTGTGGTGATTGACGGATTAATGGCAGTAGGAGAAGCAGCCTGTGTTTCAGTCCACGGTGCTAACCGCTTGGGTTGCAATTCACTTCTTGATCTGATCGTCTTCGGAAAAATCGCGGGAAAAAAAGCAGCGGAAAAAATTACAAAAAATTTTGCTGGGAAGGCGGAGGAGATTGCGGTGGGGAAGGTGAAGAAAATTCTTGTCATCCTTGACCCGCAAGGTCGAGGATCCCATGAGTCCAAAGCTCCCGAGATCCTCGAGCCTTTTCAAGGCTCAAGGATGACGTTGAATGAAATCAAAAAATCCCTCCAACAAAACAATGAAAAAAACCTTGGCGTCTTCCGCGACGCAGAGCTTTTAAAAGCAGGATTAGCAACAACCCAAAGTCTTTTCGAAATTTTTAAAAATCATAAAATCTCCAACAAAAATTTAGTTTGGAACGAAGAGCTGATTGAATATTTCGAGCTAAAAAATTTATTTTTAAATTCTTTAGCGGCGAATTTCGCGGCGCTGAATCGTCGTGAAAGCCGCGGCGCGCATTACCGCAAAGATTTTTTAGAACGCGACGATCAAAATTTCGCAGCGCATAGTTTGGTAAAGATAACAGAAAATCAGTTGGAATTTTCATTGAAGCCCGTCAGAACGCAGTCCATGATTCCCGAATTAAATCTCATCCCTAAACCGCGTAATTACTAGTCACTTACGACTTACCACTTACGACTTACCACTAACTTCATGCGCTACAGTGCCAATCTCAACATCATCGTCAAAGCCGTCGAAAAGGCCACGGCTCACATGCCGCGCGATTTTATCGAATTGGAGAATCTGCAAACAAACCCAGTTTCGGCCAATAAATTCGCCAATGCGTGCTACAATCGTGTCAAGCAAGTTTTGGCTGACGATTTTTTAAAATTCCGTCCCGACTACAATTTAATTTTTTCCGACGGCCAAAAGTTGATCCAGAATAAAAATGCCGAATATTCCTACGTCATTTTTCCGATTGATGGCATGAATAATTTAATACGTTCAAACCCTGATTTTACTGTTGCTGTGGCACTTCATCATCATGGCGAAAATGGTGTGACAGAAGCAATCTCAGTGGCGATTTCCAAAGTTGTCGGCGGCGAAAATTTTTACTGCGAAAAAGGTTTCGGTGCTTATGTCAATAACCGTCGCATTCGTGTCTCCAAAAGAGTTGCGAGCGACACCACCTTGGTTGCAACTGAAGAACAAAATGTAATTTTCGAAAAAAATATTTCCCAGCGCGCCTATGGCTGTCGCACCTTGGAAGTGGCATACGTCGCCTCCGCCCGCCTAGAAAAAGCAATTTTCAAAAACCAAAATTACGATTTGTTGAAACCGTTTCTGCTTCTGGTGCGCGAAGCCGGCGGAAAAATTTCCGAAGAAGAAAAACTAATTACCGCCAGCGCCTAACCCCTACCGCCTAAAAAATGCAATTCATCGACGAAACCAAAATCCATCTCCAAGCCGGCAACGGCGGCAATGGCGCGTCGAGTTTTCGTCGCGAAAAATTTATTTCGCATGGTGGGCCAGACGGCGGTGACGGCGGGCGCGGCGCCAGCATTATTTTCGAATGCACCAAAGATTTAAACACGCTGATCGATTTTCGTTTCCAGCAACATTTCATTGCCAAGAGTGGCGTGCGTGGTCACGGCGCCAATCGCAGCGGTGTTTCAGCTGAAGATTTAGTTTTGAAAGTTCCGCTCGGCACGCAGGTTTTTTTGGAAGATGAATCAGAAATGGTTGCCGATTTAATGACCGACGGCGAGCGCGTTACCATTGTTAAAGGCGGACGTGGCGGACTCGGAAATTCCAATTTTAAAAGTTCAATCAATCGTGCTCCAACTCACGCTCAAAAAGGTGAGGATGGTGAAAAATTGGTGGTGGTTTTGAAATTGAAATTGCTCTCCGACGCCGGCCTGCTCGGAATGCCCAACGCTGGCAAATCAACTTTTCTCTCGGTCACAACTCGTGCCAAACCAAAAATCGCTGATTATCCCTTCACCACGCTGAAGCCACAGCTGGGCGTGGTTTACGTCGACAATCACGAATTTGTTTTGGCTGACATTCCCGGTTTGATCAAAGGCGCGTCGGAAGGAAAAGGCCTCGGCGATCGCTTCCTCAAACACGTCGAACGCTGCGGAGTGTTGCTGCACCTGATTGACGGCGCTGCTGAAGATGTGGTCGAAAATTACCGCGTGATTCGCGACGAGCTTGCTGGCTACAGCCCCGAGCTTTTGGAGAAGTCAGAAGTAATCGCTCTCAACAAAATTGATCTTTTGAGCGAAGAGGAAGTGAAAGAAAAAATCGCCGCGCTCAAAAAATTCTTGAAAAAATCCGGCCAAAAAAATCCCAAAATTTTCGCCATTTCTGGCGCGACGCAAGATGGGGTGAAAGAGGTGTTGCGGGAGTTGTGGAAGATGGTGGTGGTGAGTCGGGAAAGTTAGGTCAGAAAATCCAATATTTTTTTCAAGCTTACAGCCAAGCCAATCTACGTGGGGTAATTTTGAACGCCGCGTTCAAAATTCAAAAAAACAGCAGCAAAATGACGAAGCAAAAAAGATTAGAAATCACCTCGAGTGATTACAAAAAACTTCTCACAAAAATTCAGAAACAAATTGCGCAGACGCAGAGCAAAATTGTCAAAACTGTTACTCGCCAGAAAGTTGAAATGGCTTGGCAAATCGGAAAATTAGTCGACGAACATTTGTCTCAAAATTCTGAATCAAGTTACGGAAAGCATTTGTTCAAGCGCCTCGAAAAAGATGTGGGTGTTGCAGAAAGATCGCTCTACCAAATGCACCACTTCTACCAATCCTACCCCCAACTCCCAGCAGACAACGACCGCCTCAACTGGAGCCACTACCGCACTCTCGCCGGAATTAAAAAAGCTGACGAGCGAAAATATTTAGAAGATTTGACGAAAAAAAATGAGTGGGATTCGGATCGATTGCAGGAGGAGGTGACGAAAAGTAAAATCTCGGAACCAGAGCAGGACGGGGTCTCTGACCCCGTCCTCACGTTCAGTTCCAAAACAAACAAAGACACAAACGTGCGGACGGGGTTACAAACCCCGTCCGGCGCTGCTGCATCGGCGAAGCCAAAAAAACTCATCCCATCCCGCGGAAAATTATTTTCCTACCCAATCGCAACTCTTCCTGAATCAAAATCTCTCTTCTTCGATTGCGGTTTTGAAATCTTCAAGGAAGTAGATCTGGCCTTGCCGCGCGAAGTAAAAAAAGAAAATGCAATTGTCGCGATTGAGAAAAAAAACCAAAAATATTCCGCCAAAA
>CAIYMZ010000023.1 GCA_903927415.1 uncultured Alphaproteobacteria bacterium
TTAGTGGTGGTGCCTGGAGCCGGAATCGAACCCCAGCAGACGCGTAGCGCTGCAAAACAAAATTTCGCTGGTTTGTTTGAATTTAGTGGTGGTGCCTGGAGCCGGAATCGAACCCCAGCAGACGCGTAGCGCTGCAAAACAAAATTTCGCTGGTTTGTTTGAATTTAGTGGTGGTGCCTGGAGCCGGAATCGAACCAGCGACACAAGGATTTTCAGTCCTTTGCTCTACCGACTGAGCTATCCAGGCTTTTGCTCGTCGGCTTTTGAATGCTGACGTCGGTGCGCGGCGGGATTTTCGTCGGTCATGTATCTTTCGCGATACACTCCCTCCTCAAACCCTTGCGCACCTAGACAGAACTCAAAATCCTTAGAACAAAAAAGATGGGCGCGCGAAAGTAGAAACGGACGTTTATTTTGCAAGCGCACTCACCAAATCGAATTTTAAATTATGGAAAATTTAACTGATTATTCTTTTTACGTTATTACATCTTACATCGTGGCAGGCGCTGTATTGTCTGGCCTAATGGCTTTTGTGATTGGGAAATATTTGAAGCTAAAAAAATAAAAAATGAAGAATTAAAAAATGAAGAATCGGCAGAAAAAAAGACGGATGATTTTTGTTGGCTCGGCCTTTTTAATTTCAGTGTTGGCGCTGCTTTTCGTGATTACAAATTTTCGTGAAAATATGGTGTTTTTTTATTCACCAAGCGAGCTGCAAAATGTACAAGTTGATGGTCGCCAGATCAGAGTTGGCGGGTTGGTAAAAGAAAAATCTATAAAAAAAATTGACGCCTTAACCAGCGAATTTGTGATCACCGATTTAAAAAAAGATTTGAAAATTCATTACGTTGGAATGTTGCCTGATTTATTCCGCGAGAAGCAGGGCGTGGTTGCAAAAGGAAAATTTGATACTGAAAAAAATGAATTTTTTTCTCGTGAGCTACTTGTGAAGCATGATGAAAAATATATGCCACCGGAAGTTGCTAAAGCGCTAAAATAGCCAACTCCGCGCTCTTCTTCTCAATTGCCTCTTTCAGTCTTAAATTAAATTCTTGCTTGGACAAACCTGCTTCAATTGGATTCAAAAATTCCAAAATAATTTTCCCGCGTTTTTTTAAAATTTTATTTTTTTCCCAAAAGATTCCGGAATTTAATGCGGCAGGAACAACCTTGACATTGCAGGCCAGATAAAGCGCGGTGACACCAGCTTGGTAAGGATATTTGTCGGCACTTGCTCCAATCGGAACTCGAGTTCCCTGAGGAAAAAGCACGATACTTTGTCCACCAGCTAAATATTTTCTTGTTTGCTTGATGAGGTCTTTGAGGGCTGATGCGCCGCCTTTGCGATCAACGATGATACCGCTCATAACGCGCAAATACCAACCGTAAAATGGAATTTTCAGCAGCTCTTTTTTGAATGCGTAAACTGGGCGATTAAGCACCAGATGCATAACGATCGTTTCCCACATTGATTGATGCTTACAGGCAATGATGCAGGGCTCTTGCGGGATTTTTTCGCGGCCAATAATTTTGTAATCGATCCCACATAATTTTTTTAACATCCAAAGACTGACAATCGCCCAGAGTTTGGCGCCGCAGTCTGCTAGCTTGGCGTTTTTTGTGATGAAGGCGGGGAAATAAATTATTGGAATGAGCGCTCCCCAGAGGATGATGAAGATTTGAAAAAGGAGGGAGGTGAGTAAGGGCATGAGGGGAGAGTTTTGGTAGAAAGAGAGCCAATGCTTCGTCTTTCAGGCTACGCAGGGCGGCCTTCGTTCTTGCGACCCCGCAACGAGTGCGGGGTCGTAAGAACGAAGCCTGGTGCCGAATGTCGGATTTGAACTGACGACCTACTGTTTACAAGACAGTTGCTCTACCGCTGAGCTAATTCGGCATTTGGAAAGGTGCGGCAACCTAAATTTTGACTAGAAAAACTTCAAGAAATTTTACGACTTCAATAAAAAACCGGATCCAACCATTTGGTCAGATCCGGTTTTAAACTTAGCAAAAAGTAATCAGATTACTTTTTAGCTGGAGCTTCAACAGCTGCAGGAGCAGCAACTTCAGCTTTAGCAGCTTTTTTAGCTTTTTTAGCTGGCTTAGCTTCAACAGCTTTAACGTCAGCTTCAACCGCCTTTACTTCAGCTTTTACTTCAGCTTTTACAGCTTTAGCATCCGCTTTAACGGCAGCCACTGTAGCAGCAGCTTTGGTTTCAACTTTAGCAGGAGCAGCTTTAGCAGCAACTGGAGCAGCAGCTTTAGCATCAGCTTTAACAGCTTGAGCTTGAGCAGCAGTAGCAAAAAGAGCGATCGCAGCAACGATCAAAGAAAGTTTTTTCATGTTAAGTTTGAATTGGAGATTTTTATTGGGCTAATCATTGCTGATTAGTTTCTTTCGAAAATTAATTCGTTTGACAACCTGCTTTTTACTACAGTTGCAACGACGAACTAATTGAAAGGCGGGCGGCAAAATATGAAGCAGCTTTTGTTTGTCAAACTAAAAATGAATCACTCTACCATAAGCATCCAACACGGCTTCATGCATCATTTCTGACATCGTTGGATGAGCAAAAATTGTGTGCATTAAATCTTCTTCGGTGAGCTCTGCTTGTTTGGCAATTACGTAACCTTGAATCATTTCAGTCACCTCGGCGCCGATTAAATGTGCTCCCAAAAGTTCGCCGGTTTTTTCGTCAAAAATAACTTTGATCAGCCCGTCAGTTTCACCCATCGCGATTGCTTTGCCGTTGGCCATGTAAGGGAAGCGGCCAACTTTAATTTTTTTGCCGAGCTCTTTTGCTTTCTTTTCGGTGATGCCGACGGAAGCGATTTGTGGCATCGAATAAGTGCAGCCCGGAATGTTGTCTTTCTTGATCGCGTGAATTTTTTTAGCGTCGTATTTTCCAAGTTTGCTGGCGATTTTTTCGGCGGCGATTGTGCCTTCGTGCGATGCTTTGTGAGCCAGCCAAGGCGCACCAGCAACGTCTCCAATGGCAAAAATATTCGCGTCCGAAGTTTCCAAATAACCATTCACATCAACACAACCTTTGTCGATTTTCACTTTAGTTTTTTCGAGTCCGAGATTTTCAACATTGGCCACAATGCCTACAGCCATGATGACTTTCTCCGCTTTTAATTCTTCGAGTTTTCCGCCAATTTCAACAATCGCAGTAACTTCACCTTTACCTTTTTTTAGCGATTTCAACGCCGCAGAAGTGTGAATTTTAATGCCTTGTTTCTCGAAAGATTTGCGCGCGAGCTTGGAAATTTCTTCATCTTCAACTGGCAAAATATTTTCGGCCATTTCGATCAGCGTAACCTCCGTGCCCATGTTTTTGTAGAATGAAGCGAATTCTGCTCCGATCGCGCCCGAACCAACAACTAGCAAAGATTTTGGCAAAGTCTTGGGAGTCATGGCTTCGCGGTAAGTCCAAATATTTTCAGAATCTGGTTCCATGTTGGGAATCACACGAGCTCTAGCTCCAGTGGCAATGACGAAATAACTCGCCTCAATTGTTGTATGCACCCCCATCGCGCCGCTAACGCGTTCGCTCGATCCCCCTAAATAGGGGGATCCTGATGAGTCTGACTTGCTTACCGAAATTTTTTTCGAATCCAAAAACTTCGCGAAGCCATCAATCACTTCGATTTTATTTTTCTTCATCAGCCCTGCAATCCCACCGCTCAAGCGCTTGGACACTGCTCTTGAGCGTTCAATAATTTTAGCAAAATCAAATTTTATTTTTTCGGCAGAAAATCCGAATTGATCCAAATTGTGTAAAAGATGATTAACTTCCGAGGATTTCAAAAGTGCTTTTGTTGGGATGCAGCCCCAGTTTAAGCAGATCCCGCCGAGATGATTGGCCTCAACGATTCCAACTTTTAATCCGAGTTGCGCGGCGCGAATTGCTGCGACGTAACCTCCGGGACCGGCGCCGATGATGCAGATGTCGAATTTTTTTGCTGAAGATGAGGGGGTCATAAAAAATTTAAGATTTAAGATTTAGGATTTAGGATTTGTCACGAACTTAAATCTCAAATCCTAAATCTTAAATCTAAATCTCATGTCCGCCGAAATCGAAAATCTTTTTACCCAAGTTGAAACCTCACTAAACCTCATTTCGAGGTGTCTTTGACCCGAAAAAACTGCAAGAAAAATTAGCCGAATTAAACGCCAAATCAGAAGACCCAGAATTGTGGAATAACAAGTCGGAAGCGCAAAAAATTCTCAAAGAAAAATCTGTCGTCGAAGAAAAAGTTAAGCAGTTTTTGGCGATTGAAAATGGCTTGAAAGACAATCGCGAATATTTCGATTTGGCCAAGTCCGAAGCGGATGCGCAACTCATCGCTGACACTGAAAAAAATCTCCTCGCGCTCAAAAAAACTTCCGATGCTTTTGAAGTCGAATGTCTTTTTTCCGGCGAAACCGACGTCAATAATTGCTTCCTCGACATCAATGCCGGCGCAGGCGGAACTGACTCTTGTGATTTCGGATTAATGCTGCTGCGAATGTATGAACGCTTTGCCAATCGTCACAAATTCAAAGTCGAAATCGTTAACATGCTTGACGGCGAAGAGGCCGGAATTCGCAACGCCACACTAAAAATTTCCGGCCGTTTTGCTTTTGGTTGGATGAAGATGGAGTCAGGCGTGCACAGGCTCGTGCGCATCTCGCCATTCAACGCCAATGGCAAGCGTCAGACCAGTTTTACTTCGGTTTGGGTTTACCCTGAACTTGACGATGAAATCGAAATTGCTCTCGAAGAAAAAGACATTCGCGTCGATACTTTTCGGGCAAGCGGCGCTGGTGGACAGCATGTCAATAAAACCGATTCCGCAGTGCGAATGACACATTTGCCGACGAATATTGTGGTGCAATGTCAAACAGATCGCTCGCAAATCCGAAATCGGGCAGAGTGCATCAGCATGCTAAAATCAAGGCTATACGAACTTGAAATGCAAAAGAAGCGGGATGCTTTGTCGGCGAGCGAAGCAACAAAAACCGACAATAGTTGGGGGCACCAAATTCGCTCTTACGTCTTGCATCCTTACCAGCTGGTGAAAGATTTGCGCACCGATTTTGAAACCGGAAATATTCAGGCAGTTTTGGATGGAGAGATTGATGGGTTTATCAAAGCGGCATTAACTGAAAAAATTTAATCTCATGCGTTGTCCCTTTTGCGGAAATATTGAAACCCAAGTGAAAGATAGCCGAATTTCTGACGATGGTGAATCGATCAAGAGACGGCGCTATTGTGCTGCCTGCGATTCCAGATTCACAACGTTTGAGCGTGTGCAGTTGCGTGAAATTTTGGTGATAAAAAAGAACGGCGAGAAAAAAATTTTCGATCCGGAAAAATTAAAAAAATCGATTGAGATGGCTGTGCGCAAGCGTCCAGTCTCTGAAGTCCAAGTTGAAAAATTGGTGAATAACATCGTTCGTCAACTTGAAGTAGAAAGTGAGACGGAAATTTCATCGTCAAAAATTGGTGAGATGGTGATGACAGCGCTGGAGAAACTAGACAAAGTGGCCTTCGTGCGCTTCGCCTCGGTTTACAAAAATTTCGAGAAGGCGGATGATTTTCAGAAATTTATTAAGCAGATTGTGAAGTCATGACCAAAATTCTAAATCTTGCCGAAGCCATTCAATTCTACTCCGACAGCGACCTAAACGAAATCATTTCCGAAAAATCACAAAACCATTTTCTGCAAAAAGACCCGCAAAAGAAACTTGAAGAGAAAAAATCGGCCGCAACGCAATCCTTCGTAAAACCAATATTTTCAACCTCTGACGCAATTTCAACTTTGGCAAAAAAATCTGTTCCAACAAATCACGACGAAAAATTTTTGTCGCTGAATGAAATCATAACACAGGCAAAAAAAGCGGCGCAGGCCGCGATGGATCTGCCTTCGCTGCGTAAAGCAGTTGAAAATTTTGACGGCTGCAATCTAAAAAAAATGGCAACCAACACTGTTTTTTGTGACGGCAATCCGACTTCAAAAGTGATGGTGATCGGCGAAGCACCAGGTAATCACGAGGATCTGCAAGGCATTCCATTTTGCGGCGATTCCGGAAAAGTTTTGGACGACATGTTCCGCGCCATCCACATGACGCGCGCCGAAAATTTTTACATCACCAACGTAATCTTCTGGCGACCGCCAGGTAATCGCCGTCCCACCGACGAAGAATTGGCGATCTGCCGACCCTTCGTCGAGCGTCACATTCAACTTTTAAATCCCAAAGTTTTGGTTTTGGTTGGAGCAACGTCAATGGCAGCGATACTAAATCTTCATGACCCAATTGGCACAATACGTGGCCAATTTTTGGATTTTGCACCAAAATTCTTGTCACAAAAAATCAAAACTTTCACAATTTTTCACCCATCATATCTCATGCGCCAACCTAGCAAAAAAAAGATTGCATGGCGTGATATGTTGGCTTTGGAAGAATTTCTGAAATAAAGTTTATTCGACGCAACGCTAAGAATCTTAGAGCCTGTATTCAAACTCTAGGCTCTAAACCAAAACATCACATCCCTCAAAATGAAAAACCCACTCAAAAATTTTAACTCTCTTCAAAGTTTTTATTGGATTTGCACCTTGGCAATCTTGATGATTTTGCTGTGTTCCATCATTTTTTTAACATCAGATTATTTGGGTTTTAGATCGCATGTAGAGACATCTCTAAAAGATCAAAATGATCGAGCAAAAAGCAAATTTACCGAATCTATTCTCTACACAGCGCACATCACAGAGGACATCGGACATCAAATTCAATCTGCTCGTAAAACACTTAATTACGAGCTCATCAGAAAACTTTTGGCCAAAAAGTTTTTTTCAAACTATCAGGATCTTGATGAAAATCTTGCTTCTTGGAGCACTTTTTCTTGGGCTGATAAAAATCACAAACTAGTGATCTCAAGTAGTATCGGCATCATAAAAGAACCTATAGATATATCGCATCGCGACTACATACCGCTAACAGCAAAATACCCTCATCACATTCACACCGGCAAACCAGTAATTGGAGCAATCAGTAAACTTCGGTCAATTCCTGCTGGATATGGTTTGATCGATCAAGATGGAAAATATCTCGGTGCAGTCGTTACCGGAATCGTTATTGATGGTCTAAAATATCGTCTCGTAAATACGATTACTGATCCAAATATTACCTTTGCAATCATTGATGAAAATGGAGAAATTTTAACCAAGTCTGATGATTTTGATTTAAAAAAGAGTAAAAAATTTATTAAAAAACTTCGAGCCAAAATCGATCAAAAAGCTTTTAAATATGGCAATGGTTTTTATCAAAAAATCGATAACTACCCTTACGGTATCGTAACCTTTTACAAGAATAGCATTATTGAAGAAAACGTCAAAATCCGCTTTGCTCTTTATGTAATTTTAGTATCCTTAATTTTGCTATTTGTCAGCAGCGCTTTTTTTATTTTTTACAAAAATCTACTTGCACCAATTTTTGAACTTTCAGCATTAGCAAAAAAAGTTTCTCGTGGAGAAAATTTACTTCACGAGATTCCAACATTTGAAATTTCTGCAATCAATGAACTAGCAAAAGCAATTCGAATAGCTGCAAAAAAAAATGGTGATGACTACTAGAGCCTCTAAGAAATTGGAGTGGATGTTATACCTCATAATTTTGATTGAGGGATACGTAATTTTAGCCACAGAACTTCTCGCTATCAGACAAATTATTCCATTCGTAGGAAATGGGATTGAGACTGTGGCAATAGTGGTTTCAGCAGTTTTGATGCCGCTCGCTTTTGGATATTTTGCTGGCGGGAATTACAAGGCAAGGCAAGGCAAAACTCTCAAAAAAAAATTAATCACCAACATCCTAGCGGCAGCTTTCATCCTCACTTTCGGGCTGTCTCATGCGATGTTGGAAATATTTTTTCTATCGCTAGATATCATTGGAATCAACAACCGCATAATTCAAACCTCAATTTATTCGCTGTTTTTTATCGCCTATCCAGTTTTTTTGCTTGGACAAACTGTGCCGCTAATCAGCAATTATTTTTCGCGCAAAAAACTTTCTGAGATAGCGGGAAGGATGTTATTTTTTTCAACTATAGGTTCATTTCTCGGATCAATAATCTCGACGCTGCTTTTGATGACGCTGATTGGAGTCAACAATACCGTGATTGTAACGATCATGCTGCTGGCGCTGCTGGTGATGATTCTGAACAATAAAATCCTCTCAAAAAATTCTCTGACGATTTTATTTTTTGTGAGTTTGGTTGCGATATTCAACAACGATGATGCCATGCGAGAGCTTGGCATTGTTGAGAATAATGGCTATAGCACAATCAAAGTGATCGATGAAAAAGATGTGAATGACAGCAGAATTTTATCGATAAATAACAGCGCCTCTTCGAGATATTCCACAAAGCCAGAAGGTCGTTTCGACTACATCAAATATGTGGAAAATACTTTCAT
This sequence comes from uncultured Alphaproteobacteria bacterium, assembly GCA_903927415.1. GTDB lineage: Bacteria > Pseudomonadota > Alphaproteobacteria > Rickettsiales > UBA1997 > UBA2645. The sequence continues at coordinate 8,458 of CAIYMZ010000023.1, forward strand.
AAACTCCAAAGCAAAAATAAAAAATAAGAAAAATATTCTCATCATCGGAGCAGGTGGATTCACGATCGGCATCGATGATGATTACAACGAGTATACCTTCATCGACATCGATAAATCTTTGAAAAAAGTTTCGGAAAAATTTTTTTTAAAAAAAACTTTAGGGAAAAATAAAATTTTTATTGCCGAATCGGCCAGATCATTTCTACGCCGCAATGTTGAAAAATATGATTTAATTTTTGTGGATGCCTACAGCAACAAGTGGTCAATCCCGTCAGACCTCATCACAAAAGAATTTTTTTTGCAGGTAAAAAACGGTTTGCGAGAAAATGGAATTGCAGTTTTCAACGTCGTCACCAGTGCTAATTTTCAAGACAAATTCAGCGTAAAGATAGACAATACATTCCGAATAGTTTTTGATAGAATGAACCGCCACGTGATTGGAGACTATGATGGTTTTGTAAAAAACGGTGGAAAACCAAACGTGATTTACAGTTATTTTAAACAAAAACCTGACTCAGAAATTTACACCGATAATAAAAATTCTTATTTCTTGGACCAAGACAAATGACGCAAAAACAACTCTTTCCACAACTTCTCCCCGCCGGATTTTACGATTTGCTTTTCGATGAAGCGGAAAAAAATCATGAAAATGTAAACCTTGCTCTAGCCACGTTTTTAAAGGCTGGATATCGTTTGATCAAAACTCCTTTGGTTGAGTTTGAAAATAATTTTTCCACTGCAGAAACAAAAAATTCTTTTCGCACAACTGATGTAATTTCTGGCGAAAATATAATTTTTCGCAACGACATCACGCCGCAAATTTCCCGACTTTTATCGACGCGTTTAAAACAAGAAAAACTTCCGCTAAAACTTTGCTATGTCGGCGATGTGCTTTGCGCAAAGAACGAAGAGCTTCACGCTGATCGTCAACAAACTCAAGCTGGCATTGAGATCATTGGATGTGATGAAGCAAAATCTGATTTCGAAATCATTTCAACTTTGCTCGCTGCTCTAAAAAAATTGGGCAGAAAAAATTTGCTGATCGAATTTTCTGCGCCGGATTTTTTTGAAATTTTTTGCGATGAAATGAAGATCAAAAATAAAATTGAGTTGCGCGTTGCAGTGATGAAAAAAAATCTGTCAGAGATAAAAAAACTGGCGGGTAAAAATTATGAAATCATCAGCAAAATAGTGCTTTACAACGATAATCTAAAAAATCTAACTGCAGAATTGTTTACCAAAACAAAATCTCAAAAAATTTCCGATGAATTAAAAAAAGCGCAAAAAATTTCTGAATTCTTACAAAAAAAATTTCCCGAAATTGAAGTACGTTTTGATTTATTTGGCGATCACGAATCTTCCTATCATCATGGAATTTCCTTTGATGTTTTTTGCGGAGATTTTTCCTATCCCGTCGCTCGTGGTGGTCGGTATAAAATTAACGAAACCAACGCCGTTGGGGCCACGATTTATATGAATCGTTTGAGGAAAGTTTAATTTAAAATTAGGAGTAATTATGAGCAGAGGCCAATCAGGAGTAGAGTTAACAGGTTCACAACCTGGGAGTGCGCGGCCAACGGCAGTTGACGCAGAATTAAATTTTACTGATTTGCTTGGTCGGCATACAAATCCGGCTAAAAGAAAAGATGAAGAAGATAATCGTGGATGGAAGGGCAAGCTAAAGGAATTGTTAGGGCATGGCTTATGGCTTGGTGTCATAGCAGCTTTGGTAGTGGGCGCTGTTACCGGGGCAGATCTAGTACTTGCGGGTGTGGCAGCACTATTTGCAGTAGGATATGCAGCAATTACTGTCGTTGCTGCGCCAGAAGATGGGCTGATAAATCGCGGGATAAGAGCTTGTAAAAAAAAGCTTGGGATCAAAGAAGGTCTACCTCCTATTCCACAAGTAATTAACAGCAGATATTCTGCGGCACTGTTGTTGAATAGGGGTGATGATGATTTGTTAAGACGTCCTGCAAATAAAATGATTACGGATCTTATGCCGGAAGGCGCTAATGCAGATCAACTTGTTAAAGTGATAAATCATTTATTTACGGGTACAGCTCTTGATGAAAGATTGATAAATTCTCAGTCACTTGAAAGAGCAAGAGAAACTGTTAAGACAGTTTTTGAAAACAAAATGTCCGTAAGAACGAGAGGTCGCGATAAGTCATCAGAAATAACTGATCATGCCGTGATTCAGTTTTTATTTCTTTCTGACATGGTTAATTTTTTAGAACAAAACCCTGCAGAGTTACCTAGGGTTAATAGGGCAGAGCTAGTAGCCAAATATGAGGCGTTGCGTGATCAAAAATTTTTACCTTACTGTGAAAAGAAATTTGGCCTCGCTGGAATGGAAACGATTCGTGATAATATCGCCTCATTAATGTCACCATCATTGGCAGCTGTTGCGAGAGGAGAAGCGGGAAGAGGTGTTGGTGAGATGGAAGAAATAAAAGAAAGGGCGGCGGCCACCCACGCTGCAGGACCAGCTACCTCCGTTAGAGGACATGCAGCAGCTGTCACAGCAGCAGCGCCACAGGTGGTGGGGCTATAACACAGTCCTCCAAATTTATACCCAACCCTCTGAAGAAGCCGAACTCCAAATCGTCACTACGAGCTCCACGCGGCAATCCATAAGTCACAACCACTTTTTCTTCTTAAAAATCGCCAGCGGGATGATCGAAGAAATTGCCATCAAAAAAAGTGCAACGGGATAGGCTATTTTTAAACCAAGCTCGGGCATAAATTGAAAGTTCATTCCGTAAATGCTGGCAATGAGCGTTGGTGGCATGAAGACGAGTGATGCCACGGTAAAGATTTTGATCACTTTATTTTGCTCAATGTTAAGTAAACCGACAAAGCTGTGTTGCAAATATTCGAGTCGTGTAAAATTAAAATTTGCATGCTCAATCAGCGAGTTGATATCCTTGATGATGATGCGCAATCTGTTCTCATTTTCGACCATTAAATCTTCGTTGCGATGCAGAGATGAAAGCACGCGCTGCTTGTCAAACAAAGCCTCGCGCAGCGACATTGTCAAATCTTGGCATTCGCTAATTTTCAAAATCATTTTGTCGTCGAGTTTATTTTCGTAGCTGATTTTTTTGCTGATCTCCGCGACATATTTTGAAACTGATTCAATTAAATCGGCATCGAAATCAACGCGCGCTTCTAAAATCGCGATGAAAATTTTTGACGGATTAACAAAAACTGCCGGTAGTTGTTTGATTTTTTTTACGGTTTCATAAATCACTCTGCTGTCAAAGTAGCGAAGGCTGAAGAGGATTTTTTCGGTGACGATAAAAGAAATTTCATGCTCTTCCAACACGGTGGTTTGTGGTACGATGTTAACGAAAGTAGAGTTGATTTTGATGATTCCAGCCTCTTCACGATAACGCGAAGAAGTTTCAATTTCTTCTTGCTGTTGACGAGTTGGAAAATTGATTTTGTAAAATTCTTCAACCTCTTTGATCTCTTCTGCGGTAGGGTCTTGCAGGTCAATCCAAGCAATATTTTTTTGAATCTCGTTAAAATTTTCCACCTCAGAAAGTGAAAAAACTTTTTGTTGGGAATAAGTTGGAAGTTGGAAGATGCGGATCATAAAAAAAGTCGTAAGTCGTAAGTCGTAAGTCGTAAGTCACTGCGAATTCGGAGTGATTTACGACTTTTTACTTGCGACTAAATTTAAAAACTCGTGCCAAAACTAAATCTGAAATTTTGTGTTTGGTCATAAACTTCTTTCTTGGCGACCTTGGCAAAATCAAGACGTATCGGCCCCATCGGTGAAGCCCATGCAATACTGAGACCATATGATGAACGCATTGAGCCACTATCAGCAACGTTGGTATTGGCTTTGCTGATTTGATCAACGCCTTTCACCGTTCCATTGTCACTGAATAAAATTCCGTTAATTCCGAGCTCTTTCGGCAAGCCAAGTGGAAACATGAATTCTGCCGTTCCAACATAGTAGGTTTTACCACCGATGATGCTGCCACCTTTGGCGCTGCCATTGGTGATGGTGCGTGGACCGATGCCGGCATATTGGAAACCACGGAAGTTATTTCCGCCTAAAAAAAACCCGTAATTACTGCGTACATCTTGCCCTACACCATCAATCGCGCCACCTTTTGCCAAGAATTTTAAAACATATTCATGGCTAAAAGTTGGAAGATAATACCCCGCCGATCCCTCGTGTTTAATGGTGCTAATATTGCCGCCAAGTCCGGTGTAATCTTGACTGACTGAAGCGTAATAACCTGCTTTTGGATTTATTTTATTATCCCTCTTGTCGTAAATAAAAGTTTGACCAACACCAGAATTTATGTAGCTACCCTGTAAATTTTTAATACCGATGGAAGCATTGGAATCAATGTTGCCAATGCTTTGTTGGCTGAAAGAATAACGAAGCTGATGACTCAAAAACTCAGTGATCAGATAATCGCCACGAAAAGTAATGCCGGATGAATTCTGGTCATAGACCAAGGTGTTTCGCTTGGTTAAATCATATTTAAAAAGATCAAACCCAACATCAATTGCACGCCCCATAAAAAATGGTTTGGTGTAATTGATTTCGTTGGTCAAGCCGCTGTAAGAATTTTGCACATTGAAGCCGAGTTCTTGTCCAGTTCCAAACAAGTTGCGCTCTTTGATTCCAGCATTCAGCGTCATTTTATTCACGGTAGAATATCCGATACCAAGATTTAATTCTCCGGTCTTTTTTTCTTTCACCTCAATCTCAACATCAACCTTATCACTTTCACCAAGTCTCTTGGTTTTCAATTCAACTTTCTCAAAAAATCCAAGATTTTCAAGACGCTGTTTTGAGCGATTAATTTTTGTGATATTGTAGGCATCGCCCTCACGAAAACGTAATTCGCGACGAATCACTTCATCAAGAGTTCTGGTATTTCCAGAGATACGAATTTGATCGATGTAAATTCGTGGCGTCTCTCTAATTACAAAATCAATGTCGATGATTTTTTCAGCACGATTACGCTTCAGAACTGGCTCAATATGAGCAAAAGCGTAAGATTTTTCCGACATCACTTCCACCATTTTATCGACAGTTTTTTCGATTAAGTCAGAATTATAAACTTTACTTTTCTTGATCAGAATTTCTTTGCGCAAAATCTTCTCGTCAAACTTCTCCACATGGTTGACAATATTGACTTCGCCGACATTGTATTTGATCCCCTCCTCCACTAGAAAAGTAATAAAAAATTTATCTTTTGTTGGAGCAATTTGAGCAATTGATGAGATCGCAACAAAATCAGCATAACCTTTTGAGCCATAAAATCGGCGCAATTTTTCTTTATCAAACTCAATGCGATCAGAATCGTAGGTGTCGGATGAGGAGAGAAATTTCCACCATTTTGATTGCTTAGTTGAAATTTCATCAAGCAGCTCCCGATCAGAAAATGCGCTATTTCCTACAAAATAAAGTTCGCCAATTTTTGCTTTTGGTCCTTCAAAGATTTCGAAAATTAGTTCGATGCGGTTTTGTTCTTTCGGAATTATTTTTGGTTCGATTTTTGATAAGAAGCGTCCACTTTTGAGGTAAAGTTCGTTAAGACGCTTGATGTCATTTTGTAATTTTGCTTTAGTAAAAACCGCACGTTTCTTCAAACTTAATTCACTTTGTAAAGCCTCATCTTCCATTTTTTTATTTCCGACAATTTTTACATCGGAAACAATTGGGTTTTCTTTTACTTCAACAAAAAATTTTCCATCTTTACGAAAAATTTTTGACTCCAAAAAGAGATCAGATTCATAAAGTTTTTTTAAAGAATCTTGTAGTGCTTTTGGTGAATTTTTTTGTAGTCCAGAAATATCAAGGTAAGAACTGATGGTTTCTTCGTCGATCCTTTCATTTCCTGTGATTATGATAAGTTGGTTAGCGGCAAAAACTTTGGAAATTGCGCAAAAAAACATTAAAAAA
>CAIYMZ010000024.1 GCA_903927415.1 uncultured Alphaproteobacteria bacterium
ATGGTTGACTATATCCGTCATTGCGAGCGCAGCGACGCAATCCATTGCGCCGCGCGACCAATCAGCAAAAAATAATTTTTGAATGACAAAACTTCCCGAAAAATACGACGCCAAAACTCGCGAAAAATTTTGGCAAAATTATTGGCGCCAAGGGGAAAAATCTCAAAAAATTTTCGCTTGGAAAAATGATTTGCCGAAGGAGGAAACCTTCGTCATCGACACGCCTCCACCCACTGTTTCCGGCCTTCTCCACATGGGTCACGTTTTCTCCTACACCCAAGCTGACTTCGTTGCGCGTTTCCAAAGAATGTCCGGCAAAGATGTTTTTTATCCGATGGGATTTGACGATAACGGACTTCCAACCGAACGCCTAGTCGAAAAAATTATCGGCAAAAAAGCTGGCGTTTATGAACATGAAAATGGCCACGGATCTTTCGTAAAAAAATGTCGCGAAGTTGTTGATGAAGCTGAAAAAGAATTCGAAGCCCTCTTCAACGAAATCGCGCTGTCAGTGGATTGGGAGCAAAAATACCAAACCATTTCTCCAGAATCGCAAAAAATTTCGCAGGCCTCTTTTGTCGATCTTTACCAAAAAAATTTAGTCGAAAAAAAATTCGAGCCAGTTTTTTGGGACATCTCCGACCGCACCGCCCTAGCGCAAGCGGACTTGATTGATAAAGAAGTTGATGGGGTGATGAATGAGATTGAGTTTGAAGTTGAATCTGATGTTTCAAGTCGGATCTCAGGCGGGACGGGGTTTGTAACCCCGTCCCAATGTTCAGTTCAAGGACATGAACATGAGGACGGGGTTGCAAACCCCGTCCTGCATCAAGATAGAGAAAAAATTGTCATCATGACAACGCGTCCCGAACTACTTCCAGCCTGCGTCGCCGTCATGGTTCACCCCGACGACACCCGCTACAAACATCTCCACAGAAAATTTGTCATCACTCCGCTTTTCGGCGTAAAAGTTCCAATCATCGCTGACGATTTGGTTCAACTCGACAAGGGAACTGGCGCGGTGATGTGCTGCACTTTCGGGGATGAAACGGATATTCGGTGGTGGAAGAAGCATGGGTTGCCATTAAGAGTAATTTTGGAAAAAAATGGTTTGATAAAAAATGATTTAAAAATTTTTCAGGACTATCTTGCTGTAGGTTCTTACGGAGAAAAAAATATTACTTCGATTGGTCAAAAATATCGCGATTCGGCTAGTGGAGAGTTGTTTTTAGATAGCTTCAGTTTGTATCCAGAGGAGATTGTAAATAGAGCTGTTTTTGACGAATTTTTTAAAAAAATTGCTGGCAAAAAAATCAAAGAAGCCAAAGACGCAATCATCGAAGCTCTAAAAAATACTCGGTCTAATCATCCTCCCCTTGAGGGAGGATCGGAGAGCGAAGCGATCCGAGGAGGGGTTAAAAATCTCGACCCCTCCCCGAATCAGATTGCTACGCAATCTTCTTTGACCCTCCCTCAAGGGGAGGGTGATGCCCCGAGCGTGCTCCTCAAACAAGAAAAAATCACCCGCGCCGTCAAATGCGCCGAGCGTTCTGGCGTGCCGATCGAAATCCTTGTCGTGCCACAATGGTTCATAAAAATCCTCGACAAAAAAGATCTCCTCAAAGCCAAAGCCGCCGAATGCAATTGGTTTCCCGAATATATGAAAGTGCGCATCGAACAATGGATTGACGGGCTTTCGTGGGATTGGTGTATTTCGCGCCAACGCTTTTTCGGCGTGGCTTTTCCGGTTTGGTATTCGAAGCGGGCAGGGGAAGAAGGGAAAATTTTAGTCGCGGAAATTGATCAACTTCCTTGCGATCCGAATGTTGATTTGCCGCGCGGATACAGCCGTGACGAGGTCACTGCTGAAACCGATATCATGGACACTTGGATGACATCCTCAGTCTCGCCGCAATTATCTTCACGCGGAATTTCCGCTGAAATTTCCTTCGACAAACAGCGCCACGAAAAACTTTTCCCCGCTGATCTTCGTCCTCAAGCTCACGAAATTATTCGCACTTGGGCTTTCTACACGCTCGTAAAATCGACGCTTCACCAAAATTCTGTGCCGTGGAAAAACCTAATGATCTCAGGCTGGTGCTTGGCCGCGGACAAAACGAAAATGAGCAAGTCGAAAGGAAATGTTGTAACACCGACGGCGTTGATCGAAGAAAAAGGCTCGGATATTGTGCGTTATTGGGCGTCAACTTCGCATCTTGGAGCTGACACGGCTTACAGTGAAGATGTTTTTAAAATC
>CAIYMZ010000025.1 GCA_903927415.1 uncultured Alphaproteobacteria bacterium
CCTTAACAGGGGGGCGGCACCGAGTTGTTAGTTACTGAGAATTAAATTTTTCAAAATTTCCACCGCTCTCACAATCCCACCTCTCTCAACCCCGCCACCCATCGCCAAATCTTTTTTGCCACCACCACCTTTGCCGCCAACAGCTTCAACGATTGGTGCAATTAATTTTGTGGAATCAAATTTTTCTTGCAGGTCATTTGTCAGCGCAACGACTACCGAAACTTTTCCATCTTTGCAGCCGAAAAAAGTGAAAATATGGGCGGCGGAAAAATCTTTTTTGTTTTTTATTTCGAGTAAAATTTCGCGTAATTCTTTGGCGTCGGTATCTTCAAAAACGTGAGTCAACAAGCTCACCGCGCCGATTTTTTCTGATTTTAAATTTCCTAAATCTGCAAATAAAATCTGCTTTTTTAAGCGCTCGATTTCTTTGTCTTTTTTCTTCAATTCTTGCTGCAGATTTTCGGATTTTTCCTGCGCATCTTTTTCTTTTTGGCGCTGATGTTCGATTGCAGCGAAACCAGTTTTAGCCGTGATACGCCTGATTCCAGCGGCGATACCATTTTCTGAAATTAATTTAAAAATTCCGATATTTCCGGTGGCGGCAACGTGAGTTCCGCCGCAAAGTTCGACTGACGGTGACATCGAAACCACACGAACTTCAGCGTCATATTTTTCGCCGAAAAGTGCTTCGGCGCCGGTGTCGCGAGCTTTTTCGATCGGCATTAATTTTGTCTCCACTGCGGAATTTTTTTGGATGTAAAAATTCACCAAATCTTCGACGCGCAAAATTTCTTCGGCCGTCATCGCGCGATTAAAATTGAAATCGAAAGTGAAATATTCGGCGTCGACATTTGAGCCTTTTTGTGAAATGGAATTGCCAAGAATTTCTTTAAGTGCCCTGTGCGTCAAATGTGTTGCAGAGTGGTTGGTAGCGCGCATTGTGCGGGTTTTTGTGTTTACTTCTGCAACAACTTCATCACCAACTTTTAGCTCGCATTTTTGATCAGCAAAAAAATGTACGAATAAATTTCCTGCAAATTTTTTTGTTTCGAAAATTTCAACTTCACCAATCTTCCCATCATCACCTTTTTGACCGCCGGAAGTGGCGTAAAATGGGGTTTGGTCGAGAATAATTCCGCCGGAAATTACTGCCAAAACCTTCGCCTTCGCATTCAAATTTTCGTAGCCCAAAAATTTTGTTTCGCCGAATTTTTCTTTCAGTTCAAAAAATATTTTTTCTTCGCTGACCTCTCCCGAACCGCTCCAATTCTCTTTGCCGCGGTTGCGCTGTTTTTCCATTTCGCTGTTAAAACCATCGACATCAACCTCGATATTTTTTTCTTTTAGGATGTCTTGTGTGAGATCGAGTGGGAAGCCGTAGGTGTCGTAGAGTTTGAAGGCGATGCTTCCGGATAATTTTTGTGATTTTGTTTTGGAAATTTCTTCGTCGAGAATTTTCAAACCCTTCTCCAAAGTCTCACGAAATTTTTCTTCTTCGATTTTTAGAGTTTCGACGATGGTGGCGCGAGCCCTTGCCAGCTCTGGATAGGCAGCGCCCATTTCTTTAATCAGCGCATCAACAAGTTTGTACATTGTAGCTTCGCGCGAACCAAGTTTGTGCAGCTGGCGCATGCCGCGGCGCATGATGCGACGTAAAACATAACCGCGACCTTCATTGCTCGGCAGCACGCCATCAGCGATTAGGAAGCAGGAGGAGCGAAGGTGGTCGGCGATGATTTTTAGTTCAGGTTTCATAAATAATTTAGGCGGTAGGCGGTAGGCGGTAGGCGGTAGGGCCACTTACTATCGCCTACCGCCTAACGCCTATCGCCTATATTAAATGAATCACAATTTCCAGTGCCGGTCTCTTTCCCATCAAATCCTCAAAAATTTTGAGTAATTTTGAGCGCAGAGATTTTTCGATTTCGGCCATTACTTTTGATTCTTGCAATTTTTTATTTTTCTTCTTTTTCAAAAATTTAAGCCCGAATCCTTCGTTCAAGTGAAGTTCGCGCGCTTTATTTTTTAAAAAAATTTGGATTTCTTTTTCGATCATCTGCGCAGCGTCGCGATCGCGTTTTAAATCGTAAGAGCCGACGCAGGTGATTTGTGGGCGCGTGGTCATTGTTAGCGAATCATTCACCGCCAAAGAAACGAGCACGATGCCTGCAAATTGTAGTTTTTTTCTTTCGCGAATGACTTCGCCGTTGAAGTCCAAAAGCTGTTTGCCATCGACGCCGAAATAGCCGGTTTTAACGAAGCCGACTGATTCGCAGCCTTCGGCAGAAATTTTTGTCGCGAGACCATTTTCGATTTGAAAAACTTTCGGCACGCCGGCTTTTTGTGCGATCTCGCAATGAGCTTTGGTGTGCAAGAATTCGCCGTGAACTGGGATGGCGATTTTTGGCTGCGCGAGGTGGTACATCTCGAGAAGCTCGTCTTGCGAAGGGTGGCCGGAGACGTGAACGAAGTGATCTTTTTCCGTCATCACGTCGATTTGTTTTTGTGCGAGCGCATCAAAAAGTTCGAAGATTTTTTTCTCATTTCCGGGAATTATTTTTGACGAAAAAATCATCAAATCGCCTTTGTTGAAACGAATGGTTGGATGATTGTCGGTAGCGATTTTGCGCGCTGCAGCATTGGGTTCACCTTGGCATCCAGTGCAGAGAATTAGCACTTCTTTTTTGTCGTAAAATTTTAATTCGCGATCGGAAATAAATGGAAAATCCTCGGTAAAATATCCACTTTTTTTACCGACTTCGTGAAGGCGGTGCAGTGAAAATCCTGCCAACACAATTTTACGACCAACGTCGTGAGCGATGCGGGCGACGGTGTGAATGCGGGCGATGTTTGAAGCGAAAGTTGTGACGCCGACCAAACCTTGTCGTCCAGTAATCAAACTTTTTAGCGATTCGTAAAGTTCGCCTTCGGAACGCGAATGGCCTTCGGACAGCGCGTTTGTTGAGTCACAAATCACTGCCAAAATTTCGCCGCGGTCACCGTAAGCTTTTATTTTTTCTTTTTCTGACGCTTGGCCGATGACGGGATCGGGATCGAATTTCCAATCTCCAGTGTGGAGAACATTGCCGTGGCGCGTCTTGATCAGCAGCGCTTGCATTTCGGGAACAGAGTGCGTCAGTCCGATAAATTCGATTTTGAACGGAGCAAGATCGAGCTCGCGCGAGCCATCAATGATGCGGATCGGCACTTCATGTTCGAGTTTAAATTCTGCGAGTTTGGTGCGTAAAAAATTAGCGCCGAAAGTGGTGGCGTAAACGGGAGCTTCGAGTTCTTTCCACAAATGTTGAACCGCGCCCATGTGGTCTTCGTGGATGTGAGTGAGGATGATTCCGACGAGATTTTTTTTGTGAGCTTTGATGAAGGAAATGTCCGCCGTCATCATGTCGACACCCGGAATGTTGTAAGCGAAGCCGACGCCGCAATCAACCATCAGCCACTTGCCGTCGAGATGGTAAAGATTGACATTCATCCCGATTTCATTGGCTCCGCCGAGTGGGAGGAAGAGGAGGTCGGAGGTGTGTTTTTTTAGATTTAAGTCCATTTTTTTAGTTAAGTTTTTGTCTTTTTTCGATGTCATGCTGAGCCTCCTGAGCTTGTCGAAGGGCGAAGCATGATTCCGAAGCACTGCGCTATGAATCATGCTTCGCCCTTCGACAAGCTCAGGAGGCTCAGCATGACATCGAGATTAATTTTTTTCGTAAACAATTCGTAGCCCTTCCAGCGTAAGATCCACCTCGTGGTGTTCCACTGAATTTTTC
>CAIYMZ010000026.1 GCA_903927415.1 uncultured Alphaproteobacteria bacterium
ACACTGAGTATTGCGGGGTGACACCGAGCATGAGTTGTCACCCCACGAGCATGAGTTGTCACCCCGCACTTGTTGCGGGGTCCAGTTGTAAAAGATCGGTTTCTTGAATCAGTTTGGGTATAATGTTAACCAAACCTTCCCGTGATATAATCCTGTGTCTGTTGATTACTCGGGTTGGTAAAAATTTTATCCGTAGTGCCATATTCTACAATTTTTCCCATGTTGAAAAAAGCGGTCATGCTAGAAACTCGCGCTGCCTGTTGCATTGAATGGGTGACGATGATGATGGTAAAGTTATCCGTTAATTCATCGATTAATTCTTCGATTTTTGCAGTAGCGATTGGATCAAGTGCCGAGCAAGGTTCATCCATCAAAATAATTTCTGGCTCGATGGCAATGGTGCGCGCGATGCAAAGACGTTGTTGTTGACCACCAGAAAGCGCATTAGCTTGATCTTGAACACGATCTTTCACTTCATTCCACAATCCAGCTTTGGTTAGGCTTTTTTCCACGATTTCATCCAGTTCTTTTTTGTTTCTAAAAAGTCCATGAATTCTTGGGCCGTAAGCAACATTTTCGTAAATAGATTTTGGAAATGGATTTGGTTTTTGAAATACCATCCCAACTGAGGCGCGAAGTAGTGTAAGATCAAGATCGCTACGATAAATATTTTGCCCATCCAACATAATTTCGCCGGAAATTTTGCATCCTAAAATCGTATCATTCATGCGATTAATGCAGCGAATAAAAGAAGATTTTCCGCATCCAGAAGGGCCAATTAAAGCGGTAACACTGTGCTCTTCGAAATCTAAATTAATGTCAAATAAGGCTTGTTTTTGGCCGTAGAATAAATTGATATTTTTTGAGGAAATTTTACTGCTCATGCTGATTTTGATTGGTTGGAAAGCTTGGTGGATTCTCTAAAAAAACAGTAAAAAAAATTTTAAAAATAACAATGGTGCGATTCAAAAAATTTATCCCACGCTCACTTTACGGCAGATTTTTACTGATCATTGTCTTGTCAACTTTGATCGTGCAGTTGGTTTCGATTTACGTTTTTTATTACACTCACCTCGACGTCATCAGCAAACACATGGCGCGCAGCGTGGTTTCAGAAATGCTGTTCGTAAAAAAATCAATCAACAAACCGGGTTACGAAAAACTTTTGCAAGACTTGTCGGAAAATACCGGACTCACTTTTTCCTTCGAAGAGCGTCGCCGATTAAAAAAGAAAAAGATCGCCGACTCAGACTGGAGTAAGGGAAAACTCCATGATTACATCAACCCGCTGATCGATCCCTACAATCGCTTCAAGTCCGAATTAGAAAGTCACGAATTAAAGCCCTACGAAATTTTTGAAAATCCTGAAAGTGATGATCTTATCATCGTCAAGGTTCAAACCAAGCAAGGCGTGCTTTCATTCGATGTGCCGATCAAAAAAATCACCAGCTCCAGCGCTTATGTTTTTACATTTTGGATGATCTCCGCCGCCCTCATCACTTCATTCATCTCCATTATTTTCCTCAAAAATCAAATTCGCTCGCTGCGTAATTTGCGCGATGCTGCTGAAAAATTCGGACGTGGACAAGATGTGCCAAGCCTTCGTCCAAGTGGTTCCGAAGAAATTCGTTCGCTCGGAATTTCTTTCATCAAAATGAAGGAAAGAGTGATGCGCCAAATTACGCAGCGCACCGACATGCTCTCGGCAGTGTCCCACGACCTACGCACGCCGCTAACGCGGATGAAATTGCAATTGGCGATGATGAGCAATTCGCAAGAAATTGACGATCTCAAGCAAGATATTTCCGACATGGAAAAGTTGGTCGATGAATATCTCGATTTCGCGCGCGGCGACGACAAAGAAAAAATCACCACGATTAAAATTAAAAAATTTCTGCAGGAAAAAATTATCAACTACTACGCCAAAATGGGTCGCCAGATCAACGGACATCTCGATCTAACCGCAGAGCTAGAAATTTCTGTAAAAAAATTAGCCCTCAAACGCGCCTTGATGAATTTGATTAACAACGCTTTCAACTACGGAAAAAACGTCAATTTTGCCGCCGCACTTTCAAGCAATAACTTGATGATTACGATTGACGATGACGGTCCGGGAATTCCGACGAGCGAGCGCAGCAACGTCTTCAAGCCCTTCTACCGCATTGACAACTCGCGCAATCCCGATCAAAAACCAGTTTCCGGCGGTTCCGGTCTTGGTTTAGCTATCGCAATGGATGCGGTCACTTCTCACGGTGGTCACATTAAACTTTTTGATTCTCCTCTTGGGGGACTAAGAGTCATAATCTCAATTCCAGTTTAAAATGAAACGCGTTCTTGTCACCGGTGGCGCCGGATTTCTCGGCTCATTTTTATGCGAAAAACTTTTAGCCGCAGGCAATGAAGTCATCGCACTCGACAATTATTTTTGCGGCAACAAAAAAAATATTGGGCATCTTTTGAACAATCCGCGTTTTGAAGCAATTCGTCACGACGTCACTCAACCGATTCATTTGGAAGTCGACGATATCTACAACTTCGCCTGTCCAGCATCTCCCATCCACTATCAGCACAATCCCGTTCACACCACAAAAACTTGCGTGATGGGCGCAATCAACATGCTTGAACTCGCGCGCAATGTGAATGCAAAAATCATTCAAGCTTCAACGTCCGAAGTTTACGGCGATCCCTTGGTTCATCCGCAAACTGAAGAATATTTTGGCAACGTAAACACCATCGGTCCGCGCTCTTGTTACGACGAAGGCAAGCGCGTAGCAGAAACGCTTTTCTTCGATTATCACCAGCAATATGGCGTCGAAATAAAAATTATCCGCATCTTCAACACCTACGGCCCACGCATGTCGATCAATGACGGACGCGTTGTTTCAAATTTTATTGTTCAAGCTTTGAGAGGCGAAGATATCACGATTTACGGCAAGGGAGACCAAACGCGCTCATTTTGCTACGTCGATGATTTGATCGAAGGCATCGTAAATTTTATGGAGGAGCCCAGCGCAAAAGGACCGATCAACTTGGGAAATCCATGCGAATTCACGATTTTAGAACTCGCAGAAAAAGTTCTGAAATTAACCGAATCAAAATCAAAAATTATTTTTAGCCCTTTGCCACAAAACGATCCAATGCAGCGCCAACCCGTGATTGAGAAGGCACAAAAACTGATTGGATTTTCGCCGAAGGTTGAGCTTGAGGAAGGGTTGAAAAAGACGATCGAATATTTTAGAAGCACTCTTTAACCAAAATTCTCGCTGTCATGCTGAGCCTGCCTCCGCATGACATTGAAGTAAATTTCAAATTTAAAAATGACCATCATCTTCCCCATCCAAAAGCTCCGCAACGTCTCGGTCACCAACAACGCCGTAATCATCAGCAAAGGCAAAATCGTGAGAGATTCCTGCGTCGGCGAAGATTTTTACAAAAAATATCAAAAATTAAAATTTCGCCTAAAATATTTTTTTCCAATCTTCACCTGTCCAAACAAA
The DNA here is from genome assembly GCA_903927415.1 of uncultured Alphaproteobacteria bacterium. Lineage (GTDB taxonomy): Bacteria > Pseudomonadota > Alphaproteobacteria > Rickettsiales > UBA1997 > UBA2645. The sequence goes on from CAIYMZ010000026.1 coordinate 3,498, forward strand.
TCTTACATTCTAGCAACCGACGAATGGTCGAAGAACTATTGTCACTGGCTGTGGGAAGCGCTTTCGAAATTAATCCTTCTTAAAAAAGAATTTCCAAATTCAATTCTGATTTTACAAAAATCTTACGGTAAAATTGATTTCATGATGAAGTCTTTGGAAGCCTTTGGATTCAGCAAATCCAACATAAAATTCATTCCAAAAAAATCGCATTTGCGCGTAAAAAATCTCGCTTTTATTCAAGCAATCGGAATCCCATCTCGCGGATATTACGATTTTTTAAACTTCTCTGAAGTGGCGCAAACACTGGTTTCTTATTACCAGAAAGAATTAAAAACTGACTTCGGAGAAAAAATTTACATTAGCAGAAACAGGCCTGACAAGAATGTGCCGCGCAAAGTTAATAATGAAAAAGAATTGGTCGCGATGCTCGAAAGATATGGTTTCAAAACGATTTATATGGAAAAATTTTCTTTCCTTGAGCAGGTCTCAATCAGCTCCCATGCCAGATTTATCATCGCTCCGCATGGCGCCGGTATTTCCAATGTCATGTTTGCCAAAAAAAAATGTTCCCTGCTCGAGTTGGTAAATCGGACATGGCAAAAAACTTGCTTCGCTGAAATGTGTGAAAAAATCGATGTAAATTACCATCGTTTTGACTGTGCAGAATTTGGCTCAGAAAGTTTACATCTTTCCGACATCAATGTCGATGTTGAAGAGCTCGAAGAAAAATTAACAAAAATTTTACGTTAAATGAAAATCACCGTCATCGGCAGCGGCTATGTTGGCCTCGTTTCTGGAATTTGTTTTGCTAAGCTCGGACACGATGTCGCCTGCATCGACAAAGATTCTGCAAAAATTTCTAAATTAAATTCGGGCGTAATTCCAATTTTCGAACCCGGTTTGAAAGAACTTTTAGACGAAGTTTCGACCGCAAAAAAAATTTCTTTTTCCACCGATTTGCGCCAAGGATTGCAAGGTGCACAAGCAGTGTTCATCGCTGTCGGCACGCCTCAAGATTCTGACGGCAGCGCCGATCTTTCCTACGTTTTAGCCGCGGCAAAAGAGATCGCCGAGCTTTCTGATTCAGCAAAATTAATCGTCACAAAATCCACGGTTCCTGCCGGCACTGGCGCAAAAATAAAAAAATTAATCGCGGCAACAAATCCGAAAATAAATTTTTCCGTTGCGTCAAATCCTGAATTCCTGCGCGAAGGCGCGGCGATTGATGATTTCATGAATCCCGATCGAATTGTCATTGGCTGCGAAGATCAAAATTCACGCAAAATTTTCGCCGAAATTTACCAAAAATTTTCGCCAGAAAAATTAATTTTCACCGACATCGTAACCGCAGAGCTTATCAAATATGCCGCCAATTCTTTCCTCGCCGCCAAAATTTCTTTCATCAATGAAATGGCGGATTTGTGCGAGATCGTCGGCGGCAACATCAAACAACTTTCCCACGCCATCGGCCTTGATTCCCGCATCGGCGAAAAATTCCTCAATCCCGGTCCGGGCTTCGGCGGCTCCTGCTTCCCCAAAGACATCATGGCCATCCTCAACATCGCCAAAGAAAATAATGTCGAGCTGTCTTTGATCGATTCCGTGGTTTCATCCAACAAACATCGTCAAATAAAAATGGTCGAAAAAATTTCTGACGTTTTTGGCGGCGAAATTTCCGGCAAAAAAATCGCCCTACTCGGCTTGGCATTTAAGGCCAACACTGACGATATTCGCTATTCACCAGCAATTACGATTACAAAAAAATTACTCGAAAAAGGCGCAAAAATTTCCGCTCACGATTTCGAAGCGATTGAAAATTCGCGGAGAGAATTGGCCGAGTTCAAAAATATTTCTTTTCACGAAGATGCTTACGAAGCCATGAAAGACGCCGATCTAATCGTGATTGCAACTGAGTGGAAAAAATATCGGGAGTTGGATTTTTCGAGAAGCGGAACCAAAAAAATTGTGGATTTGCGGAATCTTTTTGATGCGGAGGAGATGCAAAAAAACGGCTTCGAATATTTTTACATTGGTGGGAAGTCTTGTTAAAAAATTTCCGTAACTAAAGAAACCCGATTTCCGTAACTAAAGAAACCCCCCTACCCCCCTTAACAGGGGGGCGCGCTCCGAACTCGGTGGTCGCCCCCTGTTTAAGTAAAAGAGCGTGCTCCGAGTGCGGTGGTCGCCCCCCTGTTAAGGGGGGTAGGGGGGTTTCTTTAGGATTTGTACAAAACCAATTAATCCCTCGTAGCTCAGGGGGAGAAAATAGCCTAAACTGCCATTTTCGGCTTACGATTTTTTTCGTGTCACAAAGTTGAATGTGCAACGCCTTTTCATA
>CAIYMZ010000027.1 GCA_903927415.1 uncultured Alphaproteobacteria bacterium
AGACTACCACGTTGATAGGCTGGGTGTGTAAGGGCGGTAACGCTCTGAGCTAACCAGTACTAATTACCCGATTGGCTTATTTTTTGAACTATGTGTGGAATCAATCTGCACACGAATCAAAGGGTTTGCTTGAAGATAAACACAATGAATTTGCAGGTATCTCTAGTTATCAATTTAAACTTTATGCGTCACTTGTTGACTTGGTGAAGATAGCGGTGTGGAACCACTCGATACATTCCGAACTCGCAAGTGAAACGCATGTCGCGCCGATGGTATTTGGTCTTTATGTCCAGTGAGAGTAGGTTGTCGCCAAGTCTATAAGTGACGCATGAAGTAACGAAATTAAAACAGACAAGCCCACTTAAGCGTAAAAAACTTAAGTGGGTTTTTTATTGCTCATTGTTCAAGTCAATTCAACAAACTAAGGCAAACATATCTCGTATACCAATTGATATTTTTTTCGCCGTTCCTACTTTCGCCATTCCTCAATCCTAAAAAATTTTCATGAAAAATTCCGGAAAAAACTTTCTTACTTGGGTGATTATTTTTGTCGTGGTGATGTCGATTTCAAATCTCATCGGAGGGCCGGATGGCGTGGCTGGAAATAAGCTAGTTTTCAGTGAGTTCATGAAAAAAGTTGATGCTGGGGAAGTTGCTCAAGTCGATATTAAAGGCGATGATCTTGTTGGAAAATTAAAAGATGGTACGCAGTTCTACACTTACCTTCCGCAATATCCAAACCTCGTCGAAAAATTGCAGGAAAAGAGTGTAGCCATCAATGCTGTGCCTCTAGTTTCAAAGTCAGACAGAGTGATCGCTGGAATTCTTGGCTGGTTGCCATTCATCATCATGATTGCCTTGTGGATATTTTTCGCACGCGGTGCTTCCGGTGGACGTGGTGGTGCTTTCGGATTTGGAAAATCTCGCGCCAAACTTTTGCAAGAAAGCAAAACCAAAATTACCTTTGCTGACGTTGCGGGGATTGACGAAGCTAAACAAGAACTCACCGAAATTGTCGACTTCCTCAAGGATGCAAAAAAATACACCGATGTCGGTGCTAGAATTCCGCGGGGCTGCTTGTTAATTGGCTCTCCAGGAACGGGAAAAACTTTGCTAGCCCGTGCCATTGCTGGTGAGGCTGGAGTTCCATTTTTTTCGATCTCAGGTTCAGACTTCGTTGAAATGTTCGTTGGCGTCGGCGCTAGTCGTGTTCGCGACATGTTTGAACAATCAAAAAAATCTGCGCCCTGCATCGTTTTCATCGATGAGATCGACGCCGTCGGCCGTCACCGCGGCTCTGGAGTTGGTGGCGGAAATGATGAGCGCGAACAAACTCTCAACCAATTGCTTGTTGAAATGGACGGCTTTTCTGAAAATGAAGGCGTAGTAATCATCGCTGCGACAAATCGCCCCGACGTTTTGGACCGCGCTCTGCTTCGTCCAGGACGTTTCGATCGCCAAGTCACAGTTCCAAATCCTGACATTCTCGGACGTGAACAAATCCTCGCCGTCCACCTAAAAAAAATTGTCGCCGCGTCTGACATCGATGTCAAAACCGTTGCGCGAGGAACTCCGGGATTTGCCGGAGCCGATCTCGCAAACCTCGTGAATGAAGGCGCTCTAATGGCTGCGCGTCACAATCAAAAAATGGTGACGATGCAAAATCTTGAAGAGGCCAAAGATAAAATCATGATGGGTGCGGAAAGAAAATCGATGGTGATGCAAAAATCGGAAAAAGAACTAACGGCCTATCACGAGTCTGGACACGCCATCACCGCGATTAATTGCCCGAATTCTGATCCAATTCACAAAGCGACGATCATCCCGCGCGGCCGCGCCCTTGGTCTTGTCATGCGCCTTCCTGAAACTGATCGCTTCTCAATCACTCGTGCCAAACTTCACGACGATCTCATCGTAGCAATGGGCGGTCGCGCTGCTGAAGAATTAATTTTCGGCTACGAACAAGTCACGACGGGAGCTTCTTCCGATATTTCGCAAGCCACCAACATGGCACGCAACATGGTGACGCGTTGGGGCTTGAGCGACAAGGTTGGAACGATTGATTATGCCGAAGATGAAGGCTCAAGATTTTATGCTGCGAACAAAGTTTATTCCGAAGAAACTGGAAAAATTATTGATGAAGAAGTGCGCCGTATTGTTGATGAGGCACTCGTCAAGGCTAAAAAAATTCTCGTCGAAAAAAAATCTGATCTCGAAAAATTAGCGCAAGCTTTGCTCGAATATGAAACTCTGACGGGAGATGAAATTAAGGATTTATTGGCCGGCAAAGAAATCAGAAAACAATCGGCGCAAACCGCATCCAGCGCTAGTTCTACAGCTAATCATTTTATGCCCAACATTAGCTAAACAGTGTCTAAAATTTTTCTCACCATGAAGAAAATCCTTTGCACCACTCTTCTCCTTATCCTATTCCCTCTCAACGTCTACGCGATTTCAGAGCAAGAGCAACAAGATGCCATCAATAACCAAAATATTTTAATCCAAAGAGATCAGCAAAATTTTCAGGAAAAAATAAAAGAAAAAGATTTGCAGCAGGTTGAGAAAGATCAAAAAGAAGCTGAAGAACAAGAGGAAGATTACGAAGAACTAAAAGAGCAAGAGGGCAAGGTAATCCAAGATTTACGGGTGCTACAATGTTTTAGAATCAAGAAAATAATTTTTTCAGAAAATGAAATTATTGAAAAAATTTATGAAGAAAATTTTAGCAAAGAATATCTCGGTAAATGCGTGTCGATTCGACAAATTTCTAAATTAAGTAAAAAAGTTTCGGATCATTTGGTGGATGAAGGTTATGTTACATCGCGTGCTGAGATTCCAGCTCAGAGCTTGGCCGAAGGGGTTTTGAAGATTAATGTTATAGAATCATATCTCGAAAATATTGCTTTTAACGATGAAAATTTCTTTGACAGAGCGCAGAAATTTACTGCCTTTGGTTTCGTCAAAAAAAATAAAATTCTGAATTTGATACTATTATTTCAAATTTGTGCGTTGACTATGAATGTAATGTAGGTGCTTTATTAGGTGTGACTATCAAAACTAA
>CAIYMZ010000028.1 GCA_903927415.1 uncultured Alphaproteobacteria bacterium
CTTCCCACCAATCGCCGCTTGAATCGCAATCGCAAACATTTGCCGCGGAATTAATTCCTTCAATTTTGCACAAATTTTTCTGCCGCGAGATTCAGCGTGAGTTTTGTGAGTGATGAATGAAAGCGCGTCCACAGGCTCTCCATTGACCATGATTGTCAGCTTCACTAAATTAGTTTCTTCGTAACCAAATTCGATTAAAAGATTGATTTTTTAAGTTCTAAACCAACGGCATTAGCTGCAAAAACTTTTTTACATCTGTGGATTTTGGATAAGAAAAATATTTTCCAGTACCAAATTCAGATTGTTTTTTAGTCGCAATTTTTTCGCCTGCAGAAATTTTTTCGATGGTAAGCGAAAGCAAGGCACATCCGCCTTCGTAAAGCCTATTGATGTTAGAATAAAGTGTAGAATTCCAATCGATTTCACTTTCAGAAAATCCGATCACATCGCCAGTATCGATTCCAGAATCAGTAATAAAATGCAGTGTCGCGCCGATTTTTTTCTCGCCGTTTAGAATCGCCCAAAACGTCGCCAAAATCCCGCGATAATTCGGCAAGATTCCCGAATGCAGATTTAATACGCCATGCTGCGGAATGTTGATTAGAGCCTGTTTGAAGATTTGTCCGAAGCGAATTGAAATGATTAAATCGGGAGAAAATTTTTGAAAATCTTGCAGTGCGATTTCGGAATTTACATTTTCGTAACTCGAAATTTCAGAATTTAAATTTGCCGCGAGCTGCACAAATAAATCTGTAACACCATCCTGCTCAACTTTTTTCATCGCGATTAATTCACGCGGAAGATCATCAACATTTCCAACTTTTTGTGATAAAATAATTTTGAGTTTGTGATTTTTTAAAGTTGGTAGAAGTAAAGAGAGTGCGGTTGTGGAGTGGGTGTCGGAGTTTAGGAAGAGGAGGAGGTTCATTGAGTGATTCTATTTGCTCGGCTCTTTATTTATTTAGAACGCTCCGCTGTTGTCACTACCGAATCAGCAGAAACTGGAGCTGGTGGAGCTGGGCTTTCAATTTTGACTGTAGCTTCAATCATGCTATTAAAAGCCACTTCAAGCTCACGAGGCGCGTGATTTAATGCGATTCTAACCAACATCGTTTCGGGCTCAAACAAGAAACATTCTCCCGGAACGGTTCCAACTTTCGCATCTTCAAGCAGCCATTGTGCGACATCCAAACCGCTATTTAAAATTTTGTCGCCACATCTTTTGCCGCGTAAGCCAGAGAAATCTAAAAGATAAACATTTGTAGCATCTGGTTTTGCGATGAAAGGTTTAACAAAAGTTTTTTCTTCGGAGAATTGGTCGCAGAATTTTTTATTTAATTCAGAAATTTTTGTTCCGATTAGGTCGATATTTCTTAGGTAAAAAGTGCGGCATTGTTCTAAATATTCTGCATTTTCAGCCAAGTCTTCGATGGCGGCAGACATGATTTTCTGAGTGTGTTTTGTTGGATATCCACCAAGCATTTCGAGACCACTTAAAATTTCTGGATGCCCAACACAAAAACCAGTTTTGTTTCCAATGAACATTGATTTTGCAGCACTCGTAACTGTGAAGCTCCTATCCAGCATTCCATCTACAGCAGCAATAGAAAAATGTTTTTTGTTCGACAAAGAATTGCTGATAAATGCCTCATCAGAAATCACAAAAACATCATGTCGTTTTACAATTTCGGCGATGGCCAGTGCATTTTCTTTCGTCATTACTGCGCCCGTCGGGTTGTTTGGATAGCACAGTAAAAGTGTTTTAGCCCCAGTTTCTACGATCATCTTTTCCAGCGCTTCCGCATCTATTAAAAAATTATTTTCTGCCTTAGTAGGTAGGGTTTCAAATCCAATTTTGTTGTCTTGAAACTGTTTAAAATAATAACCGAATGTTGGGGTTGGAACTATGATTTTATTAGTTTCGCTAAGATGTAGTTTTCTATACACATGATCTAGGGCTGATAAGATATTCATGCTTAATGAAACATTTTCTTTCGAACATCTTATGCCATGTCTATTAAAAAATTTAACGCATTCCTGCAGAGTACCATCTCCACCGCGGGACATTCCAGGTACTTCAGAATAACTATCAAAATCGACTGCCGCAGTTCCCATTAATTCAAGAACTTTTCTTGGTGGAGAAATAGCACTGCTTCTTGGATGTGGGGGCTCTGCTGACGTAAAATCATACTCTGATTTCAAGCATTCTGCGAGAAAGAGGAAGGCATCACGATTTGTTGGATAATGAACTGCGGGAGGAACTCTACTCATTTTATCCGAACCTCTCGGCAATAATTAATAAAATTTTTGCCTTCAAATTTTTTAAATCCCCTTCGTTTTCAGTCGATAAAGAAATTGGATTTTGATGATTTTCATAATTCTTTGAAAAAATAATGAGCGCTTGCAGAGATTGCTTCAACTGCGTGTCATCAATTCCTTCAAGATGTTGGAGGGCATTAGAAATTTCATCGCTGATTCTAATTTTTGTGGGATGAATTTTATCAGAATTCTCCAATTTTTTTTGCACATCGAAAGCCAAATTAATCAGCACATTATCTACAGATTTTTTAGCAATTTTAAGATGTGAGCAAAGGCTTTTATTGGTCAAAAATCTGACCTCAAGCAGTGGAATAAAATATTTTATGTCAGCGAGTTTTTCTAGTTTTTCTAAGATCAAAGTAGCGTTCATTGGAAATGAAGAATTAATTTAGAACCTAGTGTCGCAAGGATTTAAGCCAGTATTGAAACTAAGAATGTATCTATTGGGAAAATCAATAATCAGCAGTTAACTATGAGAAGTTTTTATGGGCAAGATTTGTGTGAATTTTTGCAAAAAAATTTTGACCACTTTTAAATCGCAAACTTCCACTCCTTTGCAACTTCACTAAACGAGTCAAACAAGCTCTGTACGATTGGCTTTAGAAGCTGTCCGCTCTTCATCGCAATTCCGAAACTCATGCTTGGAAAAAGTTTTGCCAAATTTTTCATCACTAAATCTGAATCATTTTTATCGAGACAGACCGCAGAAACAATCGCGACAAAATTATTTTCTTTGACGAAATGTTTAAGCATTTCCCAATTTCCATTTTCAAATTCAACACTGCCTTTGATGCCATGCGTCCTTACAGCCTCTCCAAAAAGTGGCAGAACAATTAAATTGCGATCGATACGAATTAGGTCAAAATTTTTTAAATCTTTTAAGCTTTTCACTGGTTTTTTTGCTAGAGGATGTTTTTTGTTCATGATTAAAATCGGATCGTAAGAGATGACTTCGCTGTGCTTTAACTCTGGCTCGTGAGACATGTTTGGATAAAATGCCAAATCAATTTGACCGTCTTTTAATCGCTTAATTGCTTCACGCGTAGGAATGTTTCGGATCATAATTTTGGCATCAGGATGCGATTTTTTTAGATGAGCAATGATGCGAGGCATCATGTGGGATATAGCGCTGTGATGCGCAGCAATATCAATTTTTTTCTGCTCTTTTTCTTTTTTTCTGTTCAGAAATTTTTCAACCACCGATTCGAATTCATGCATTAATGGGCAGGCGATTTTGTAGAAATCTTCTCCCTCTTGTGTGAGTGAAAGCGGCTTTGAGTCACGATTTAAAAGCTTAAATCCAAGATCTCGCTCGAGTGACTGGATTTGTAAAGTGACGGTAGATTGGGTAAGGTGCATCATTCGAGCAGCTTCGGAAATGCTGCTATGCAAGGCAACATAGTAGAATCCTTTGATTTGTTGCTGACGATTTTTTTTATAAAGAAATTCGTGTAGGGCTATTTTCATATTAGAAATTGGTTTCATCAATGGAGATATTGAAAGATTTGATACTTCTAATTTGCCTTCTTTGCCCGAATCAATTTTTTTACCGAAACAATTTTTGAATTTTTTTCAACGACCCGTTTCGGCACATGAAATCCCTCTCCCTCCAAAAACCCCACATCACCTTTTTAACTTTTTTTTACGATTTCTTTGCAGACAAAGTCTCAGAGAGAGCCGCAGCTCAACCAAAAACCCCATCTCAACCGCAAACTCTAAAACCACTCTCCACCCAAGCTGAATCAGCTTCTGCACAATTATCTACTTGCTCCCCCTCCACCCAACTCCAACCAACCTCCACCACCACCTTCTCCTCCTGCGAATTCCTCTCCGCCATCACCCACGAGTTAAAAACCCCGCTCTCCGCAATCATCAGCATGTCGGAAATTTTGGAGGAAAATCTTGCGGCGATGAGTTTGGGAAATTTCTCTGCACTAGCTTCACAAAATCTCTCCGCGGCTAATTTAAAGAAAAATTCTGAGCTTCTTGCTGAATCAAAATCCTGCATCTCTGACATCGCCGCGATCACTTCCGACATGCTCTCCCTCGTTCACGATATTCTCGATGTCAGCAAAGTTTCTTCCGGAAAATTTTCAGTGAATTTGAATTCTGAAATCGATCTTCGCGATGTAGTAAAGCGTGCAGTGAAGCTGAATTACGATTATTCTTTGAAGCGGAATGTGGCGATTAAAGTTGAGATTTCTGACGAAGTGAAGTCGGTGAAACTTGATGCAAAAAGAATGAAGCAGATTTTTACAAATCTGATTTCGAATGCGGTGAAATATAGTCCGGTTGGGAGTGAGGTGAAGGTTATGATTAAAAATATTTCTTCGTATCAAGATGACATGAACATGTGGACTGGGTTACAAACCCAGTCCAGCGCTAGGTTCAGCACTGAATCCAACACTAAAGAAATAAAAAATAATTTTTTAGAGATTTGCATCTCCGATCAAGGCTTCGGAATGACACAATCACAAATCCTAACCGCCTTCCAAAAATTCCAAACAATTGAAAATCCAAACTCGGGAAGTGTTGATTCTTTTGGGCTCGGACTGCCGATTACAAAACAACTTGTTGAGCTTCAGGGTGGGGAGATTTTTGTTGAGTCGAAGCCAAATGAGGGGACGAGGATGAGGATTATTTTTCCAAAACCATTGTCATCTTTATCCTCGTCCCTTCTTCCTCGTCATCCTTGGAGCGAAGCTCCGAGGATCTCGTGAGACTAAGGTTCTGAGTCAAAACTGAGTCAAAACTACTGAGATCCTCGGCCTTGCAGGCCAAGGATGACGGCTAAAGAAAATAACGAAATACCACCACCACGTAAATCCAAAAAGCGTGTTATTCATGTCCCCGAAGTGGCAACACTTCGGGGATTTTTTATTGTCATTTTTTAGTAAAAAAATTACGCTGCTGGTAGGTAATTTTTTTTAAAATTAGTCAGGTAAAAATATGCTAGAAAAAAATTTTGTAGAAATAATTCAACTCATCAAGCAGGCACAGAATCGGGCGGTGAGGGCTGTGAATGCTGAGCTCATCAATCTTTATTGGAACGTCGGAAAATACATTAATGACAAGTTGGTAAATTCTAGCTGGGGCGAAAAAATGGTGGATGAGTTGGCTGATTTTATTCAAAAAAATTATCCCGAATTAAAAGGTTTTAATCGTCGTGGACTTTACCGCATGAGGCAATTTTACGAAACTTACGTTGCGCAAGAATTGGCTTCACAATTGCAGCTCCAAATCGGATCGAATCAAAATTCTGAAATTGTGTCCGCAGTGGGGACACAATTTGCCGACATCAGAAACAGTTTGCTGGCGAAGCTAAGCTGGACGCATCACCGCACGATTTTTTCGCGCTGCAAATCTGCCGAAGAAATTGAATTTTATCTCAGAACTAGCATCAAAGAAAATTACACGGCGCGAGAATTAGATCGTCAAATTTCTGCCAGTTTTTTGAGCGAGCAATGATTGGAGACACAAAAATTTCTCCGGCGCTGAAAGAAATTAGCTCGGAAATTTGCGGCTCTTTCAAAGACAATTACATTTTTGAATTTCTAAATCTTTCCGAATCTCACAGCGAAAGTGATCTACAAAAAGGCTTAGTTTCGCGAATGAAAAATTTTATTCTCGAGCTTGGTAAAGATTTTATTTTCGTTGGAGAGGAATATAAATTGCAGGTTGGCAATGGTGATTTTTACATCGATCTACTCTTCTACCATCGCGGTTTGCAATGCTTGGTGGCCTTCGAACTTAAAGCTGATAAATTTAAACCAGAACATTTGGGGCAGCTGAACTTTTATCTCGAAGCCCTCGATCGCGACGTAAAAAAATCAAACGAAAATCCATCAATTGGTGTTTTATTGTGTAAAGATCGCGACGTGGAAATTGTGGAATATGCTTTAAGCAGAAGCCTTTCTCCAACCATGATTGCAGAATATAAAACGCAATTACCGGACAAAGAATTGTTGCAGAAAAAATTGCATGAAATTTTTGAGGAGAGTGTGGTGGAGTGATTACAAAAATCCTCCATCTACTCACGTCGCCGAAACAACCATTCAGGCTGTTTTCTCACCCTACGCAGGACGGAGTTTGTAACTCCGTCCTCACGTTCAGTTCAAATAAATTTTACACGAAAATCCAAGTCTGGCGCTGAGTTCACTCATCCAACCGCAGCGCCGCCAAAAACGCACTCTGCGGAATCTCCACATTCCCAATTTCCCGCATTTTTTTCTTCCCCTTTTTCTGCTTATCCAAAAGTTTTCTCTTCCGCGAAATATCTCCGCCGTAGCATTTCGCAGTCACGTCTTTCCTCATCGCCGACACAGTTTCCCGTGACACAATTTTTCCACCAATCGCCGCTTGAATCGCAATCGCAAACATTTGCCGCGGAATTAATTCCTTCAATTTTGCACAAATTTTTCTGCCGCGAGATTCAGCGTGAGTTTTGTGAGTGATGAATGAAAGCGCGTCCACAGGCTCTCCGTTGACCATGATCGTCAGTTTTACCAGATTGCTTTCTTCGTAACCATCCATGCTCCAATCAAAACTGGCATAGCCGCGCGAGCAGGATTTTAGGCGGTCATAGAAGTCGTAGACGATTTCGTTGAGGGGGAGTTTGTAGATCAGCATCGCGCGATTGCCGACGTAAGTGAGCTCTTTTTGAATGCCGCGTTTTTGGGTACAAAGATCGAGCACGGCGCCGAGATATTCGTCGGGCGTCATAATCGTCGCCCTGATCCACGGCTCTTCCATTTTTTCGATTTTGACTGGGTCGGGCATTTCGGCGGGGCTGTGAATTTCGATCACATTCGCATTCTCGGAAGAATTGTCGGACTCCACTAGGGGGGAGCGAGTCGATGCGTCAGCGCCGCGATGGGGGGTGCGCAAATGAATCTTGTAGATCACCGACGGCGCGGTGGTGATGAGGTCAAGATCAAACTCTCGCTCCAATCTTTCCTGAATAATTTCAAGATGCAGAAGGCCGAGGAAGCCACAGCGGAAGCCGTATCCCAGCGCAGTGGAAGTTTCAGTTTCATATTCAAAAGAGGCGTCATTGAGGTGTAATTTTCCGAGTGAATCACGAAATTTTTCAAAGTCGGAAGCATCGATCGGATAAATTCCGCAGAAGACGACAGGTTGATTTTGTTTGAATCCTGGGAGTGGCAAAGCTTTGTCATTGCTGGCTAAAACGATGGTGTCGCCAACTTTACAATCTGAAACTTGTTTGATTTGGGCGTTAATAAATCCGACTTCTCCGGCCTTTAAATCGTCGCAGAAAACTTTTTTCGGCGTGAAAAATCCGACGGAATCAACTTGGTAAACTGAGTTGGCGATCATCATTTTTATCTTCTGACCTTTTTTGATCGAGCCATCGATAACCCGCACCAGCACTATGACGCCGAGATATGGGTCGTACCAACTATCGATCAAAAGCGCTTTGAAATCGCCGTCAGGATTTCCTTTTGGAGCGGGTAATTTTTTTACCACCGCTTCGAGCGTTTCGTGAATTCCGATTCCAGTTTTTGCCGAAACTAAAATCGCTTCCGAAGCGTCAATTCCGATTACTTCTTCGATTTGTTTTCTGACCGATTCGGGGTCGGAAGCGGGCAAATCAATCTTGTTTAAAACCGGAACAATTTCGTGGTTGTTGTCGATCGCCTGATAAACATTGGCGAGGGTTTGCGCCTCGACGCCTTGCGTGGAATCGACCACTAAAATCGAGCCTTCGCAAGCCGCCAAACAGCGACTAACTTCATAGCCAAAATCGACGTGACCGGGAGTGTCCATCAAGTTGAGCATGTAGGTTTTACCGTCGTCAGCTTTGTAGGCGAGCCGCACGGTTTGTGCTTTAATCGTGATGCCGCGCTCTTTTTCGATATCCATCGAATCAAGAATTTGCGACGTCATTTCGCGCTCCTCAATCGCTCCGCATTCTTGAATCAAGCGGTCGGAGAGAGTTGACTTGCCATGATCAATGTGAGCAACGATGGAGAAATTTCGGATGTTAGGAATGGAGGTCATTTGTTTGAATTAATTTTTATGTTTGTGTTGAGTGAAGGATGGCGCGCATTCGCGAGCGGATGTCCAGCTGGAGGTGTCCATTTACTTATCATAAACCCTCCTTGATTTCAGTTAGTGTCATCCTCTTTTCTTTCATCTCCTGAATTTTTTTTACTTTCTCTGCCATCCCTGTATCATACATTTGATATCCTGATTCGGTCATTTCGGCTACTTGCAATAAACCTTCTTTTGTCCAATGACGAATTGTTGAAGTGGTTTGTTTTGTGAGCTTTGCGAGTTCCCCGATTTTTAGAAGTTTTTCATTTATCGTTTCCGCATTTTCACCATTTATAGCTTTTAGATAAATATTTAGCGAACGATCGACAGCTGCTGTGATTAATTTAAAATAATCATTTTTTGAATCACCTTCTCCATTAACCAACTGCGGTTTTTCTAAAGATTTAATGTAAGCCAAGCGATCGTTTTTGCGGATGATTGCTGGTGGAAATCCTCTCATCATCAAAATCATATTCATCAAAAGACGCGCAGTTCGGCCATTGCCATCAACAAAAGGGTGAATTGTAACTAGGCGATAATGAGCTTCGGCAGCTAGTTCGACAGCATGAAGTTTAGTTTCTTTTTTTAACCATGAAAAAAATTCATCCATCAAGTCCTGGACTTTTTTTGGATTGGGCAAAACAACTGCAGAACCGGAAATACGAACTGGAACACGACGATAGAGACCGGCATCTTCTTTGTTGATTCCACTCAAAATAATTTCGTGAATCTTTAGGACGTCTTTTTCTTTTAGTTCGTTTGGTTTGCGCTTGATTTGCTCTTTGACGAAATCGAGAGCAGCAGCGGTGTTTGTTGCTTCAAGATGTTCGGTTATGGATTTGCCACCGATTGTTAAACCTTTTTCTACAACCATTGCGGTTTCGGCACGTGTCAAAGTATTCCCTTCAATGGCGTTGCTGGTGTAGGTGAGTTCGATTCTGAACCATTCTTCAAGATTCTTTACCAGAGCAGTGTCAAAAGGTCTGTGTTTATCTAATATTTTCTTTTTTTCAGTTAGTTTTTTGTAATCCATTTTTTACCTTACAGTTTTTAAGATTCATAAACCATGAAGTATAACCTTACGGTTTGCAAGAGGCAAATTTTAGCTTTTTAACTGTAGGATTAGGCAGGAACCAGGTATTTGGTGGTTTGGAATGGTTAATGAATTTAAAGACACGCTCTAGGAGTTTAAAAGGCTCACGAGCCCACCAAAATTCTTGGTTGAAGGCATTAATTTTTTTGGATTTGCTCGAAAATATTGATGTGCATGGTGACTCCGTTATTTGGGTTTAAGAATTAGGATTTAGGGTTTAAGTTTTAAATCCTAAATCCTAAATCCTAAATCCTAAATTTAATGTCAGATCACAAACTCCAACCCGTTCGAGGCACGAAAGACCTGTTCGGGGACGAAATTAAAATTTTTAATCACATCATTTCTATCGCCAAAAAAAAGGGAGAATTTTTTGGGTTTGAAGAATTGCAAACACCAATTTTTGAATTTAGCGAAGTGTTTGAACGCAATCTGGGCGAGGATTCGGACATCATTGCCAAAGAGGTTTACAAATTTTCTGATCGCTCGGAAAATTTTTTAACGCTGCGTCCAGAATTTACAGCTGGCGTGGTTCGCGCTTTGATTTCCAATGGTGAATTGCAGCAAATTTTACCGCGGAAATTTTTTTCTTACGGACCAATTTTTCGTTACGATCGTCCGCAAAAAGGTCGTCAGCGTCAGTTCAATCAAATTAATTTTGAGATTTTTGGCGAAGAAAATTTTTTCTGCGACGTTGATTTGATCTTGCTTGCAGCCGCTGCGCTGAAGGATTTGGGGGTTTTAGAAAAAACTACGCTTGAAATAAATTCGCTTGGTTGCGCTGAAACGAAAAAAAATTATGAAGCAGCGCTGACTGAATATTTTACCAAATTTAAAAATGATTTATCGGCTGATTCCAAAATCCGTTTGGGGAAAAATCCGCTGCGCATCCTTGATTCTAAAGAGTTCGCAGACATCGAGCTTTTGAGTGACGCGCCAGAAATTTCTAATTTTTTTTCCGACGAAGCGAAGTCGCGATTTGATTCTGTGTTAAATTTGCTCGCTAAATTCGGCGTCAAAAACCGCGTCAATCAACGTTTGGTGCGTGGTTTAGATTATTACACCTCGACAGTTTTTGAATTTACGATGAGTCACGAAGGCGCACAGAACGCGGTGCTGGCTGGAGGTCGTTACGATAATCTGGTTGAAAAAATGAGCGGCAAAAAAATGCCGGCGATTGGTTTTGCTGCTGGCGTTGAAAGGCTGATGTTGTTGGCAAAATTGGAGCCACAAAAATCGCGTCCGATTGCAGTGAATTACATTTCAGAAAATGAAAAAGTTTACGCTTTCGAAATCGCGCAAAAATTACGTAACAGCGGCTTCACCGTCGAATTTATTTTCGACGGCAATTTCAAAAAACAAATGAAACGCGCCTCACAAAACAACTCGCGCTTCGTCGTAATTGTTGGTGAAGATGAAATGAAAAATGGCGAAGTTAGTGTCAAAGATTTTGATCACTCAACGGAACAAAAAGTTAAGCGCGAACTGCTTGGGCATTATCTTGAAGGGAAAATTTAAAAATGATTAAACAACTTTTTAAACTCCAAAACTTCGAAAAAAATTTTTGCTTTTTTGCACCCTTCTCGCTCGCATGTTTTTTAATTCTTTTATCCCTAGCAATTCCGACAATCATCAACTCTCCCGCAGATTATCAACAGGGCAATGCGGTGAAGATTATGTATGTTCACGTGCCGGCAGCGTGGATGGCGCTGCTGATTTACACGCTGATTGCGGTGTTTAATCTCTCGGGATTTATTTGGAAAAATCCGTTTTTTTATTTGATCGCAAAATCAATCGCGCTGATTGGATGCACTTTTACTTTCATCACTCTCGTCACTGGCAGTCTTTGGGGCAAGCCAATCTGGGGCGCTTGGTGGGTCTTCGATGCGCGCCTCACTTCAGTGCTAATTTTATTTTTTCTTTACCTTGGCTACATGATTTTACTCGACTCTTTCGACGATAAATCGAAAGGCGAAAGAATCGCTGCTATCATCTCCATCGTTGGTTTCATCAATGTTCCAATCATCAAATTTTCGGTAGAATATTGGAACAGCTTGCATCAGCCAGCCAGCATCATGCGCAGCGGCGGCATCGCCATCGATCCCGCAATGCTCAAACCTTTGCTGCTGATGTTCGGCGTTTATTTTTCTTACTTCGTTTTTCTTTCTTTGCTCCGTGTGCGAAGCGAAATTTTTTTAAAAAAGTCGCAAAGCCTAAGTCATAAATCGTAAGTCACCCAAGACTACGCCTTACGCCTACCGCCTAACGCCTACCGCCTAACGCCTACCGCCTAATTTTTATGACCTACGTCGTCACCGATAATTGCGTAAAATGTAAATATACCGACTGCGTTTCTGTCTGTCCTGTCGATTGTTTTTACGAAGGCGAAAACATGCTGGTGATTGATCCTGACGGCTGCATCGATTGCGGCGTTTGTGTGCCTGAATGCCCAGCCGAAGCGATCTCGCCCGAAGCGCCAGATTTAGTGAAGTGGGTCGAAATCAATCGCGAATTTTCCAAAAAATGGCCTGTGATTACGAAGAAAAAAGATCATCCTTCCGATGCCAAAGATTTCGATGGAATCAAAAATAAATTCGAAAATTTCTTCGATCCGCGTCCAGCAAAACAATCCGAAAAATAAATTTAAAATGACTGACCTCACAAAAAACCGCGAAGCATTTTTACGCTTACCAAAACCGAAAGCGGTGATTTTTGATTGGGATAATACCTTGGTTGACACTTGGCCGCTGATTCAAACTGCGATCGACAAAACCATGGTGGAGATGGATCGCGAGCCTTGGGGCTTGGAAAAAGTCCGCAACAATGTTCACAAATCGATGCGTGAATCTTTTCCGGAAATTTTTGGAAATGATTGGCAGAAGGCTGGCGAAATTTACAAGAGCACTTATCGCGCGATTCATCTCGATCAAATTCAACTTCTTTCCGGAGCTTTAAATCTCATCAACAAATTGGAAGAGCGCGGCGTTTTACAATTCATCGTCAGCAATAAAATTGGCGCAACTTTGCGCAAAGAAGCAGCGAAAATTGGAATTGATAAAAAGTTTTTCGCGTTGATTGGAGCAACTGATGCGAATGCTGATAAGCCAAGCAGAGAGCCGGTTGATCTCGCATTGATGGGATCGGATTTAGATCCAAAAAAAGATGAGATTTGGTTTATTGGGGATACGATTACTGATGTGGAATGCGCTTATAATTCCGGGTGTCGTCCGATAGCTTATTGCCATTCGGAGATTGGAGTTTCAAACACAATTCCAATAAAATTATTGCAAGAAGGAAAAAATGGCATGGGTGCATTGCCGATTTATTTTAATCATCATGACCTGACGAACTATATCCAATCAAGTTGAAGACACCGATTTCCTTTTCAGCTTTCTGGCCCCCGAGAGCAAGTGCGGGGTGACAACTCATATTCAGTGTCACCCCGCACTTGTTGCGGGGTCCAGTTGTAAAAGATCGGTTTTTTGAATCAGTTTGGGTATATCTTGAGCATTAACTACCCCCGACCATCGTCTCCTTTTCCGTCAACTCTAACTCCAGCAACCGACGTCGCTCGCGAATCAACTGTAGCATCAGCATCAACTGCCGTATCTCGCAACTGACCAATCACTGTACTTGCTTGCTGTCGCGCTATATCTATCGCATTTGGCGTAGATGCCTCTGGAGTCGCAACAGGACTCTGTTCTTGAGTTAGTGTAGGAGAAACTTCTAGCCCTGCTGCTTTTGAATCTACGCCATCCGGAGATTTTCCTGATTCAACGCTTCTATCACCAGAGCCACTTCCATAAAGCGCGCTTCCAATAGCTCTTGCACCGGCTTGTACAATTTCTTTTGCAACATATACACCAGCAAACATCCCAGCCATCGAAGCCCCAACTAGAGGATTAGCTATGGTGAAACTCACGACTATCGCCGTCACTAAAATAGTATAATCCTCACCTAACCTCATATGCCCAAATTTAGTAAGTGCCGCTCCGGCTTTTTGCCTCCAGGACCCTGCTGTGGCACCAGCTCCCGCTTTTTCCTTTTTTGGCTCTATTGTTGACGCAGCGTCTGGAGCATCAGCTGAAGACTCAGCAACATCAGCAGGCTCGACGCCATTATCATCTTCCACAAGAGGCTGATGTTTTTCGGCCTTTCTACTCTCTCTCCAATTTGCAAAACGTTCTTTTAAGCTGGGTTTTTTACCCTGATCTTGATCCAAATTTTCAGCATCAACTTCAACAGCAGTATGCTGCGCAGGAGAAGGAGTTTGACCATCAACAGCTGGTTGGACTATTGTAGATGATTGAGACTGTTGAGAAGAAACTTGGTGTGCATCAACGGCTTGCATGACAGTCCTCGTACTTTCTAAATCTCTCGCCGCTTCTTCCACGGATACTCTTTCATCTTTCACAACCGCTGCAGCTGCAGCTCCAACTGATGTAGTGGCTTCGGAAGAGTGAGTCGCTCCTTCTGAGTCTCGTTTTTTTTCGTAAGCCTCCACACACTTTTTCGCATCTTCCGACATTTCTTCCTGCGGCGGTGCATCGGGTGTAGCTTCTTTTTTCACGCCCATATTCCTAGTGACGTAGAGAAATCCTGCTGCCAGTGCCCAACCGGCTGGACCAGCGGC
>CAIYMZ010000029.1 GCA_903927415.1 uncultured Alphaproteobacteria bacterium
CTACACCGATTTTATTTTACCATTTGAACTCAGTGGCGCGATCCTTTTTGTCGCAATGATTGGCGCAATTATTCTCACTTTAAAAGACGAAACGCGCTTCATCAAAAAACAAAAAATTTCTGATCAGATTGCACACAACAAAACAAATTCGCTGGAAATCGTTAAGGTTAAAATCGGCGAAGGAATTAATTTATAATCTATGAACGGACTAGAACTAAACCACTTCATCACTCTTTCCGCGATTCTGTTTTGCATCGGCGTGAGCGGAATTTTTATAAATCGTAAAAATGTAATTTCGCTTTTGATGTCGATCGAATTAATGCTGCTTTCAATCAACATTAATTTCGTCGCTTTCTCGGCATTTCTGCACGACCTCGTCGGACAAATTTTTGCAATTTTTGTGTTGACTGTCGCAGGCGCTGAAGCCGCGATTGGATTGGCTATTCTCGTAATTTACTTCAACAACCGTCGCAATATTGAAATCGAGAATATCTCATCGATGAGAGGCTGATGAAATTCACAAAAATAATCGCCATCGCTGCTTTTCTTTTTCCACTCAAAATTTTTGCTCAAGAAGAATGTTTTAACAACGCCGAGGTCACTGCGCGCATTTTGCAGCATGTTGAAAAAAAAGATCCTGATGCTGTCAAAGCGCTGCCCGCCTGCTTAAAACTTGATCGCAAGCTGATGCTAAAAGTTACGTTGATCGATCCTACTCAGTTCCAAAACACTGCTGATATTTTGAAAGAAGACGAGAATTTTGTTCGCCGCTTGCTCAAGGTGAATCCGCAAATTTTGCAATATGCTGCAACAAAACTGCGCAGTGATAAAATTTTCATGGAACAGGCCACTTATTTGAATCGCGACGCCTTGCAATATGCAGATCCAAAACTGCTTGATGACCGTCTCTTCATGAAAAAAATGATCATGATTGATTCGCGAAATTACATGTTTGCGTCAGAGCGTTTGCGAGAAATTCCAGAATTTGCAGCGACAGCTTTTTACGACAATGGATTACTGCTTTCATTCGCACCGAAAAAAATAAAATCAGATAAAAAACTGGTAGAGATCGCCGCAAAATCAAACAATGCTGCGATTGAATTTGCGGCAGATGATCTCAAGAAAGACAAGGGTTTTATGAGTTTAGCTAAAAAAAAATCATCTCTAAACAAAGAAGATTTAGAAAAATTTTTACAAGAAAATTACACCGCGGAATTGAAGAAAAAAAATCTCGGCTGGACGATTTCCAACCGAGCAAAATTCTTCGAAAAAAATAAAATTATTACTCGCAACTACATCACAAAATGGCACAGAAATATAAATTTCGAAGATGAGAAAATTAGAGAAGAATTGCGTCTTATCAGCGCTGACAGTCGCAACTACCCAATTTTGTGGAAGGAAGATTTTAAAAAATATCCAGACCTCATCAAAAAAATCGAAAAATTTTTTTTGGATCACAAAGTTGATCAAAATACCATCGATAATTTGACCGTTACTGATTTGTGGAAAGTAAAAAATAAACCGCTGACTTTGGCATTTAATTTGTATCTTTTGCGCGACAGCAAAGATATCGATTTAGGGCCAGAATTTTCTGACGTAACTTCACTCACTGCAATCGTACAGAAGCAACGCGGTAAATGGCGGATGACAGTTGTGGAAGTGATTTTTGACAGCGAAATTAAAATGGATGTTAGCTATCAGAATGGTCACAAAAAATATGTTTTATGGGATTTTTACGCAGCCAAAAAAGATCAAAAAAATCCAAGAATTATTTTTAAAGTTGAAGATAGATTTGCAGATTATTTTGAAATTTTTGAGGAACAAAGTGGTGGAAAATATCAGATGGTTGATCGCGTTGATCCACTTGCCCGAGCTAGAGTAAACCCTCCTCACGAAAACTAAAATGCCCAGCATGTCCAATGATGAGATGATCTAAAATTTTGATCTCAAGATTTTTTAGTGCCGCAGAAATTTCGTTGGTGGTTTTGATGTCAGCGGCAGAAGCGCGCAGCTCGCCGCTAGGATGATTGTGGATCAAAATTATTGACACCGCAGAAAGTAGCAGCGCCTTTTTGACGATGGTTTTAGAGCTTACAAAAACCTGATCATTTTCACCAATTCCCAACAACTCATCTTCGATCAATTGATGTTTTTTATCCAAAAATAGCACGCGAAAAACTTCGTAATTTAAATTTTTTAGTGACGAAGAAGCATAGTCCAAAACCGCCGACCAATTATTTAAAGCTGATTTTTTTCTCACCGAATTCTTAAGCATTCGCTGCAAAATTTGTGCGATTATTTTAATTTGTGTAATAGCTGCCTCGCCAACTCCTTCAACACTTCTCAACATTTCAACATCAGAATTTACAACCGCAGAAATATCACCAAATTTAGCAATTAGTTTTTTGGAGAGCGCCTTTGTATCTTTACGAGAAGAGGAAGCAAAAAGTAAAATTTCCAACAATTCATAATCGTGTAATTCTGCACCAAGTGAGGTGAGAAACTTTTCTCTGACGCGCGATCTGTGTCCAAGGTATTCAGGTTTTTCGGTCATAAATTTGTGGCGTGATTTTATCGGTGGCAAAATTTTTAACCCCGAGATTTCTGAGTTTTTCGATTCTCGCTAGATCATTGACAGTCCAAGCAAAAAGCTCTGTTTTTGAAAATTTTTTCACAAAATTTTCATCGAGCAATTGATGAAAAATTGATAAAAATTTTACGTTATTTTTGGTTAAGAAATCGCGTAAAATTTTTACTTTTTTAGCACTGCCGAGCTCTTTGCAAACCGCAACCAGATTCACATTTTTTCCAAAAATATTTCTGATTTTTCTGAAAATTTTTTCAGCAATTTCATAATCGGCAATGAAGGGAGCGAAATAGATTTGATCCAGATTGATCGCGGCCTCGTCAACATCTTTTTTTACCAATCTCAGCGCAATTTCAGCATTTTTTTCATTCAAATTTTTAAAATCCATCCAGTAAGTAAATTCATTTTTAAAAGAAAAATAATCGCGGAGAGTCGGCAAATTATTAATTTCTTTTTTTGAGGGTTCGTCATGTTTTAAAATCAACTTTCCATCCAAAAACCAAATATCGAATTCAAGTCCGTGAAAATGATTTTTGTGAGCTTCCTCCAAGCTAGCGATTGAATTTTGCGGAATGTTTGACGAATGAAATCCGCGATGCGCGAATAATTTTACCATATTTATGAAAAAAATTTTTATCGAAATTAAGACGACTTATCCCAATTCTGCGCAGGGGAAAAAACTAGCGAAAAATCTCACCAAAATTTTGCTAGATAAAAAATTAGCTGCCTGCGTGCAATTTTTGCCGATCGAAAGCATGTATGTCTGGGAAGGTAAAATCGAAAATAAACGCGAAATTTTAGTCAGCATAAAAAGCAAAAATTCGCTTTACAAAAAGATCGAAAAAACCATCAAAGAACATCATATTTTTGAAATACCTCAGATCTTCTTAACGCGGATAGATCGTGGCTTCATGCCATATTTAAATTGGATTGATTCCAGCATAAAGAATCAAAAATAATAACTGGCTTAATAACTTAACGATTTTTATATTCTGCACTGATTTTAACTCACCACTTACAACTCACCAAAAACATCAAAACCATCTAGAATAGATTCTAACAAAATTTCAAAATTCTCCAAAACTGGAACGATTATTTTCTAATTTCAAAAATATTAGGCTGGGTATTTCTAATGAAAATTATACTAACAAGTCTCTGACTGCTTTAGAAAATAGCCGTTCCTCAAACAAATAATTCCTGAGGAACAAATGACAAATAAAACAATTTTAATTGATGCTGCACATCGCGAAGAAACGCGAGTTGCGGTGTTAGAAGACGGCATCCTACAAGATTTTGATCGCGAAGCCATCGCTATTAAACAGATCAAAGGCAACATTTATCTCTCCAAAGTCACCCGCGTTGAACCTTCTCTCCAAGCATGTTTTGTTGATTATGGTTCTGATCGTCATGGCTTTCTTCCCTTTGCTGACATTCATCCCGACTATTACCAAATTCCTGAAGCAGAAAGACAAAAACTGAAGGAGCTCAATAACACGCAACAATCGAGATCGGATGAGGATGAAAACACACCAAGTTCGCAAAACCGTCACAATGCTGCATCAGATGACATGAGAGACTCAAGGCAAGATGATGATTCCAATGAATCAATCGTTACTGGGGCATATTCGGTTGAAGATGAAACTGGAGGATATCGCGGCAATATTCACAACATTTACAAACGCTACAGCATTCAAGATGTGATCAAATCCGGTCAGCTGATTTTGGTACAAGTCGCAAAAGAAGAGCGCGGTAATAAAGGCGCATCAATGACCACTTACGTTTCAATCGCTGGCAAATATTGCGTCTTGATGGCAAACACACCCAATAAAGGCGGGGTTTCAAAAAAAGTTGATAATTTTCGTGATCGCAAACTTTTAAAATCAATTTTAAACGACATCAATGTTGGCACCGACAGATCCGTCATTATCAGAACAGCTGGGGTTGGCAAAAAGCCGGAGGAAATCCGACGTGATTGCGATTATCTGAGTAGATTGTGGGACAACATCAAAGAATCTTCAACCTCATCCAAAGCACCTTCATTCATTCATGCGGAAGATGATGTAATCAAAAGATGTATCCGCGATGTCTATAATGAACAAGTCAAAGAAGTTGTGGTAGAAGGAGCAGAAGCTTTTGAAACAGTGATGAATTTTGTGAAGCTCACAATGCCAAATTCAGCTCACAACATCAAACTGCATGACGAACGCTTACCTATTTTTAACAAATATCGCGTTGAACAGCAAATTTCTGCTCTCTACGAAAAACAAATTCAATTACCATCGGGCGGTTCAATCGTGATTGATCACACTGAAGCTCTGGTTGCAATCGATATCAATTCTGGTCGCGCTACCAAAGAAAGCGGGATTGAAGAAACTGCTTTCAACACCAATTTCGAAGCAGTGAAAGAAATTGCCAAGCAGCTGCGCCTCAGAGATTTAGCTGGTCTAGTTGTGATCGATTTTATTGACATGTATGATCAAAAGCATCGTCGCAATATTGAGAGAGCTTTGCGCGACGAATTACAGCATGACCGCGCTCGTATTCAGCTTGGCCGCATCAGCATTTTTGGATTGCTAGAAATGTCTCGTCAAAGACTTGGTGCTAGTTTTTTTGAAACTATCACTGAGCCCTGCAAACATTGCTCGGGCACCGGATATGTTCGTTCTGTTGAAATTTTGGCCGTGAGTATTTTGCGCGCCATTCGTCACGCCTGCGCCGATAAACAAGCTGGAGTGATCTACATTTACACCAATCCAGAAACCATCGCTTACATGATGAATTACAAAAAAAGCGAGATTGTTTCAACGGAGAAAAATTACGATGTCCACATTTTCATGCACTCAAGTGACGATGTTGGTGGTCAGGGCTTCAGCATTAAAAAACGTAAAAGTCTTTCTGATGATGAGAAGCGTGAGATGGAGATGCAAGTAACTACCGGCAAAGTTAATCAGCTTGGGTTGGAAAAAAGTTACTTCGAAAATTATCCACAGAGAGAGTCTTCAGCTGACGAGGAGTTGGATAAAAGTTATAAAAAACCTTACGACAATAGATCGAAACGAAACCGCAAAGATAATAATCCTAATAGAAAAAAATTCGACGATCGCGGAAGTGATCAAAAGAGATCATTCTTAGGATCAATTTTTTCAGCATTTGGTGGAAAATAAACTTTAGCAAAAAACGTAATGCAAAATGGCGGACATGAAAATGTTCGTCATTTTTTTAACCGCGCAGTTTCAAGTTCTGGGCGAACTAGACGGATTTCTAATGACGGATCTGGGTTTATGCTTAAATCGAAAACAAATTAGTAATCAGCAGCAAAACAGAAGCAACGTAAGCAATTGAAAGCAAGAGCACAAAGAAAGATGTAAACTCAAACTGGATCAATGACAGTGGTTTAATGCCAGAAAACCTCACTGAAAAAATCATGAAGCCGCTCACGAACAGCACGACGGAATAGATAAAGGCAAAAAATCCGGTCTCAAAAAAATCAGCAAGAAAAAATAATCCATAAAGAAAAATTATCGGGACTAAAAAATTTATTAATGCCGAAAGAATTGGATCATTTTTCATAAATCGTAAACATAAAAAAACCCCGCCATTTTTTCAAATGACGGGGTTTTAAAATTTCTTCAAACCAAATTATGAGTTAACATCAACTTGGTAAGTGATTGCACAAACTTTAGTTGTAGCAGAAACCGTATAAACAACGTTGGCAGTTGCACTGGTTGCATAGCATGCAGTTGTAGCTGCAGGATTTAAACCTCTTACTTTACCAGCATTAGCATAACCATCATCGATTTTTGTATCGATTGAAAGAGCATCATTTCCAGTAAGTATGGCAGTAGTAGTTTTGTTTGTAGTGCCATTAACCATTGTTGCAGTTGTAGCACTTGTCGCTCCAACGCCTCCGGTCAAAACTACAACATTTTGATTTGCAGGAACAGCAAGGAGACCTTCGTTAGTACCAGCGCCAGCATAATCACCAGCTGCTCCTACGTTATTACGATAATCAAAATGCCATCCGGCAGATTTGATTTTTGAAACAACCATGTTTGCAGATGGAACTTGTGCGGTACCAACAGCTAGAAGAGTTGTTGGGCCAGTTTCAATTGCACCAACTTGCTTCAATTGGTTCCAAGCAGCAACACCTTCTGAAGCATATGCGCTGGCGTCAGAAGCGTAATATTCGATTCTACCGTTTAGTCCATTTGTAGAACCAGCGTAAGCTGCTCCACCGACTGCAACGTTGTAATCACCAGGAAGAGCATTGAATTGTGTGTAAAAAGCATTCACTGCAACTGCATAGCCTCTCGCTTCACCCATCACTGAACGAAGTTCTGAACTTTTAATTAAGCTTGCACCTCCAGTAATACCAGCAATTAACAAGCCGATTATGATCAGCACGATCGATAACTCAATCAGTGAAAACGCTGATTTTTTTGAGGAAAAAGTTTTTTTCATATGTTGGAAATTTTTAGTTAATTAAAAGTTTTGTTGGAGTGAATGAAGAACTGAGAACTTCAGGTTTGAGTTAATTAGGCGAGCATTTTTTTGATGTCAAATAATTATTTTATTAAAAAAAAATAAAAAAATTCTGTCTCAATTTTAACAAAAATTTAAACAAATTTTATTTCTAAAATTTCATAATTGATAATTCCATTTGGAATTTTTATTTCCACTTCATCACCAATTCTTTTTCCGATTAAAGCCCTGCCAACAGGTGCTGTGCTTGATATCAATCCATCATCAATATTTGCTTCAAACTCGCTCACAATTTTGTACGTCACTTTTTTTTCGCTGTCTAAATTTTCTAACCTTACTGTTGCACCAAATTGAACTTTATCTCCAGAAATTTTTGAAACATCAATCACCTCTGCGCGCGAAAATTTTTTTTCAAGATCGGCAATTTGCGCTTCAATAAATCCCTGTTTGTCTTTTGCAGAATGATATTCAGCATTTTCTTTTAGGTCACCGTGCTCCCGTGCTTCCGCGATTTGCTTGATTACTTTTGGCCTCTCAACATTTTTTAAATTGTCGATTTCAGCTTTTAATTTTTGGTAGCCTTCTGTTGTGATTTGAAATTTATCCATAAAAAAATTCTTTGAATTTTTTTAGGCGATAGGCGTTAGGCGGTAGGCGATAGTTGCTCCGAACTCGAATCAACTATCGCCTACCGCCTATCGCCTAACGCCTAAAATTTTAATATTTATAATTTTCGCTTTTGAACGGCCCAACAGCGTCAACATTGATGTAATCAGCTTGCTTCTTGCTGAGCTTCGTCAATTTCATCCCAAGTTTTTCGAGGTGAAGAGTCGCGACTTTTTCGTCTAATTCTTTTGGCAAAATGTAAACTTTATTTTCGTATTTTTTGTGATTATTCCAAAGTTCGATTTGTGCCATTACTTGATTTGTAAAACTTGCTGACATCACGAAAGCACTGTGCCCCGTAGCGCAGCCGAGGTTCAACAATCTGCCTTCTGCGAGCAAAATAATTCTTTTTCCGTCAGCAAAAGTAATTTGATCAACTTGCGGTTTGATGTTGGTCCATTTCAAATTTCTCAGAGCTTCAACTTGGATTTCATTGTCGAAATGGCCAATATTTCCAACGATGGCGCAGTCTTTCATCGCGCGCATATGCTCGATGGTGATGACGTCAACATTGCCTGTTGTAGTGATAAAAATATCTGCAGATGAAACCACGTCTTCAATCGGCAAAACATCGAATCCAGCCATTGCTGCTTGCAAAGCGCAGATCGGATCAATCTCCGTCACCGTCACACGCGCGCCCTGTGATTTAAAGGCCTCAGCGCATCCTTTACCGACATTTCCGTAACCACAAATTACCACTCTTTTTCCGGCGATCATCACATCAGTCGCGCGCTTCACACCATCAATCACGCTTTCTTTGCAGCCGTAAAGATTGTCGAATTTTGATTTGGTAACCGCGTCATTCACATTGATTGCCGGCACTTTTAAACGACCTTCTTTTGCCATTTGGTAAAGTCGTGCGACGCCAGTTGTAGTCTCTTCTGAAACACCTTTGATTCCGGCTAAAATTTCAGCATATTCTTCGTGAATCATTTTGGTTAAATCTCCACCATCATCCAAAATCATGTTCGGCACCCAGTCTGTTCCCTCGGCTGTTCCCTCGGCTTTTTTTCCGACGATTGTTTGACGAATGCACCAGTCATATTCTTCTTCAGTTTCACCTTTCCACGCAAAAACAGGAATGCCTGCTGCGGCGATGGCAGCGGCAGCTTGGTCTGATGTTGAAAAAATATTGCAAGAAGACCAACGCACCGTTGCGCCCAAGTGAATCAAGGTTTCGATGAGCACTGCAGTTTCAATCGTCATGTGCAAACAGCCAACAATTCTGGCACCAGCAAGTGGCTTCGACCCACCAAATTCGCGGCGCAGCGACATTAATCCCGGCATTTCATTTTCTGCCAATGTGATTTCTTTTCTGCCCCATGCGGCCAAAGAAATATCCTTCACGCGATAATCGTTCGTCATATTTTTTTTGAAATTAATTGAAGAAATTTGGCGAATAAAGCATCAGCCAAAAAAACGGGATGATGAGTGCGTAACCAAAGTTGGCACGCCTCCTCTTGTTTGGAACATCGAAAATTAAAAACATGGTCAAGATCAACATCACCGCGAAAAAATAAAATAAAAAAATATGCATCGGCAAACAAACTGCGACGATCAAAATAAATTTTGTGTAATCAAAAGATTGATGCTCGCTGGCAAAAAGCCCGTTGGTTTTTTTGTAAAAAATTTGATAAAAAATGACGGAAAAAATTACACCAATCGCCGCTGAAAAAATTACGTCAATGATGTTTTGATCTTGCAGCACGCGGTTCGCCAAACCAATCATCAAAATAAAATTCAGAACTTGTTGCGGAAAAATTTTGTGAGTGAAGTCAGTTGCGAGCAGAATTACCAAGCCTACAGAGATCATCGAATAAATAATAAATTCCTGCCCAAAAGAAAATTTTACGTAGCACAAAACAAATAAAATCGTCGTCGTCGCTTCAATAAAAAGATGCGTGCGCGGAATTTTTGTTTGGCAAGTTTTGCATCTGCCAAGCGTGAAAAGCCAATTGATCAGCGGGATTAATTCTCTTGTTCTGATGACAGTATCGCATTGCGGACAACGTGATTTCGGGCCAAAATATCTGCCGAAACAAGATTCGCCAAGAGGCAAACGGTAAGCAAAAAGCGTGGCGTAAGAGCCGAAAATTGCGCCGAAAATTGCGGCTAGCATTGTTCCGAAGAGTTGTTCCATAAAAAAATTCTTTGAATTTTTTAGGCGATAGGCGGTAGTTGCTCCGAACTCGAATCAACTACCGCCTATCGCCTATTTGCTCTCCAAAAACAAAATCACGTCTGCGCGATCTTGCGGTTTTTTCAAACCAGGAAAGGCCATTTTTGTTCCAGGGATAAAATCTTTTGGCTTTGTAATAAACTTATCGAGCGATTCTTTATCCCAAGATCCGCCTTTTGATTTCATGGCATCGGAATAGGAGAATCCTGAAGTCGTAGCCCTCACTTTACCAACAATTCCAAATAAATTCGGACCAACTTTATTGCCGCCGCCTTTTTCTACTGTGTGACAAGAGGCGCATTTTTTGAAAATTTTTGCACCACGATCAACATCAGCGCTGACCATCATTGAAGCAAGGTCAACAAGTTTTTCTTCTTTCTTCACCGCAGCTTTTCCGGCAGCAGGAATTTCGATTTCAAATCCACGTTTGGTGATTTTTTTTGGCTGATAAAATAAATTTGCAGCAAGTGTTGCAAACAGTGCAATAGCAATCGCAAGACCAAATGAAGGCGCAAAATTTTTAAACCCTTCTTTAAGAAAATTTTTAATTTTTTCCATGAAATTAGTCGAACAAAGTTGAAACTGATTTTTCTTGTGAAATGTTGCGGATAGCTTCCCCGATTAGGTCGGCGATGTTGATGATTTTAATATTTTTGCTGGCCAAAGTTTCTTTTGTTGGCTCGATCGAATTAGTGATTACCAAATTTTTGAGCTTGGAATTGGCGATTTTTTCGCAGGCTTTTCCCGACAAAACCCCGTGCGTGATGTAAGCCGAAACTGACTGCGCACCCTTGTTTATCAAGGCTTCTGCGGCATTACACAAAGTTCCTCCCGAGTCAACCATGTCATCAATAATGATGCAATTTTTGCCTTCAACTTCGCCGATGATATTCATCACCTCACTTACTCCGAAACGGGGGCGACGCTTGTCGACAATCGCAAGTTCAGCACCAATTTTGCTAGCTATTGCTCGTGCGCGCACAAGTCCACCAACGTCTGGTGACACTACAACCAAATTTTGTAAATCGAAATTTTGCTTGATATCTCGGATGAAAACCGGCGCGGCGTAAAGATTGTCGAGAGGGATGTCGAAAAATCCCTGAATTTGTCCGGCGTGTAAATCGATCGTGAGCACACGATCTGCGCCAGCTGAGGTGATTAAATTTGCAACCAGCTTCGCCGAAATTGGTGTGCGCGGCGCAGCTTTGCGATCTTGTCTGGCATAGCCAAAATAAGGAATCACTGCCGTAATTCTTTTTGCCGAAGCGCGACGCAGCGCATCAATCGCAATCAACAATTCCATGATGTTGTCATTGGCAGGATAAGACGTGGGTTGGATTACGAAGATATCTTCACCACGAACATTTTCTTTAATTTCAACAAAAACTTCCATGTCAGCAAATTTTTTTATCTCAGCATCAATCAGCTTTGAACCCAAATAATTAGCGATTTCTTGCGATAAAATTGGATTACTGTTGCAGGCCAGAAGTTTCATTTTGATTTGGAGAAATGTTGAATTAGAAAGCGCGGCGCAAGCTAAAAACCAGCTGCAATTAATCAACTTTTTTTCTCACAGAATGGAAGAAATAGAGCTTTATGACGTGATCAAAATTCTACACATCGTCTCAGTAATTTCATGGCTTGCCGGCCTTTTATATTTGCCAAGAATTTTTGTTTACCACTGCAAGGTTGGGATCGGGTCAGAAGCTGACAAAATTTTTCAAGTGATGGAAAAAAGACTGCTGCGCTTCATCATGAACCCGGCGATGATTTTGGTTTTTATTTTTGGATTTTATTTGGCGTCACAAATCGGTTTTGAATTCACCTGGCTGCACATCAAAATCACTCTGGTGCTTTGCCTTGCTGGATATCACAGCTTTCTTTCTCACTGTCGAAAAAATTTTGAGAAAGGAAAAAATAAACACAGCCAAAAATTTTTTCGTATCGCCAATGAAGTGCCAACTCTGCTGATGATTGCGATTGTGACGCTGGTGGTTTTGAAGCCGTTTTAAAAGATTCGGTGTCATTTTTTTTAATGTCATGCTGAGCCTGTC
>CAIYMZ010000030.1 GCA_903927415.1 uncultured Alphaproteobacteria bacterium
ATAATGATTTTAAGAAAAATCAATAAAAGTATGAATATGATTCCAAGTAGGTCTAGTCTGAATTCAAGGGCTATTGAAAGTAATGAAAGTTCAAAATCGTTCGTGATTTTTTCGTAAATTAAAACATCAGGAAAAATCTTTAATGCTAAAAAAAATGATGCGAAGCAAGAACAGATTGTAATCCAAAAAGATAGATTTTTTTTGCCAAAAGCTTGACAAAAAAGTGCAGAAATTAGTGGCAAAAAAATGAGAAGATAAATGTTGCTAACCGTACCTATTTCCATTTGAACAACCAAATTTTTAACAACGATTTATGACAAAACATTTGCGTCTTTCGTGGCTAGAAAGCTATTTTCTGCAGTTAAGTCAATTTTGAAAAATTAAGTTTCACTCAGCTAATCCGCAATCAACAATTTCATGATTAATCTATCCGAGCTTACATCTTCTCAGTCGCTAATAATTTTGCGTGGAGAATATGGCACTATTCTAGGTGAGAATGCTCTTATCGCTTCACCAAATCCTAAAAATGGTGTTCTGCTGGTCATGTCTGATTCTAAAAATCAAATTACTACAATGGTGCATTTTGATAGTGAGAAAAATATCGAAAAAAATCTTGAAAAAATTCTTGGCGAAATGAGTGAAAATGGCGCTGATATTTCCAGTCTAAAATGCAATTTAATTGAAAATGACCGAACACTTACAACTTAATAAAATCATCCATCAAGTTGTTGAGGCGGCACATCACCTTACTCACAGCATTGCGCAGCTTACACAATCACCCGGAGAAAAAATCAAAAATTTGTTGGAGCAAAAAGGGTTAGTGGTTAGCTACGAGCTCCACAAAGGCGGTTTTCATGATACTTTCAATTATTTTTCAAATGCTGTTGGAGAGATATCTTCCAACAACGATCCAGCCCTAACAAAGTGGTTGTTACACCGCATTCTTTTTGATAAGGATGGAGAAGAAAGATTGGGAGTTGCCATGAGCAGTGGGGAAATTTCTGAACTTACAAAAGTGGAACTACCATCGCAAAAAATTCAAGCTTTTACGGCATCGAGGCTTGTAATTCCTAAACAAAATGAAGAATGACAAATGAAAAAATCACATCTCTCTCTTGGGAAGAAAACGCAATATCAACTTAAGAATCCTGATCAAAAAATTTTGCAAAAGGTTGATAATCCTCATCTCGACATCGATTACGCAATTCGTTTAACCTGCCCCGAATTTACTTCAATTTGTCCAATCACTGGGCAGCCAGACTTTGCCAATTTAGTGATCGACTATGTTCCGAGCAAATCGATTATCGAAAGTAAATCGCTCAAACTTTATCTTTTTTCCTATCGCAATCACGGTGCTTTTCACGAAGACTGCACGATCCAAATTGCCAAGGACATCATTGCTTGCATTAAACCAAAATGGTTCAGAATAGGTGGTTACTGGTTTCCTCGCGGCGGAATTCCAATCGATGTTTTTTTTCAAAATGGAAAATTGCCGGTTGGAGTTTGGGTGGAAGAGTAAATTATGATCCTTTCTCCCATCAGCCCAGTTGCTTTTTCCATCGGTCCAATCGCAATCCGTTGGTATTCTCTCGCCTACATTGCCGGCATTTTATTCGGACTTTTCTGGCTAAAAAAATGCAACGAGAAGGAGCGCTTTTTGTCCAAGGAGGCCTACGATGATTGGTTGGTGTGGATGGTGATGTCTATCCTTCTCGGTGGCCGCTTCGGCTACGTTTTTTTCTACAACTCTTCCTATTTTTTTTCTCATCCTCTCGAAATTTTTGCTTTCTGGCATGGAGGCATGTCCTTTCACGGCGGGCTTCTGGGCTCGATTCTGGGGATGTGGCTCTTCGCCAAAAAATACAAAATTAATTTTTTACAATTGACCGACGTGCTTTGCACCGCGGCGCCGGTCGGGCTTTTTTTTGGACGTCTCGCTAATTTTGTGAATCTAGAACTTTACGGACGAGTCACTGATTCCAGATTCGGTGTAATCTTTCCTGATGCCGGAGATCTGCCGCGCCACCCCAGTCAGCTTTACGAAGCCTTTCTTGAGGGAATTACGCTTTTCACAATTCTACTCCTTTTGCAAAAATTTTCGCGATTTTCAAAAGAGCGCGGTTTTTTAAGCGGAATGTTTTTGACGCTTTACGGCAGCTTCCGAATTTTGATCGAAAATTTCCGCGAACCTGACCAACAAATCGGCTTTTTATTCTCCCAAATCACGATGGGACAGCTTCTGTCCTTACCACTAATTTTTTGCGGGATTTTTCTAATTTTTTTTTATCGCGTAAATAAAAAAAAATAAAA
>CAIYMZ010000031.1 GCA_903927415.1 uncultured Alphaproteobacteria bacterium
GAAAAGAAATGATCGCTGCATGGTTAGCTTCTTGGAGAATTATTTTTCTGACAAAGAATTCAAAAAAATTTTTCTGCAAAATTATGGATTTGTTGGAAGAATTTTTTTGACAGAAGCTGTAAATAACGACAAGAGAATTACTTTTTTTTCAGAAGTGAGTAATGAGCCAGAAGAGCTCGATTTGCCTAAGTCGCGACCAATTTATGATTTTGAAGTTTATGCCAGAAAAAATAATTAAAATTTTCGGTTCACGATTTTTTTTACTCACTTCTTGTGTGATATTTTTTTTGTTGAGCATTTTTTTTCGCTCCATAATCGACATCGGAGCCGACACCGGAATTTATCTCCATTTGGGGAAAAAAATTGCGCAGGGAAAAAAATATTATTATGATTTTTTTGAGAGTAATTTTCCGATATCATTCTACCTTTATGCTCTAGAGTATCAGATCTCTCAACTAGTTCGCATCAATCCCATTATTCTTTCAGAAATAGTAATAAATTTACTAGCTCTCTCATCGATTTTTTGGTCAGCAAAAATTTTACAAAGCAGCACAATTTTTGAAAAAAAAGCTCATTACAATCTCATAATTGTTGGATTTTTTTTAGGATTTTTTCTGCGACCCAATGCTTTGCAAGTTGGTGAATTTGGCACCAAAACCAGTCTGCTTTTATTGCTACTTTATCCCTACATCTCATATTCTTTCGAAAGAAAAATTGCACTAACCAGAAAAGATTTAACATATCGCGGATTGCTGATGGGACTGATTCCATGCATCAAGCCACATTACCTAATTTTTATTATTTTTATCGAGCTGCATAAATTTTATCAGGAAAAATCTTTTAGATTTTTGATCGAATTCGATAAATTGGTGATGTATTTAATTGGCGCTCTCTACTTGTTTTTGATGATAAAATTTACGCCAGAATTTTTTGAATTCATCGTGCCAATGTGGCCGAAGATTTATTCGGCCTACGATAATATCGACATTTTTTTTGAAAATTCTTGGCGACATATTGCGGCAAGAATTGCGCCATTTTTATTTATTTTTTTGATTTTTTCGCGACTGAGATTCGGTGCTAATGATAAAATTTTAGCTTTATTTTTTGTCGCTGCGTCATTGCTTATGATCATGGAGAATGTTGGTACCATTGATCAAATTGTGATCTTTGATGCGATCATTACGATATGTGTTCTGAAAATTTTATTCGATCTATTCGATTCGAAACTCATCTTATTTTCAGAAAATAAATTCATTATTTTAGGGCTGATTTTTGTACCGATTTTTGACATAGAAATTATGCCGGCTTCAGTTTTTGGGTTAGGAGGATTCGTAAATATTTGGTTGTTGTTGGCGCTAATCTATCCATTTTTTTTAGCCAAAAAATTGACGTTGCAACAACGTAAAAAATATTTCTCGGTGAAAAATATTTCTGTATTTCTCGCGACCTATCTAGCGCTTGTATCCTCGCTAATTCTATTGCTAAGACATTTTGATGGTTGGGTTTATCTTGCGATTAGTATGCCAGTTTTATTCGGTGTTTTATTTTTCTTTGAGAAAAAAATTTACTCTAAATTCTATTCTCAGCTCTCGCCATTTTCTGTTTTTGTTGTTATCGCTGCGGTTTCCTGCCTTCTTTATTCCTACATTTTCGGGGTAATTAGAGTTTTTACGCATGATGATGAGTTTACATCTCCAAATAAAATTTCTGATTTTGTCACTTACTATTCACAAGTTTATGCGCCAAAAAAAGATGAAGGATTTACAATGGTTTCTATTTGGATTGCTCATCAATTTCCAACGCTAGATTATTTGGAAAAAGAAATTGATGGAAAATTTTATATCGCGGCGCTTCAGGCCAATCAAGCTTCTGTTGGAAGTAGAAAAATGTTTGCAATTGATGATAGCGATCGGGTTTTTGTTAATTCATATCTTTTTGACGATGTAAAGAATCAGCTAAAAAATCCACATATTAAAGGCATGTTTTTTAACGAAAGCCCCAACATTCTAAATAAAAAAAACCGCTGTTTGATCAGCACTTTAGAATATTATTTTTCAGATCCAGAATTCAAAAAAATATTTCTAGAAAATTTTCATTTTGAGAACCATGTGATCATTAGTAAAAAAGTGGTGCCGCTAAAAAAAATCAAATTCATTACGAGCGAGAAAGAAAATATTTTTGATCAAGTAAAACCAACTACTAATAAAATTTTACATGATTTTGAGGTTTATGTAAGAAATGAAAAATAGAATAATGGCGATATTGATTGGATCCATCTGTAACCTCGCTTTTGCACCATTTAATTTTTTTCCAGCGGCAATAATTTCCTTGTCAGTTTTTTATTTCTTGCTCGAAAAAGAGAGC
Source organism: uncultured Alphaproteobacteria bacterium (assembly GCA_903927415.1). Taxonomy (GTDB): domain Bacteria; phylum Pseudomonadota; class Alphaproteobacteria; order Rickettsiales; family UBA1997; genus UBA2645. The sequence goes on from CAIYMZ010000031.1 coordinate 2,365, forward strand.
GAAAAAAAACAAATTTTTTGGCTCGGATTTTTTTATGGTTTTGGATATTTTTTGGCTGGAATTTATTGGATTTCAATTTCGCTTTTAGTCGAAGCAGAAAAATTTGCTTGGCTGATTCCTTTCGCGTTAACTTTAATTCCATCCGCTTTGGCGCTTTATTTGGCGCTATTTGCCATCAGTTACAAATTTCTAATTTTAAAGTTAAAACTTTCACAAACTTATCAAAAAATTTTACTTTTTTCAATTTGTTGGGTGGCTTTTGAAATTTTACGCTCGCTGCTTTTCACTGGATTTCCGTGGAATTTAATTGGCTATGTTTGGATGTTCGAC
>CAIYMZ010000032.1 GCA_903927415.1 uncultured Alphaproteobacteria bacterium
GAGCAAGTGCGGGGTGACAACTCATATTCAGTGTCACCCCGCACTTGTTGCGGGGTCCATTTTTAAAGTTCGGTATTTTGAATCAGTTTGAGTATACACAACTAACTTACGCCTCATGACTTACGACTTACGACTGAAAAAAATAAATTGGTTTGGCGCCTACACCCTCCTCAAAAAAGAAGTTTGGCGTTTCCTCAAAGTTTATCACCAAACTTTATTTTCTCCCACCGTTAACATCATTCTTTTTCTCGCAGTTTTTTCACTTTCGGTTGGGCATCAAATTGAAAATATCGCCGGCGTTCCTTTCGATATTTTTATGTCCGCAGGCCTGATAATGATGGCGGCGATGCAAAATTCTTTTGCGAATTCTTCGTCATCTTTCGTGATGGGCAAGGTGATGGGACACATTGTTGATTATTTAATTCCGCCGCTCGGAGCTTTTGAGTTACTCTTTGCCTTCACGATTGGCGCGGTGTTGCGAGGAATTTGTGTGGCGATTATTTCCTTCGCCGTAATTTCAATTTTCGTTTCGCTGCCAATTTTCAGCTGCGCCCATTTAATTTTTTACCTAATTTTCTCCTGCATGTTTCTCGGTTTGCTCGGCGTTTTATGCGGCGTGATTTCCGAAACTTTTGACCACATGTCCGCAATGACGAGCTACGTCATCACCCCGCTCACCTTCTTGTCGGGCACGTTTTACTCGACAAATTCTCTGCCAGAATTTTGGCAAAAAGTTTCTCACGCTAATCCATTTTTTTACATGATTGATGGCTTCAGATTTTCTATCACCGGCTATCACGACGGAAATTTATTGACGGGAGAAATTTACATTTGCATTTTGAATTTAATTCTTGGCTTTGCACTTTATCTGATGATCAGGCGCGGTTACAGAATTAAGAACTAAACCCCTACCACTTCAATCACCAAAAACCATGACCATGACCCAAGAGCAGCTCAATTGGCTACGTCTCGCGCGCAGCGAGAATGTCGGCAAATCAACTTTTTTCCGTTTAATTAAAATTTTCGGCTCGGCGCAAAAAGCGTTGGAGCGTCTTGCTGACTTGTCGCAGCGCGGAGGTCTGTCGCACAAAATAAAAATTTGTTCAGCGGCTGATGCGGAAAAAGAATTCAGTAGCACGCAAAAATTTGGCGCAAAAATTTTACTTTTTTCCGACGCAAATTATCCGCGATTGCTGCGTGAAATTCCTGATCCAGCCCCGATTTTAACGGTTAAAGGTGATATTGAATTTTTTCAAAATGATACCATCGCCATCGTTGGACCTAGAAACGCCTCCTTCAACGGCACTGCCTTCGCTAAAAAAATCGCGCTGGAACTCGGTCAAAATTCCATCATTACGGTTTCTGGAATGGCGCGCGGCATTGATGCTGCAGCGCATGAAGCTTCGATTTTAAGCGGTACGATCGGCGTCATTGGCGGAGGCATCAACAACATCTATCCGTCAGAAAATTCTAAACTTTTTGAACAAGTGATGAATAGAGGCTTACTTGTCACTGAAGTGCCGTTTGGTGCGCCACCGCAAGGCGGAAATTTCGTTCAAAGAAATCGTTTAATTTCCGGATTGTCTTTGGCGGTAATTGTGGTTGAAGCGGGATTGAAATCAGGAAGTTTAATCACTGCAAGATTTGCCGCCGAGCAAGGCCGCGAAGTGTTTTCGGTGCCGGGATCACCTTTCGATCCAAGATGTCGCGGCACTAATCGTCTCATCAAAGATGGCGCCAACATGTTCGAAAATATCGAAGATATTTTGAACGAATTACCAAATTTGCGCGCTAGATTTTCTGATGCTGGAAAGCTGCGCGAGCTGGATGTTGAAGAGTTCGTCGCGCCTGAACCAAAAATTCCAAGCAACTCAGAAATCCAAAAAATCCGCGAAGAAATTTTGCAAAAATTAAATTTTGTGCCGATCGAAATCGAAGATATTATTCACGATTTGCAGCTGCCTTCAAGGCTTGTGAATGTTGCGCTGGTTGAGCTTGAGCTTGCGGATAAAATTGAGATTAATTTTGGGAAGGTGGTGAGGAGATGAGTGGTTAAATAGATGCGTTCAAGTTGAAGAAGCCGATCCAATTCTTGTTTTCTGGACCCCGCAACAAGTGCGGGGTGACACCAAGAGTGAGTTGCCATCCCGTACTTGTTGCGTGGTCAGTTTTTGAAAGTTCGGTTTCTTGAATCAGTTTTGGTACAGTCTTCGCTTTTACTCGCGAGTAGGTTCGCATCTTACGGCCACAGCTGTCGCTCCCGCAGCAGAAACATCTCCTGAGGCTTTCTCTGATTCTTTTCTCTCGCTAACTCCGCCACCAACTCTTCTCTCTGCAAAAATTTTTGCGGCGCGTTCTCGTGATTCTGTAGGGAATGTTCCCACCACTTTTGCAAAAACTTCCTCTGACGCATAATTTGCTAAACTATCAACAAAGTTTCTGCTATCGCTACAATTGACCACAAAAGGATCGTATCCGAGCTCAACAAGTCTTCTAGTCAAAGCGAGCCAGTGTTCTAATTGTGCCTCTTCTTCTTTTTTTAAGTCCATTATTTCTGCTGCGACACACCCTAACAAAGAATCGTTACGTTTATACATATCAAGCCGGCTTGGCAGGGATTCTCCTCGCTCAACCATTGCGTTTATTTCCATCAAAAATTTTTGGGGATTTTTCTCTTTTTCAGCCATCTGCAGTGAATTACATTTTAGTAATAATCCTTTCTGAGCGCTAGTGTAGTAGCTTTGAGCTATGAAATTGCCCAATGTTTCATTTCTAGCAACATAGCAGTAATCTATAAAATTATTTCCCAAGATATCTGCCGGATCCTTTATTTCTCTACGCGCTAAGGTGCTTTCAAAATCTTCAATGGTCATTGTTCTTACTTCTTCAACTAAGGTGGGATTGGCAAAATCTCGCGCCACATCTCGTGCTAAAAAAAGATAAGCTGATTTTAAACCAGACTGTACGCGCATTTCCCTAAAAGCTGAGGTAGCTTCTTCTGACCATAATTCTCCCTCACTTGATTTTGCGGCCAGATAGTTTGCCAGCCTTCTTAGCATGGGTAAATTTTCTCCCAACATTTTATGAACTTCTTTTGTTTTGCGGAAAGTCAAAGCCATTGCCGGATCATCGTAATCCATAGCAAGTTCAAGAGCGCTTTGTTCCAAACTGTCTTTTGCTGTTACGTCAAATCCTGAGGTAATTATTCCCGTAATTGCGGCAGAATCTTTTCTTCTTACGGCATCATGAAGCGGTGTTGAGACATAAGAGGCACAAGTCGGAACTTCTGTGAATGGCAGAGTTGTGTCTGCGAAATGCAGTCCTGTTGTTGCAGAGATCCTTGCGGATGTTGCCCTCATCATCTCTACTTCTTCACGAAAAAATGCGATACATTCTGTCAAGCCGCAGCGTTGGATGATTTCAAAGGCTCGCGCTTCATCGCATGGTTTTAGTGGATTTTTGACATCAACCATAATTCCCAAGGCATTTCCTACCCTCACAACTATTTCGACATGTCTAGTTTTCTCATCTTCTGCATATGACTTCACAAAATCAAAAACCGCCAATGGTTGAAATCGTGTGGCAGAAACTCCTGTCATTTTAGAACGTGATATTATTTCCAAGCATGATTCTTCTCTAACTGCAGCGGCTTCTTTTAGCATTAACTCCATTCTTGCTTTAATCGCGGGAGCAGTTTCGTCACTTGGTAAGTAAGGCAGTACACTTCCGTTGTTGAATGATTTTTCCCAAGCGTGATGTAATTCATGGATAATTGTCCCTTTGATATCACGATCTCCACGAATGCTTTCTGTGCCATCTTTGTCTGCTCCTCGGAGAGAAATCATGGCTATGTTTCTTACGCTAAGTCCAGACGTTACATCATCGTCGAAATATCCTCGTAGAAGATCGTCGTTAAAAACGATTTTTAATGGCTCTCTGACTTCTATTTTTCCGGCGCGATCACAATATTGTCCACGTGTTGCATGGGCAATAACTCTAAGTAGCGGCTGCAGTGATTCGATTTGCCACAATTCATGAAACATTTTTCTGACGCCGGCTAAATTGTAAAAAGTGCCGGAAACAAAAGATGCGCTTGTTAGCGCGTCGGGCACACTTAATTCTCGAGCGGCCACGCCTTCGCGCAATGGCAAGGCGCAGTTTAGATAAGGGACTAGGCTGTCCTCAACGGCATTACAGCTTTGTAGGGGGTAAGCTACCCAGATAAATTTTTCTTCTTCTTCCGGAATTTCTTTGCTGCTGGGAACTGCCCCGATCGCTCTGTGAAATAGAGCAAATTCTTTTTTGATTTTTTGATCTTGATTGGTTCTGCGATAGAGCTCCATTTTTGCTGTAAAAACGGATGCGACAATCAATTTAGAAACCCCATTATTAATCGAAAGTTTGCGATCAATTATTGTGTTACATTCATCGACATATCCTTGGACAGCTGCTGCATTTAGTTCTTTCCCTTCTTCGGCATCAATTCTCGACAAACTTCCAAACAGAGAATCAACCGCGCTTTTGCCAGCCAATAAAGGATCTGTATCTTCGGCTAATGAGCGAGTTTTGTAGGGATAAAGGTTTTTAAATTTCATGATCGTAAAATTTTAATTCGAGTTTTTGTGCTTTTGTTTAATCAGCTTCTTCATCTGGAATGAGTCTAGAGCCCATTTCCTTCGGTTCTTTGTTCGCCACCTAAAGGTGCGGCTTCAGGCGACTTAACGCCACCAATTCCTGCGCTGCCGCCCACTTCCGCCCCGATAAATTCCTGAATTTGTTTTTGTTTTTCTTCCGGCAAAGATTCCATGAATTTCTCAAAAATTCTTGGAGCGCTGCGTGACAATATTTTTGCAAAACAGTTATGATCCTCCTCCACCGCAATCGGATCAGCTCCCAATTCAACAAGTCTTCGAGCTACATTAATCCACTTCTCAATTTCTGTTTCTGGAGCGTCTTTTTTTATCAGATTCATGGCAACATTTTTCAGTGGTGAGTCGCTGAATTGATCCATGTAAAGTCTTTCCGGAAGCGCTTCCCCAGCTTTCGCCATTTCTTCCACAGCTGTTAAAAATTTTTCCGGATCTTTTTCTTTTATGGCGCGATGAAGCGGCGTGAGTTTTACAAGTTTTTTAGTTGTGACATTTACAAAAAAATCATTTTTGACCAACTCCTTCAAATCTTCTCGATCAGCCTTAAAGCAGTAATAGTCCAAGCTATTTCCAAGCCGATCTTCGCCAATAGTTTCGCCGCGCTCGAGTTCTGTCCTAAAATTTTCAAGAGTTTTGGTTTTTAATTCTTCAACCAATTTTGGATCGATAGCTGAAATTCGAGCTTCGTAAAAAATTTTCCACGGAGTCCCTGAAGTTTTTGACATAGCTTCTCTGAATAATGCGCAAGCCGTCTCGGACGATTCTGGATCGTCATCATTCATTCCTCTGGCAACCAGATAAAAAGCCAATCGCCGTAGCAAAGTTAAATCTTTTCCTAACGCAGCTAAAACTTTTGGAGATCGCAAAAATGCAAAAACTAATTTCGGATCATCACAATTCATTGCCAATTCTAGCGCGGTTTGTCCCAAACCATCTTTTGCGTTTGGATTGTCACTGGTCTCAATTTCTTCCACGAGTTCTTTGATTGAAACTCGGTTTCTCACCGCTTCATGCAGTGGCGTCGATGAAGAGTCTTTGGCGTAATCCGGCATTTCTGTGATTGGCTTTGCTGCTGCAAAAGTGCCAAATTCCTCTCCCATTTTTCCTGAAATTTTTCTCATGCGCTCTTGCTCTCTGCGAAAAAAATCAACGCATTTTGTGAGGCCAGAAAGATTCATTAATTCGAAAGCTCTAGCCTCGGTGCATCCACCTTCTCCCACCATTCCAGCCAATGAAGCAGGAACTCTAACGACGATTTCTACGTGCCTAGTTCGATCATCTTTTGGATAGCCGCTCAAAGCGTGAAAAGTGTGGTAAGGCTCTGGATCTGTTGTCGCATATCCGTTAAACCTACTTCTGATTTTTATGCTATTTTCCTCCCCAACTTTTTCAGCCTCTTTGCACATTTCTCGAAGCATTTTTTTTATCTCTTCATCCGGATCGGAAAGTGGCGTGACTTGACTCGGTTTCAATCCGCGTTTTTTTGGAGGAAGAGGAGTTTCCGAATAAGGCAGAGCCGAATAAGAATCGTGAGAAAATTTTTCCCAAAAATGGTGAAGTTCGTGAATCACAGTATTTTTGATGGCCGTATCGGAGCGCGGTTGGTCAAGGCCTTGAGCGTTATTTCCCGCTAGTGAAATCCAAACCACATCACCTTGGCTAAGGCCGCTTCCCGTGTTCGAATCAAAATATCCGCTGAGTAGTTTGTTGCTGAAAACCAATTTTAATTTTTCTCGGTCTTTGATTCTATCGCCACAATAATGACCGCAAGCTGCGTAAGCTAGATTGGTCATCAATGGTTGTAGTGCTTTAACCTGCCACAATTCATGAAAAATTTTTCGTAAATGGTTTTTATTGAAATCATCTTCACAAATAAAAGAGGCGCTGGCCAAGGCATCAGGCACTGACAATTCTGGAAGAGTAACTCCATCTTTTAGAGGAAGGGTGCAGTTCAATTGCGGGATCAAATCTTTTTTTAATTTAGCGAGGTTGCTGGTGGAGAAAGAAATGTATTTTTTTTCGAGATCGGAAAGTGCGCCCAATGATGTTTTGACAGCGTCATCAGCCCTACAAAAATCACTGTAATTTTTTCTAATCTCACCTTGCTGTCCAAGCCGAGAATAAATTTCCATTTTTGCGGCGAAGGTTAGGGCGATTATTGCACAAGACATTGGTCTGTCGCGCAGGAGAAGTTGTTTACGAATTAAAATTTCACAATTCTCGAGCAAAGTTTCCGATGCCTCTCTCAGTCCTTCCGGATTATTTTCAAATCCGCTAAGCTGCTCAAACAGCGCATCCACCTCATCTTTTTCTGTAAACATTTTTCGATCAAAAACTTTTTCTGCGAAAAAAAATTTTGCTCGGTTCAATTTGCCGAATGGCTTTTTGTAAGGATGGAGATCCGCGAATTTCATGAGCAAAAAATTTTAATTCGAAATGAGAAGGTGGCAGGGAAGGTGGCAGGGAAGGGGCTTTGGTATATCCCAACTTTTTCAGGTTGAAGTAGGTATAACCCCAATAACGCTTAAGGAATCTGTCC
>CAIYMZ010000033.1 GCA_903927415.1 uncultured Alphaproteobacteria bacterium
AGCCAAACTCACACCCCTCCCCGGATCGCGAAAGGCCAAACTCCGTTTGGCTTCGCTCTCCGACCCTCCCTCAAGGGGAGGGTGATTAGACCGAGTTTTTTGGTCGCTTTAAAAACTCACCCCAGATTTTGACGAATTTTTCAACTTCGTCGCGAGTATTTTCTGGCGCTAAACTAACGCGAATGGCGCTGGTCGAAAATTCTGGCGCGATGTGCATTGCTTGCAAAATTCTGGAGGCGGTGGAACTGCCGGAAGAGCAGGCGGGGCCGGCGCTGACGCAGATTCCATTTAAATCGAAATTAATTAATTGTGTTTGGGAGTCGCAATTGCGACTGGCGATGTAGCTAGTGTTTGGAAGTCTCGCGACGTTTTCTGAAAAAATTTTTACGTCACTGCCGCCTATTTTTTTGACTTCAGCTTCAAGAAAATCGCGCAATTTTTTTACCTCTTCGTAAGCAGAAATTTTTTGTACTGCTAATTTGCACGCCTCGCCAAAACCGGCGATTCCAGCGACATTCGTGGTTCCGGCGCGTTTCGACTTTTCTTGTTTGCCGCCGAAAATTAGCGGACGAATTTCCAATCCTTTGCGAATCAAAAGTGCACCGACACCTTGCGGACCGTTTAATTTGTGCGCGGAAACTGCGGCGAAATCAGCGTTAATTTTTTCCAAATCGACGGGAATTTTTCCGAGCGCTTGCACTAAATCGCAGTGAAATAATCCGCCTTTTTGGTGAGTTAATTTGGCGATTTCGGCGACGGGCTGAATTGCTCCCGTCTCGTTATTGGCAAGCATTGTACAGGTTAAAAATTTTTCACTATGCTTGTCACCTTGGGGTAATTTTTTTTCCAAATCCGCAACGTCAATCAACCCATTTTCCAGCGCCGCAATTTCAACAATTTTTTTTCCGGCTGGCCGACATTCGTAAACCGAGGAATGTTCAATCGCGCTGAAGAAAATTGTTTCGGCGTCACTGCCCGACATTGCGGTGTTTGTGGCTTCGGTTGAAGAGCCGGTAAAAATCACTTCGTAATTTTCGGCATTGAGTAGGTTTTTTAATTCTTGGCGTGCAGCTTCGACCAGCTTGGTGGCGTGACGTCCAAGTTGGTGACTCGAAGAATTATTGAGCGGCAATTGGTAGGCCTCGGTCATTTTAGCAAGAACCTGCGGAGCCAGTCTGGTCGTGGCGTTGTGATCAAAAAAAATCATAAATTTAGCTTTTCCTGTCATTCCCGCGAAGGCGGGAATCCAGTTGGTAACAACGAATTAGAATTTGTTTTTCTGGATTCCCGCCTGCGCGGGAATGACAGGAAATAAAAAATTTTTTACAAATCACGAAGTGAGATTGAATTTAAATATTCGTAAATTTTATTTTCCAAACCGTGCCAAAGGTGGTGGGTCTTGCATTTGACGCCGCTGCTGACGCAACTTTTTTTCTCGGAAGTGCAGCGCGTCATTTTTACCGACTCACCAATTGCTTTGATTATTTCAGCAATCGTAATTTTTTCGCGACTCTTTCCTAAAACGTAACCACCTCCCGGACCCTTGACCGAGTTGACAATTCCCGCTTTTTTCAAACGCGCAAAAATTTGTTCGAGGTAAGAAAGCGAAATTTTTTGGCGCTGAGAAATTGTCAGCAACGAAACCGGCTGATTGGTTTTTTCGTCAGCAATTTCGATTACCGCCATTACGGCGTAGCGTGCTTTGGTTGTTAGAATCATTGGAATTTTAAATGCCTGACTAAATTAGTAGGCTATTTTTAAGCGGGGGGATTTTTAGGCTCAAGGGGAAATTTTTAGTGATTATCCGCCGCAGGTCGGCATTTATAATGCCAACCTAGAAGTTCATGCGCTTGTATTTCATTTTGAACTGAACATGAGGACGGGGTTGTAAACTTCGTCCTGCGAAGGGAAAATGGATAAATTTTAAAAACTAAAATTGAGGGATGTATATGTCACGAGATCGTAAAGGGGTTTTTGTAATCGATGATACAAAAGATAAACTAGAAAATCTGACCAGAATTCTTGAAAAATATCATGAGAGTTTATTCACATTTTCAATGGATCAAGAAGACAGAATTGTGATAGCTGACAGCTTGTTGGAAGCGATAAAGGCATCTCATCAAATTGCTTCCGTTAAAGAAGCGGTATTGTGGCCGATATTGCCGCGATTGATCAATGGTTACAAAATTATCAAAGATGAAAGAAGTGTTTTTACTGATGCGATTGCTGACATCATTGTGTTGGTGTTAATTAACGCCAAGGAACTGGATTATGAGCAGAAAATAGACGCTTTACAGGAAGTATTGCGTGAAGCGAGGATGGGATCTGAGGAGAGTTCAATTTTATATGACAAGTATCACGCAGCTGTTGCTAGGGTGCGTGAAACAAGAAGTGAAGTTGATGAGCGAGCTCGGAGAGATATCGTGAAAGTAACACCTGTTGCTATGAGGCGCTAAGTAAGCAGAGGAGTTGGGGAAGATACTGGGATGAGAGGGCTAGGTGTGAGGCGATTACGACAACAAAGAGGCGCTTTTGGAGAATATCCAAATGAGAGAAGAAGGGGTGCAGATGCTTCGAGTGTAATTAATTTTTCGCATCAAGAGTCGGATGGCGAAGGATCGTTGGATGCAGAAATTGCGGTTGCGGCTCCTCCGACTGCCGCTACTCCGGCTGCCGTTCCTACGGCTCCAGTACAAGCTATGCAGCCGCATCATGGATTTTTCATGCGATTGTTGAGAAGATGTTGTCCGGATCGTAGGGTTATTGCGGTAGATCGTGATGATGAAGGCCGTTAGATGAGAGGCGCTTGATTTTAAAATCTCGATTCATAATTTCCCGCCCCTTGTTTTTTTACGAAAATTGCGTCAGCAGTTTTTGCTTATTTACTAACTTTCTAACCGAAACCGTGCGAAGCCGCACAGACAAAGGTTTCAATTCCCCTAAATTTATGACCATCCAATCACATGAAAGTGCGAATCCATTCGCGCAAGAAAATTTTGCTGACCTTTTTGAAGAATACGAAAAAGACAGTCAGAAACTAGTCGAAGGAACCGTCGTTAAAGGCGTGATTGTAGGCATCACCGATAAAGGTGTTGCTGTTGATATTGGCGCAAAATCAGTCGGATTTGTTGACATCATGGAATTCAAAAAAGACGGCGAAGTTGTTGAAGGCGACGTTGTTGACGTGTTTCTTGAAAGACTCGAAAACAAAAGAGGCGAGCTTATCATCAGTCGTGACAATGCTCGGCGCTACAATAATTGGTATTATCTCAAGCATTGTTTGGAAGATAAAACTACGATCGAAGGAAAAATTCTTGGCAAAGTTAAGGGTGGTTACGCCGTTGATGTTAATGGCATCACATGCTTTTTACCAAGAAGCCAAGTCGACACCATGTTGCTTTCTGATGACAGTTTCTTGATCAATAAAGTTGAGAAATTACAGGTTTTGAAAATTGATGATTTGCGTGGCAATGTTGTAGTTTCTCGCCGCGCTATTCTTGAGTCGCAACGCAATGTTGAAAAAGACAAAATGCTTTCCACAATCAAAGTGGGCGATGCTTTAGACGGCATGGTTAAAAATATCACCGACTATGGTGCATTCATTGATTTCGGAAGTTTTGACGGATTGTTGCATCTAACCGATATCTCTTGGTGCCGCGTGAGACATCCATCGGAGGTTTTGAAAGTTGGTCAAGAAGTGAAAGTTCAAGTTATTAAATTTGATGAAGCAACCAAGCGTATTTCACTTGGCATGAAGCAATTGCAACAAAATCCGTGGGAATCAATTGCGCAAAGATATCCTGTGAGTTCAGTGGTGAAGGGCAAAATCACCAACATTACCACCTACGGCGCATTTGTTGAAATTGAATCTGGTATCGAAGGTTTGGTGCATATTTCTGAAATGAGTTGGTTGAAAAATAACACAACTCCAAACAAGGGAATCGCTGCTGGTCAAGAAGTGGAAGTGATGGTTTTGGATATTAACTCCCAGAATCACCGCATCTCTCTAGGCATGAAGCAATGCGAAAAAAATCCGTGGCAGGACTTTTCCGACAAGCATCAAGTTGGCGATGTCGTTGAAGGTATAGTAAAAAATTTCACTGAATTCGGGCTTTTCATCGGCTTTGACAGCGGTGTTGATGGCTTGATCCATGTCTCTGATATTTCTGCCGAAGGAACCACAGACGAGATTTTGAAAAAATTTAAAAAAGACGAAAAAATCAAAGTTATGGTTTTGGGCAGCAATTACGAGAAAGAGCGCATCAGCCTTGGGATCAGGCAGCTTGATAATCCTAACTTCAAAGCCGAGCTCGATAAAATTTCTGATGGTTTGATCGTTTCTTGCGTTGTCATCAACGTCAAAAAAGATTTCTTGGAAGTTGAGCTAGATAGTGGCTTGAAGGCCATCATCAAAAGGCTCGATCTTTCTCGCAACAAGCAAGATCAAAGAACCGAGAGATATGAAGTTGGCGATAGAACTGAAGCTAAAGTAATGCTGTTCAACAAAATCAGTGGCAAATTGCTTTTATCGATAAAGGACATGGAGGAAGATGAGCAAGAAGCCCACATTTATTCTGGCTCAGAAAGCGGCAGTGGAGCGACAATTGGCAGTATTGCTGGTGACGTTCTTGAATCACTTTCGGTGGTTGAGAAGAACAAATCCGAATAGCCCATGCACTTCTCAGACAATCTAGCCGCGCTGGTTTATCTCAAAAATAAAGTTCACAAATGGAAAAATGTCGCACTCTTGTTCGGCATTTTTTCTTTGTTGATAAGTTTGAAGCTACTACTTGGCGTTGGCTTATCAGGTGATGTGATGGAGGGCGATTACATTGCCAATATCAAAATCGAAGGTGTAATTTTTGAAGATGATTTTCGTAGCGAGATTCTCAAAAAAGTTGCGGAAGACGATGCAGTCAGAGCAGTGATCGTCAATATCGATAGTCCCGGCGGCGGCATCGTTGGTAGCGAGATTTTGTTTGATGATCTGCGAGTTATTGCTGCAAAAAAACTGATGGTGGTTTTGATGGGTTCGGTTGCTGCATCCGGTGGATACATGGCAGCGGTCGCATCAGATTACATCATTGCTCGTAATGGCACCTTAACTGGCTCAATTGGTGTGTTGATGGAATCACCGGAGGTTACTGATTTAGCCAGCAAAATTGGTGTTAAGTTTAATACTTACAAATCATCTCCACTCAAAGGCAGCCCATCTCCATTTGAAAAATCCAATCCATCGGTTGATAGAGTCATCAAAGAATCAATTTTTGATTCTTACCAGTTTTTTGCTGATTTAGTGCGCGAGAGAAGAGGGGAGCGGCTCAACAAAAAATTTGCCGACACAATTTTTGATGGTCGAGTTTTTACCGGAAGACAAGCTCTACAAGTTGGGCTCATTGACAAAATTGGAGGAAAAGATGACGCACTTTTTTATCTCAGCACAAACAAAATTGACGTAAAAAAATTATCAGTTCGTGAAGTTGAAATTACTAAAAAAGATGGAAAATTTTTTGATAAATTTTTTGGTTTTTTACCATTTTTTAATGGTGGAAAATCGGCAAATTCTTATCATCAAATTATGGCGATTACTCAATAAAAATATTTGCGTGAAGCCACGATAGCGCTGGTTTTGAAGGGTTTTATAGTTTTATATTTGCTATTTAAATTCCGATAATTAGGTTGCCGCGCTTCCCAAACTTTTTTAGAAGTTCCAAGCACATTTTTTCAAACCCTTTTTATCAACCAATCTTAATTTTTATGACCAACAATAACGAGATTTTTGACAGAGTTAAAAAAATCATCATCAATCATTTGGGAGCTGAAGAAGCAAAAGTTACCGAAACTGCAAATTTCATCGATGATTTAGGTGCAGATAGTTTGGATCAAGTTGAGCTAGTTATGGCTTTCGAAGAAGAATTCGGAATCGAAATTCCTGACGAAGCTGCAGAAAAAATCGTCAATGTCGGCAATGCCGTGAAATACATTTCTGAAAACATGTAGCTTGTTTTTGGAAGAAATAAAAAAGCCTCCGGGGAGAAATCTTCGGAGGCTTTTTTATTGGATTTTTCGTCATCCTCGGTGCTGTGCGTCAAGGATGACACGCATTAATTTTTAATATATTTTATTACATCCTTTACCCCAGCCGCTCTAAACCCCGCAAGTCTCAATCGACAAGAATCACACTCACCGCAAGCATAAATTTCCTCATCCTTAAAAATTGGATCGTAGCAAGAATGGGTTTGTGAATAATCGACTCCAAGCCGAATTCCTTCCTCAATAATTTCCTTTTTCCCCATCGACATCAAAGGCGCGTGAATTTTGAAGCGGCCTTTATTTTCAACGCCGGCGGCGGTTGCTAAATCAGCTAAATTTTCAAAAGTTTTAATAAATTCCGGACGGCAATCGGGGTAGCCGCTGTAATCAACTGCATTGACGCCGATAAAAATATCGAAAGCGCCGACCACTTCGGCGTAGGCTAGAGCGTAAGAGAGGAAAATGGTGTTGCGGGCAGGGACGTAGGTGAGGGGGATTCGAGAGCTCAATGTTTCGTTGGTAACGAAGTCATCGCGAAGCGAAGTGAGGCGTGACCTCCCACTATTTAGGTGGATGGGGGGTGATTTAAATTGTTTTGGAACATCAATCTCGTCAGTTAATGCTGAGCCGCCGAAAATTCTTAAATCGATTTTGGCGATTTTATGTTCTCTGGCGCTGTATTTCTCGGCTATTTTTTTTGCTGACTCTATCTCGATTCCGTGACGTTGCCCATAAGAGAAACTCAAGGCATAAATTTCAAAACCTAATTTTTTAGTGATTGCAAGAACGGTAGCGGAATCAAGTCCACCGCTGAGTAGCAGGATTGCTTTTTTCATAAAATTTGGAATTAAAAATGTAGATTTGTGATAAGCATCTTATGCCTTTTTGTTTTTTTATGGGATAATCCATCAAAAATTTAACAGTCTCTTTGCAATTCTTGATTCTTCATTCATAATTTTTTGAGTCCGTTTAAATTTTCTCAAAAAAAATTATAAAATATACCAAAGCCTGATTCAAGAACCCGATCTTTTACAACCGGACCCCGCAACAAGTGCGGGGTGACAACTCATACTCAGTGTCACCCTCATACTCAGTGTCACCCCGCACTTGTTGCGGGGTCCAGAAAGCTGAAAAGGAAATCGGTATCTTCAACTTGAATGGGTTAGTAGTGGGGGTGGTTAGCTCAGTTGGTTAGAGCGCTACGTTGACATCGTAGAGGTCGGAAGTTCGAGTCTTCTACCACCCACCAATTTTTTTCTTCAATTTAAATTCTGAATAACAATGGCCAAGCCTTCTACTCCTAGTAAAGATTCTTCTAGTCCAGATCCTTTTTCCGACTTAGAGTGGAAGGAAGGTGACCTCAAAATAGTGAAGGATACCGTTCCCGCTCCCGCCGCCGTTAAAAAGCCTACTCTTGGTGAATTGGAGAAGGCGGCAGTGGAGAAGGCAGCCGCGGAGAAGGCAGCAGCGGATAAGGCTGAGGTAGATGCCAGGGCAGCCGCTGCCAGGGCTGCAGCCGCAGCTTCCTCAGCAGCATCCGCAGATCCTACTGTGGCGGCGTGGAGCTCATTTTTTGGCACCGCTTCCAAAGACCCTATATCTCCCCCACCACCTCCACCTCCTTCCGCTGCTACACCAACACCTCTCGTTCCAGAAGCAGATTTACTTGGTCTATCATCACCACCACCAGCTCATGCAGTCGCACCCCCATCCCCACCTTCAGCCAAAACTCCACAATCAGCTTACGCTGCTATTCAAGCTATTCTTGGAAACGCACGAGATAGTGGTCTAGCGGAGAAAATCGACGAAGCTCAGAAGGGAGTAGCTGATCCAGCTCTGCAAGTTTTTGCTGCGATATGCAAAGGAATTTTAGCAGCAAATGGAGATGGAGTTGAAGAGAAAGATAAAACCGCCGCCCTCAAAAAAGTGTCAGAAAAATTTTCTTTTCTAAAAAGTTCTGATGCTCGTGATACGGATAAAACTAATCAAAAAATCATAGAAGCTTGTGGTGCTGTGGAAGTTGATACAGAAATCAGTGAGCCGCTACAAGATGCCGCTCACAAAGGTGCGAACTCGTTCGTAATCCCAATACTTCAAGCTGCAGTTGAAAAAGCCGAAGCAACCTCTACATCTCAATCCTCCCCAGAAGTTGCAGCTTCAGCAGCTGCAACGACTACATCCGTTCCCGCTCCAGCAGCTGCAACGACTACATCCGTTCCCGCTCCAGCAGCTGCAGCGACTGCTTCCGCTCCTACTTCCGCAGCAGTTGCCACACCAGCAAGCGCTGCTGATCATGACTCTGAAGCTGACGCAACAGCAACAGCCGCCGCTGTCGCTAAAGGCACCGCTGCTTTAATACTGGCTTTGGCCGCTGGTCCAGCCGGTTGGGCACTGGCAGCAGGATTTCTCTACGTCACTAGGAATATGGGCGTGAAAAAAGAAGCTACACCCGATGCACCGCCGCAGGAAGAAATGTCGGAAGATGCGAAAAAGTGTGTGGAGGCTTAC
>CAIYMZ010000034.1 GCA_903927415.1 uncultured Alphaproteobacteria bacterium
AGCGTGCGCCACCCTTGCCCTAAAGCCACAACAGTAAAGTGCCACACTCGATAAAGACAAAATAAAAAGCAATGACCAGCGATTTAAATCTTCCTAAAATATCGATCATTACTCCGGTAAAAAATTCCGTCGGTAGTTTAGAAAAAGCCATAAAGAGCTTGCTTGATCAAAATTATCCAAACTTAGAATATATCGTCATTGATGGATCCTCAACCGATGGCACCTTGGACATCATCAAAAAATATCGGAATCACATTTCCCACTTCGAGAGCGAAGATGATAACAGCAATGTTGTTGCATACATTAAGGGTATCAAAAGAGCTACTGGAGAAATTATTGGATTATTCAATGCCGATGATTTTTACGAAAAAGAAACTCTTAAAAAAGTTGGGGAAACTTTCCGCGACAATCCAGATTTGGATGCGGTTTCCTTGCGCTTCAGAGTAATAAAAAATGAAAAAATTATCGAAGAAACGCGAGCTCAAGATGCAATTTTGGAGAGAGATAGTGTCATCCAAATTTTTGGCGCGAATACTAGGTTTTTAAAAAAAGATTTATTTTACAAATATGGTTTTCCGCTAACAACTGACGATGTTGGTCGGGTTCTTATCAGCAATGATTTGGAATATCTGATCAGATTCACTCTCAAAGGAATCAAAAATAAAATTATCGATTACGTAGGTTACAACTATGTTTCTCACGACAATTCTTTGACATTTTCAAGCAACATAAAAAACCGCATTAGACTTTATGAGGACAGAGTTTTTATCGCTAAAAAATTTCTTAATTCTTCCGAGTTTGATCTACCAAAAATCTGGAAAAAAACTTTTAAAAGATGGATTAAAAAATATCGCGCAATGATTGCGATAAAATATCTTAAACAAAAAGAGTGGGGATTGGGTTCAAAAAATTTTGCACTTGGAACAAAAGAAAGCGGCTTTTTTAAATTCATCTTTTACTGCATCAAAACATTACTAAGAAGTAGGCGTGAGAAGAAAGTTGGTTTCTAAAAACTAGAAACGGATGGAAGTCGATTTGCGATTACTAAAAATTTTTTACTGATTTTTGCTGCATCTGCTGCCTCTATATCCGTCTCCCTATCGCCAATCATCACCGATTTTTTTGGATCAAGATTAAATTCTTTTATCGCCCTTAGAATCATACCAGGATTAGGTTTTCGATCGAAAGAATCTTGGCGATATTTCTCAATTTTTGCTTCGCTGTGAAATGGACAATAAAAAGTTTTGGTAATTTTTATGCCACGTTTTTGAAATTCATTTTCCATCCATTTTGTTAATTCCAAAAATTGCTCTTCGCTGTAAAAACCTTTGGCGATGCCAGCTTGGTTTGTAACCACGATTAGAAGATAACCTCGCTCTTGCGCTTGTTTGCACAAATCAAAAATTCCATCAACAAACTCGAATTTTTCTTTTTCAAAAACATGTCCGTGATCGATGTTAATCACGCCATCGCGATCTAGAAACAGTGCTTTGCGTTTAGTCGTAAGTAATTTTGGAAGTTCAATTTGCGCACGAAAAAAATCTTCTGGGATGCCGATGTCAATGAAATATTCATCAACCATAAATGCTTTTGGCTGTAGCTTCGGAAGGCACCTCATCAGAAAGTCTGTCTCGAAAGAAAATTTTTCTGGCAGAAAAAATTCCTCAAAAATTTTTGGATCTAAAACGTAAATTCCACCATTAATGAAGCCGGATTTTTTTTCTGAACTTTTTTCTTCGAAACTGATAACGCAATCATCATCCACAACTACACGCCCATATCTGCCACAATCAGCAACTTCACGCAAAACCATGGTGAGTTGTGATTTTTTTTCTTGGTAAAATGTTAATAATTTTTTGTAATCAATCTGCAAAAAAGTATCACCATTAATCACAATTACTGGTTTTTTTTTATCGATAAATTTTAGCGAAGTTTTTATTGCACCGCCAGTTCCTAAAGGCCTGTCTTCTCTTGCATAAGCAATGCTCATTCCCAAATAAAAATCACCAAAATATTCGATGATTTTTTCCTGCAAATATCCAACCGAGATCACAACATTTTTAACACCGTAACTTTGCAAACTTGTCAACAAATAAACTAAAAATGGTTTACCAGAAATATCGGCCATCGGTTTTGGGACATCTTTTACAACCGCTTGCAGCCTAGTTCCAAACCCACCAGCTAAAATTATTGCCTGCATTATTTTCGACTTGGATTGTGAGTTGCGCCGAAAATTTCTTCTTCGATCAAAGCACAAATTATGTGGCCTGACGCAATGTGACCTTCTTGAATTTTTGGCGTTTCATCGGAAGGAATGTTAATTTGGTAATCAGAGATTTCTCCGACATCGCGGCCATCTTTTCCTAAAAATCCAACAGTGATGATTTTTTTTGCCCGCGCTGTTTTCATCGCTTCGACGATATTTTTGCTGCGGCCTGATGTTGAAATTCCGATTAAAACATCGCCTTCATTTCCAACTGCGTTCACTTGGCGTGAAAAAGAATGTAGGAATCCGTAATCATTGCCAATTGCGGTTAGAGCAGATGTGTCAACGCTTAAAGCCATCGCATTCAAAGCTGGACGATCATAGAAAAGTTTGCTCACCAATTCAGCTGCTAAATGTTGCGAGTCGGCAGCAGAACCTCCATTGCCGCAAAACATAATTTTTTTTTCACTCCTTAAAGCATGCACTGCAACCCTAGCCACGATTTCGATATTTTTTTGCAGAACTTCGTCCGTCAAAATTTTTTCAAATAATTCGCGGGTTTTTGTGAATTCAGAAATGATGTAATTTTTCATGTTTATTTGTTAATTCTCCAACTTTGCGAACCATCGTCAACAAAATGACAAGGCATGGTGCGACCAACTTTTTCCTGCTCGAGAAGTCGTAAAATTTTCATTCTTTTTGACGGCGGAACAAGAAACATGATGAACCCTCCACCACCAGCTCCCGAAATTTTTCCAGCCATTGCGCCGGCATTCATTACCACGCTGTAAATGCGGTCGATGTTGGAATTGGAAATTTTTGTTGAAGAAGCTTTTTTTGCTTCCCAGCCGCGACACATTGAGTCAGCCATTGCGCGTAAATCACCTTTTAGCAAAGCCTCCTTCATGTCATAGGCCTCTTGTTTAATTACCATCATCATTTCAATCGTGTTGCCAGCTTTATTTTCGATATTTTTACTTTGCTCTTTGATAATGTTGCTCGACTCACGAGACACGCCGGTGTAGAATAAAACCAAAGATTGCTCAAGTTCAGATAAAATCCAGCGCCTCACATTCAGTGGATTAATAATGGTTTTGTCATTCTCATAAAACTCCATGAAGTTAACGCCGCCAAATGTCGCGGCATACTGATCTTGTTTGCCACCTTTCATTTTTAAATCTTGACGCTCAATCTCGTAAGCCAGATGTGCGATGTCATAATCGCCAAATGGAATCGAGAGCCATTCAACATAGGCCTTGATGATTGAAACCACGAGAGTTGAGGAGGAGCCAAGTCCAGAGCCGGGAGGTGAGTCACAATAGGTTTCCATTTTAAAAGCACCGAGCGGTTTGCCTCCGTGAAAATTTTTAACGATGCGATTGTAAACCGCCTTGTGCAGCTTAAGAGCGCCAACTGGCTCAAGGTAATCCGTAATTTCGCTTTCAAATTCTTCACCGATGTCCGACGCCACAAAACGAATTTTACCGTCATTTTTTGGCTTGATTGTACAGCAAGCGTAAAGATCAATCGTTGCATTCAAAACACAGCCGCCATGTTTGGAATAAAATGGCTCCATGTCTGTCCCGCCACCAGCAAGACCGAGGCGAAGCGGTGAGCGGGAACGGATGAGAAATTGGTTTTGCATATCACTAGAAAAAAAATAGCTTCTTATCAATTACTCATAAAATTTTTTTATAAAAAAAGTCCCAACTTCCATTCTGATATAACAAATTTAAATTGAACCCTATCTCGTTAAAAATTTTTCACCATTCCCAACCCTTACGCGCCAATAGTAAAGCAGGTCTTGCATGATTTGCTCAAATTTTATTTCAGGTTTCCAGCCAGTGTGCTTTTCAAACTTTGCCGTGTTAGGAACCTGCAGATCAGCATCAATCGGACGCAATCTTTCTGGATCGGTTTCGATTTTAATTTTGCCTTTCATCGTCGAAATCGAAATTAGGTAATCGAGCATTTCACGAATTGTGCAGCTGAAAGTTCCACCGATATTGTAATATTCTCCCGCGATCGGATTCACCGTAACCAGCATGTAGTAAGCACGCACGGCATCACGTACATCAGCAAAAGTTCGCAACGAATCAAGATTTCCAACTTTTACAACTGGTGGAATTAATCCTTTTTCAATCATCGCGATTTGTTTGGCAAAAGTACTTTCCGCAAAAACGTCACCGCGTCTTGGACCGGTATGCGTGAACATTCTCGTAGTCATCACCTTCAGCCCGTAAGCTTCGGCGTAATAGCGACCAACCAAATCAGTTCCGACTTTTGAAATGGCGTATGGCGAAGCGGGATGAAATGTGCATTCTTCGTCGATCGGCAATTTTTCTTTGGGCACACGTCCGAACACTTCACTTGAGGCGCAAACATGGATCACCGGCTTTAATTCTGGCATTTTTCGCACCGCTTCCAAAACGCGCGCTGTGCCCTGAATGTTAGTTTCAAAAGTATCGAGCGGAGATTCAAAGCTAGTTTGCGGATAACTTTGTGCTGCCAAGTGAAAAATGTAGTCGGGCTTAGATTTTTTCATCACGTCATGAATCGAGATGTAATCGCGTAAATCACCGTAAAGCAAATAAACTCGATCTTTTTTGTTAATGCGTTCGATCAGGTGAGAGAGGTTGTCAAGTGGACTTCTCCAGCGACACATTCCGTAAATTTCCCAGTCGGTATTTTGGAGCAAAAAGTCAGCAAGATGTGAGCCAACCATGCCGGTGATGCCGGTGATTAGG
>CAIYMZ010000035.1 GCA_903927415.1 uncultured Alphaproteobacteria bacterium
ATTTATTTCTGTTCTCGAAAAAAAGATGAATGTAACGGTAAAAGAATTCAGAATTAAAAAAATGAAGACGCGCTGGGGAACTTGCAATCCCAAGGCAAAGCGTATTTGGATAAATTTAGAATTAGCCAAAAAACCGCTAGTATGTTTGCAATATTTAATCGCTCATGAAATGGTTCATTTACTCGAACGCAAGCACAATAAAAAATTTTTTTCTCACATGGATAGCTTCATGCCAAACTGGCGCGAATGTAAAAATGAATTACGCAATTCAGCGCTTCACTAAAAATGACAAAAAATCTCTGGAATAATTTTTACTCATCCATATCCCAATCCAGGCGACAAGCACTTCTATCGCTTGCTTGCATTGTCGCAATCGCGTTGCATTTTTTTTTAAAATTTTTTTTGGATGAAAAAGTTTCTAACTTCCCACTTTTCGCAATCATTGCCGTTGGCGGCTTGCCGCAACTTTTTCAAATCGTAATTCGCGCGCTCAACAAAAATTTAGGAGCAGATTTGCTTGCCTTCATCGCCTTCATCGTCGCGGTTTTTCTTGGCGAGTATTTGACCGCAACTTTAATTGTTTTGATGCTAGCCAGTGGTCAAGCTTTAGAGGAATATGCCACGCGCAAAGCATCTTTTGTCTTAGAAGCTCTAGCGAAGCGTATGCCGACCACAGTTCATTTAAGGTGCGAAAAAAATGTCGAAGATGTTGCTGCTGAAAAAATAAAAATTGGCGATTTGCTCGAAATTTATCCGCACGAAACTTGTCCCGTTGACGGCGTAATCATTGAAGGTTCTGGCGCAATGGATGAATCCTATCTCACCGGCGAGCCATATCAAATCTCAAAAACTATCGGTTCGAATGTGCTTTCTGGCTCAATCAATGGTGAATCAGTTTTAACAATACGCGCCGAAAAATTACCGCAAGATTCACGCTATGCCGAAATTGTTGAAGTGATGAAAGACGCACAGCAGCAACGTCCAAAACTACGTCGACTCGGCGATCAAATCGGTGCGATTTTTGCGCCAATCGCTCTTACCTTCGCCTTAGCTACACTTTTTTTTAGCGGCAGTTTGACAAAATTTTTGGCAGTGCTCGTCGTCGCCACACCTTGCCCACTGCTGATCGCCATCCCCATCACCATCATCAGCGCCATTTCGATTGCTGCACGTCACGGCATCATCATCAAAGATCCGACCGTTCTCGAACGGCTACCTACCTGCTCCACCGCCATTTTCGACAAAACCGGCACGCTAACTTGTGGCCAACCGGAATTAACAAAAATTATTTTACTCGGTGATTTTTCGCGCACAAAAACTTTACAAATGGCTGCCAGCCTTGAGCGCTACTCGCGTCATCCACTTGCTGCAGCAATTTTAAACGCAGCACAAAAAGAAAAAATTGAACTTTTAGAATCAGAAAATGTTGCCGAGAAAGCAGGACATGGCTTGATTGGTAAGGTTTTAAATCACGAAATTTCTGTTACTAGCCGCAAAGAAATTATTGGACTTCCACCGCTTGAACATGGCCTCGAATGCGTAATTTTAATCGATCAAAAACCAGCCGCACTTTTTCATTTTCGTGACACGCCGCGCACCGAGAGCCACTCTTTCATCAATCACCTCGCGCCCAATCACAATTTCAAAAAAATTATTTTGCTGTCAGGCGATCGTGATTCGGAAGTTAACTATCTCGCCTCACTGCTAGAAATAAAAAATGTTTATTCTGGACAAACTCCAGAAGAAAAAGTTGCGATCGTGCATCACGAGGCCAAACAAGCATCAACTTTATTCATGGGCGACGGCATCAATGACGCCCCAGCTTTGATGGCCGCAACAGTCGGAATTGCCTTCGGACAAAATAGCGCCGTCACCTCGCAAGCCGCTGGCGCTGTAATCATGGAGAGTAGTTTAGCCAAAGTTGATGAACTCATTCACATCAGTGAATCAATGCGAAAAATTGCACTGCAAAGTGCGATTGGCGGAATGTTTTTTAGCTTGATCGGAATGGGATTCGCTGCTGCAGGATTAATCAGTCCGGTGTTCGGTGCGTTGCTGCAAGAGGTCATCGATGTTGTTGCGATTCTGAATGCGCTGCGACTGACTTTCGCGCGATCTGTTGCGGCGGATATACGTCGTTAACTAGTTTCCCCTAAAAGGCTGTAGCACAATTTTTCCAATCAGAATCGTAGCATCTGCAGCAACAGTGATTGGGGTTAGCGCCACCTTTCCCACTTTACTCCAGAAAGTTGAAGAATAGTGAACTGGAACGATGTAAGTGCGATCAAGCATTGGCAGATATTCACCAATATCATCCCGTGGCAAATAACGCTTACCAACTAAATTTATTTTCAACGACAAAGCGTTTCCATCTTCGCTTCTAAAACCCAGTGATCGTAAAAATTCGTAATCAGCACGCGGCAATTTATTAAAAAAACTTTCAATCACCGCATGTCCAGTGACGTTATTTTGCAGATCAAGTTTTAAAAAAGTTTTTTCGATGTTGATGAATAAAAGATTTCTATTTTGCCACAGCAGCAATTCTTTGATCGCACTTAAATTGTCAGTGAAAATATAGTGATAATTTTTGCCGAGAAAAACCACATATTGACCGTCTTTGCTGACTAAAAATTGGCGGAAAGTTTCATTGTATTTTTTGTCCCACATCGATTTTGTAACAGCGCATGAGGCTATGAGCAGAAAGGCAGCAAGAAGAAAAAATTTATTTCTGCAATGAAGCATATTTGCTACGATAATAAATTAACGGCTCTTTGTCATTAATTTTGCCGAAATCCAAAACATCGCCGATGATGATGTGATGATCTCCGCATTTGATTACGCGATGTCTTTTGCATTCAAAAAATGCCAAAGAATTTTGAAAAATCGGATTGCCTTTTTGACCAAAAAAATATGGCTCCACTTCCCATTTTTGAGTATTTTTTGGCGTCGCAAAAGCATTAGCTAAGCCTTGCTGTTCTTGACTCAAAACGTTGAGAGAAAAATAACGATTCTTTTTAAAAAGTTTGAGATTTGCCGATTCATTATCGACGCAAAATGAGATCAGTGCCGGCTGCAATGAAACCGAAGAAAATGAATTGATGGTGATGCCGAAAAATTCGTCGGCGAAGATTTTTTTGAGTTTGTTGCTAAAATTTTTTCCTAAAAAATTTCGATCAGAGAATTTTTTTCCAAGCTTCTGCGCGAAAGAATTTTCCTGCAAAAAACTTTGCCAAAATTCTTCAAATTTTTTGACGATTTTTTTGTCAGCGAAAAATTTTTCAGCGAAAAAAGTTTTAGCAAGAAAGTTTTTTTTACGCGCGCAAGCAATGATAATGCCGGTTGAAAAGAGTCCGAGACAATCGCGTAATTTTTTTTGATCCATCGACTTAAGAAGCCACTAAATGTTTGAGGGAAGAGATGAGGAAAAATCCAATCGCGATCACACCTAGAACCATCCACAGCGCGTAGTGGAAGATGTAGCCAGTTTGTAATTTTGAAACTCTGCCGGCCATTATTTTGCAGAAAGCGGCAGCACCATTTGGAACGCCGTCGACGCATTTCACGTCAATAATTCTCCACAAAAAATCACCGAGTTTTTTGCTCGGTCTCACTAAAACAACTTCGTAAATTTCGTCGAAATACCATTTGTTGAAAGAGAGTTTGTAGAGTGTTTTTGCGGCCTCGGACAATTTTTTAGGCAAGTCAGTTTTTTTGATGTAAAAAATGTAAGCCAAAGAAATTGCCAAAATTCCGACGATTAGCGGCGAAATTTTTACTAAAAATGGCGAGTGGTGAATTTCCTTCGAGCAGCCCACGCTTTGCTTCGGCGACAAAAATTGCACCGTCGAAAAAATTTCCTTCCGCTGAAACCCCAGGGGAAACCCCGGGGGAAACCCCAGGGGAAACCATGTGAAAAATTTTTGCGCCAATCACGCCGGCAAAAATTGATCCGATCGCCAAAAGAAAAAGTGGAATCAGCATTGAAAGTGGTGATTCATGCGCGTGAGAAAAAGTGTGGCGATCGGCGCGGCTCTTGCCGTGAAAGGTGAGAAACAACAAGCGCCAAGAATAAAAAGCGGTTAAAAATGCTGCGGCAATTCCCATCACGTAGGCCAATTTTCCGAAGTGACTTTCGGACATAAAAGCCGCCTCCAAAATCACATCTTTGGAATAAAATCCGGCGAATGGCGGAAAGCCTGCCAGTGCCAGCGAGCCAATCCACATCAGGGCACAAGTGATTGGAATTTTTTTCCACAATCCCCCCATTTTTTGAATATCTTGTTCGTGATGCATCGCGTGAATCACACTGCCAGCGCCCAAGAACAGCAAAGCTTTGAAGAAGGCGTGAGTTGCGAGATGGAAAATCGCTGCCGAATAAGCAGAAACTCCGCAAGCAAAAAACATGTAGCCAAGTTGCGAACAAGTTGAGTAAGCGATGATTTTTTTAATGTCATTTTGCGTGAGAGCGATTGTTGCGGCGAACAGTGCTGTCGTGGCTCCGACCAAAGTCACCATTGTAAGCGCGATTTCAGAAAATTCGAAAATTGGCGAACAGCGCGCAACTAAAAACACTCCCGCCGTCACCATCGTCGCAGCGTGAATTAAAGCGGAAACTGGAGTAGGACCTTCCATCGCATCAGCAAGCCAGACGTGAAGCCCAATCTGTGCCGACTTACCCATCGCGCCGATGAAAAGCAAAATACAAATCGCATCGATCGAACTAAATTCGCTGCCGAAAAGTGTGAATTTATCACTCAAATGATTTCCAACCTCGGCAAAAACTTTGGCATATTCAACAGTGCCGAAAGTCAGATAAATCAAGGCGATAGCGAGGATTAAGCCAAAATCTCCAACCCTGTTTGCGATGAAAGCTTTCATCGCCGCCGCATTTGCAGATTGTTTTTTAAACCAGAATCCGATCAGCAAATATGAGGCTACGCCGACTCCCTCCCAACCAAAAAAAAGTTGAACAAAATTATCCGCTGTAACCAGCGCCAGCATAAAAAAAGTGAAGAGTGAAAGGTAGGACATGAAGCGCGCGATCGACTTATCTTCATGCATGTAGCCGATAGAATAAACATGGACGAGGCTAGAAACTACAGTGACGACGACGAGCATGATTGCAGTGAGCGAGTCGAGTTTCAGCGACCAATTGGCGGAAAAATCACCGGAAGAAATCCAGCTGATTAGCGTGACGGTTTCATTAATTTTATTTTGGTGAACATCGGCGAAGACAAGAATAGCGCAGATCGCGGAGATGATCAACAAAGCGGAAGAAAAAAACTGCGCGAATTTATCGGCAAAATTTTTCGGAAAAATTCGCGAAAAAATTCCGGAAAATAAAAAGCCGAAAAGCGGGAGAAAGACTGTTAGCTTGAGGAACATGGGGAATTTAGAATTTAGGATTTTGGATTTCTATACCAAGGCTCCTTCAAACCTGAAGAAGTCGACCTCAATTTTTTAGTTCGTCATTGCGAGCTTTAAAATCGGTTTGTTCAAGTTTGAAGTGGCTTTGGTATATACTTGAAACTGATTCAAGAAACCGATCTTTTACAACTGGACCCCGCAACAAGTGCGGGGTGACAACTCATACTC
>CAIYMZ010000036.1 GCA_903927415.1 uncultured Alphaproteobacteria bacterium
TTATTAGTCGCTTTTCAGCAACAACTCCTTCAATCGAGCAACATTTGCTTCCTCACTTGCGACAGTTGGTTTTTCTGGATTGTTTGGATCTGGCATTTCGGAAAAATTTGGCGGAACAATTAATGGATCATCCTTTTTCCCGGCACAAGAGCAGGTTAAAAAAATCAAATTAAAAATGGCGATATTGAGAAATTTATTTTTCATTTTTTTTAAAAATTACCTCATCAAAAAGCAAAATCATGACACCGATAAAAATACATGAATCAGCTAAATTAAAGGCTGGCCAATGATAAGAGGCGATGTGGAAATCTAAGAAATCCGCCACTGCAGCATTTTTAATGCGATCAATCAAATTGCCGAAAGCACCGCCAATTATCAATCCAAGCGCATAAACAAAATGAAGTTTTTGGTTGCGATAAAGCCAGAAAAAAAGAATTACGATGATCACAAATTGAATCGCTGAAAAAATAATGTGGCTGTTTTTGATGTGATTAAACATGCCAAAACTGACACCGCGATTCCACACGTAAACCAAAGAAAAAAAATCAAAGATTTTTATTTCTGGATTTGTAACTCCTTGCTGCTCTAGGATAGAAAAAATAATTCTTTTGCTGAGCAAATCAAAAAATGCCACAAAAAAAGCTATAAGAACTCCAGAAAAAAATAAATTACGAACTTTCAAATTATTTAGAATTGATGGTTTTGAATGGCAAAATTCTCTGAAAAGCTAAACCATTGATCCTAAATCTTAAATCCTAATTTTCATGAAAATCATCTTCATGGGCACGCCGGAATTTGCCTGCCCAACTTTATCAAAATTGATCCTTGATCCAGAATTTCAGATTGTCGCGGTCTATACTCGCGAACCACAAATCGCTGGTCGTGGCCATAAATTGCAGAATTCGCCAATTCACGATTTAGCTTTGCAACATGGTTTAAAAATCATCACGCCAAAAACTTTGCGCGATACCATGGCGCAAAAAGAATTTTTGGATTTACAAGCTGACTTTGCTGTGGTCGTGGCTTACGGACTTATTCTACCGCAAGAAATTCTCGATGGCACAAAATTTGGCTGCATCAACATCCACCCTTCCCTTTTGCCGAGATGGCGTGGAGCCGCACCAATTCAGCGCACAATCATGGAAGGAGATTTTGAGACTGGTATCAACATCATCAAAATGGATCGCGGCATTGACAGCGGTGACATAATTTACTCAGAAAAATTTTCTTTGAATGGCAGCGAAATTTACAGCGAGTTAGCGGAAAAATTATCAAAAATTGGCGCAGAAATTTTAGTCAAAACTTTAAAAAAATTGCGTGATGGCGATGTGGTTTTGACCAAGCAAGATGATAGTCGAGCAACTTACGCTAAAAAAGTTGAGAAAACAGAATGTGAGATTAATTGGGAATCTTCTGCAGAAGAAATTGAACGAAAAATCCGAGCTCTAAACGGATCGCTCGGAGCATTTTTTAATTATGATGGCGAAAAAATAAAAATTTTTTCAGCAAAAATTTTAGATAAAAATTCCACCAAAAATGTGGCTGGAAAAATTTTAGATAAGGAGTTTTTGATTCAATGCGGACATGGAATCATCAGGCCATCAATCTTACAGCGCCAAGGTAAAAAATCGATTCCAATCGAGGAATTTTTACGGGGATTTAGGTTTGAGATTGGAAAGTTTTTGAACTGAACATGAGGAGTTCGTCACTCCGAGTTACGACGACACCGCAATCGCATATTTCTTGCCCAAATATTTCGTCACTGAGCCTCTTTCTTCGGTGGATAGAACACGATCGAACATGATGATTTCGGAGATATGGCCGTCGAAACAGTTAGTAACGCCACTAGCTAAGCAACCAATTATAAATGTGGAGGTGCTTGGAGCGTGGACAACGCTGTCACTATCTTGAAGTGTGCCATTGCGATATATGCCTTGAGTAGTGCCATTTGTGTAAATAGCTGAAATGTATGGGGTATTGTAGCTGAAGGCCGTAAGATCAGAAGATGCTATAGAGGCAGTGCCGTTATAACCGTCATGGGCAAATTTATTACTACTAGCGATTCTATAAAATGCGAATCCATAATTACCGCTTTGATTTTTAAAGATATATGTCGTATCGGCCGCATTATAGACTGGACGTAATACAATGAATAAAGTGTATGTCGCAGGATTTAAAATTGATTGGTAAGCTGCCGTGGCTATTGACTTTCCAGTAGTTGCATCATCAGCGGCATCAAAAAACAAAGTCGGAATATTGTTGATCCCATTCTCTGTGTAGGTTGGACGTGCACCAGAAGTAGCTTGAGAAAAACGAGGCTTCACACTTGTAAGCACTTGCGGATTTTGGTCATCCCAGTTGTAGATTAGATCACCGCTGCTTTTTGCTGTGACTAAAGCGGAAGAGTCGGTGGTGAGGGAAGTTTCTGAAGTTGCATCAAGCCACAAAATCATATTTTCAATTGATCGGATATCGGAGCTCGTAGTCAAGTTACGAGCAGTGCTAAGACGCATCTGCTTGAGTAGGCGTGATCCTTCCGTAACACCAGCAATTATGATGCCAACGATGAGGATTATGATTGAGAGCTCAACAAGGGAGAAGGCGCGAGATGGTTTTGTTTTCATCGGAATTAGGAA
>CAIYMZ010000037.1 GCA_903927415.1 uncultured Alphaproteobacteria bacterium
CCCCGCACTTGTGCTTTGTCACCCCGCACTTGTTGCGGGGTCCATGAACCACCAACCCCTCCGCAATAATTTCTTCCACTGTCATGCGCGGATTAAGGCTGGAGAAGGGATCTTGAAAAATAATCTGTACGTTGCGGCGCAGAAATTTTTCATCTTTTTGCCAAGTTTTTTCGCTGAAGAATTTTATTTCGCCGCTCGATGGGATCAGGCCGCACAAGGCGAGAGCGAGGGTTGATTTTCCGGAACCACTTTCACCGATGATGCCGAGATTTTGGCCCGATTGAAGAGAAAAATTTATGTCGGAAATGATGGATTTTTTGTTGAGGAGTACGGAGAGGTTTTTGACATCAAGTTCGACCCTGCTGCAGGACGGGGTTTGTAACCCCGTCCTCATGTTCATTTTTGGCGAGTCGACATGAACGTTGAGACGGGGTTGCAAACCCCGTCTCGCTCCGAAGACATCAGTTTGACTTACGCCTATCGCCTTACGCCTATCGCCTAACGATTGGCTTTCGCCAATCGTTATTATTTCATCCGCAATCTTCTCCACAATCCGCCGATTATGCGTGATCAACAACACCGCCAATCCAAGCTCATTTTTTAAACGCAAAAGCAAATTTAGAATTTCATCCTGAACCCGCACATCCAGCGCCGTTGTCGGCTCATCGGCGATTAAAATTTTGGGATTATTTGCCAGCGCGATCGCAATCATCACGCGCTGTTTTTGTCCTCCCGAAAGTTGGTGAGGATAGTCACCAAGCCTTGAGCTGAACGATTCCAAATCGACCATCCGTAGCAATGTTTTAACGCGATTTTCGAGATTTTTTTTGGAAATTTTTGGATTGTGAATCGTGATCGCTTCGGAGATTTGCTTGCCGATTTTATGCAGCGGATTCAGAGACGTGTTTGGATCTTGAAAAACAAAACCAATTTCTTTGCCGCGGATTTTGCAGAGCTCGGATTCGTTGAGTTGTAGTAAATCAATGGACCCCGCAACAAGTGCGGGGTGACAATATTTGTAATACTCATTACAAATGTCACCCCGCACTTGTTGTGGGGTCCATAAAATCTTTCCATCAATTTTCGCACCACGCACCAAGCCAATAATCGCCAGTGCCGTGAGCGATTTGCCTGATCCACTTTGGCCGATTAATGCGGTGATTTTTTTAGGAAATAATTGGAGAGAGAAGTTGCTGACAACTTGGTGATTTGAGAAGGAGATGGAGAGGTTTTGGATTGAGAGGAGTGGGAACACAAAAACGAATGGAATACTCGATGTCATTCTCTTGTCATTCCCGCGTAGGCGGGAATCCAGTTGGTAAAACGAGAGTGAATTTATTTTTCTGGATTCCCGCCTACGCGGGAATGACAGAATCTTTAGATTTGCGAAAGATTCTAAAATTTCCCCTGATAAATTTTGATGATATTTTCGAGCATCGAAAGCGCTTCTTCCCTTGGTCTTTGAAAGGTGTTGCGACCAATAATGGAACCATTCGCGCCGCCTTTGTAAATTTCACGGATTTCGTTGTAAATTTCAGTTTCACCTTTAGCGCTACCTCCAGAAAAAACTACGATTCTACGATTGTTGAATGTTGCCTTCATCACATGAGCAATGCGCTGCTCCAAAGTTTCAACTGGGATTTGAACTTTTTCATAAACCTTGATCGCTTCAAGATTTTCCAACGCTGGAGTTGGTGGCTTCACTTTGATGATGTGAGCACCGAGAAGTGCAGCCATGTGAGCTGCATAAGCGCAGATATCCATCGCGGTTTCACCAATTTTTGAAATATCACCACCGCGAGGATAAGACCAGATGACGGTCGCTAAACCCACTGATTTCGCTTCTTCCGACATTTCACGAATTTCTTCAAACATGTCGAAAGCGGCGTCAGAGCCGGGATAAATTGTAAAACCAATTGCCGAACATCCGAGACGCAAAGCATCATTCACTGAAGCTGTTGTAGCTTGATGTGGCGCAGTTCCGCCATTATGCAAAGAGTTGGAAGAATTAACTTTTAGAATTGTTGGAATTGCTCCAGCGAAAGTATCAGCTCCGGCCTCAATCATGCCGAGCGGCGCGGCGTAAGCGTTCAAGCCCGCATCAATTGCAAGCTGGAAGTGGTAGTGTGGATCGTAAGCATCAGGATTTACAGCAAAACTTCTGTCAGGTCCATGCTCAAAACCTTGATCGACCGGCAAGATCACAACCTTACCAGTTCCACCCAATTTTCCATGCATCAAAATGCGGGCAAGGTTGGTTTTGGTGCCAGCATTGTCACTTTCGTAGCACGACAAAATTTTTTTAACTTCTGCAGAAATTTTCATATTTTTTGGAAGATTTATTAAGGAATAATGAACCTAAAAAAATTATATTTGTGAGCAGCGCGCGTCAAGTTTTAGTTTTTTAATTGCTAAGTTTTTTGGCTTTTTTAAAAAGCGCGCCCTCATTTTAAACCCAGATCCGTCATTAGAAATCTATACCAAAGCAATGCAATTCGAAATCAAAAAAAACGCGGCGCTGAGCGAAATTAAAAAATTTTGCGAGGTGAGTCCGTTACAAATAAAAAATCTCGAAGATTTCGTTTTGTTACTTTTGCAAGAGAACGAAAAATTTAATTTCATCGGCAAATCCACCATCGAAAATATTTGGGAACGCCACATTTTAGACTCCGCACAATTGCTGCGCTTCATTTCGAATAAAAATTCAAAATTCGCTGATCTCGGCTCTGGCGCTGGTTTCCCCGGAATTATTTTATCAATTTTTGGGTTGCGCGAAATTCATTTGATCGAAAAAGCATTTCGCAAATCTGAGTTTTTGCGTCGCGCTAAATTATTTTCGACCAATCGCATTTTTGTTCATCAAGCTAAGCTCGAAGAATTAGCGGCGATGGAATTTGATTGCATCGTTTCGCGCGCTCTGGCGCCTCTCGATCAGCTTTTAAATTACAGCAAAAAATTTCTGAAAAAAGACGGCTACTGTCTGTTTTTAAAAGGCAAAAATCTCAGCGCTGAACTTGAAGTCGCGCAAAAAACTTTCCAATTTGAGTACGAGCTTCACCCAAGCCTGACCTCGTCCGAGAGCGGGATAATCAAAATTTTCAACATCAACAATTAATCAGGAGAAATTATGTTAATCGGCATTCCTAAAGAAATTAAAGATCACGAATATCGCGTTGGAGCAACGCCAGCGGGCGTGCGCGAATTGGTCAATGCTGGCCACCAAGTTTTGGTCGAAAAAAATGCCGGTGCGGCAATCGATTTTGCTGACGCTCAATATGTCGCTGCAGGCGCGAAAATCGTGGCTTCGGCCAAGGATGTTTACGGCAAAGCACAAATGATTTTGAAAGTGAAAGAGCCTCAAAAATCTGAATGTGCTTTGATCCGCAAAGGCCAAATTATTTTTTCTTATTTGCATTTGGCGGCCGAACCAGAATTGACAAAATTGCTAATTAAATCGGGCTGCGTCGCGATTGCTTTTGAAACTGTCAGCGCCGCTGATCGCTCGCTACCATTGCTCGCACCAATGAGTGAAGTTGCCGGAAAACTTTCGATTCAAGCTGGAGCGAAAGCTTTGGAAAAAGCGCAAGGTGGCCGTGGAATCTTGCTCGGCGGCGTTCCCGGAGTTGCACGCGGAAAAGTTGTAATTCTCGGCGGCGGCGTTTCCGGAACTAACGCGGCAAAAGTTGCAATCGGAATGGGCGCAGAAGTTGTGATTCTCGACAAATCTTTGCCGCGCATTCGTTACCTCTGCGACATTTTTGGAAACTCTGTGGAAGTGCTCTACGCCTCAATCGAGAACATTGAAAAAAATGTTGTCGAAGCTGATGTCGTCGTCGGCGCAGTTTTAATTCCTGGAGCTGCGGCGCCAAAATTAGTGTCGGCAAAGCTCGTCAAAAAAATGAAAAAAGGTTCGGTAATGGTGGATATTTCAATCGATCAAGGCGGATGTTTTGAAACCAGCAAACCAACTTCGCACAGCAATCCAACATACGTCACTGACGGCGTCGTGCATTATTGCGTCACCAACATGCCTGGTGCGGTCGCTAGAACTTCAACGCAAGCACTCGAAAATTCGACTTTGCCTTTCTCTTTGGCACTGGCGAATAAAGGCTACACCAAAGCTTTGCTTGACGATGTTCATTTAAAAAACGGCCTGAATGTAATTGACGGCAAAGTCACTTACAAAGCGGTCGCAGATGCGCTGGGATACAAGTTTGTTGAAGCGGAAAAAACTCTCTAATCCTCATGAATTTTGGCATCCCGACCACCTCCGAACTAATTAAAAAATACGGTTTGGATGCCAAGAAATCCCTCGGACAAAACTTCATTCTAGACAAAAATTTCACCGACAAAATCGCGCGCGCTGCGGGAGATTTAACTGAATTCGAAGTGCTGGAAATCGGCCCCGGACCTGGAAGTTTAACGCGTTCAATCCTCGATGCCGGCGCCAAAAAATTAACTGTGATTGAAAAAGATGAGCGCTGTTTGGAGGCACTGAAAGAGCTGAAAAATTTTTACGGTGAGCGGTTAGAAATTGTTGCGGGCGACGCGTTGACAATTGACGAAGAA
>CAIYMZ010000038.1 GCA_903927415.1 uncultured Alphaproteobacteria bacterium
ACACCCCCCACATCCCCCCGACCCGCAGCCGGATTTTTTTTGTGCGGGTGGCGTTGAACATGAAGAACCTTGCGAAGTCGCAGCAGGATCAGCGGCGGCTAGAAAATCAACGCGACGCTCTTCCCACTCTTTGTCGAGCTCGTCATTGCTAACTTCTTTGCTGACAATTTTTTCTAAAAAAACTTTTCGTGGTTTTTTTGCCGAGAGAAATTCCAGTGCAAAAAAAATCGCAGCGTAGGGGCTGGATTTTTTTTGAAGTCTGGCGCCGATTACAGCGATTATATCGATTGGTTCGCCGAGTAATTCCGCAGCTGATTGCGAATCGTTAACCGCCAAAAATTCCAAAAATAGCGGAATAAAATCCGGCAATTCTTTGGCGTCAATTTCGAAATCTTTTTCTTCGTAAAGTGCCAGCAGATCAACCATGGCTTGACCGCGATCGCGTGACTCGCCATGAACATGTTCGAATAAATGCAAGGAAAGTGGACGGCTTCTGTCGAACAATCCGACGTAATTTTCTTGCGTAGAAAGCAGTGAATTATTTTTCAAGTAAGCGACGAGCTCAGAAATTTCAGCGATATTTTTTTGATCGAGAAGTTTTTCTTCGATCAATTCCTGCGCTACATCATCAAGGATCTCCAGCGTTTCTTCGCTCGGATAATTCAAGAGAATGGAAAGGATTTTGTAAGTTTTAATCACTTGCCTCCAAATAAATTTCTGCCGCCTTTCTTGCCGAAGAGATCGGTTTCATCACCACCGCTGCATCCATTGCCGAAGCTGAAGCCGCATGAGGAACGCATGTCAAAGGCATCGAAAGTATTTTCGGCATATTCTTTGTGCGAAGTTGGAATGACAAAACGATCTTCGTAATTGGCGATTGCCATGTAGCGATACATCTCTTCGACCTGTGCGATTGTAAGTCCGGCATTGTCGAGCACTTCCTCATTCACCACACCGTCGACGGTTTTGCTGCGCATAAAAGCACGCATCGCCAACATTTTTTTCAGCGCGTCAGTGACAGGTTTTTCTTCACCCGCAGTCAAAAGATTCGCCAAATATTTTACCGGAATTCGCAGCGATTCAACATCGGGGATAATGCCATTCATGCCCATTGCACCAGCTTCTGCAGCGCTTTGGATTGGGCTGAGCGGCGGGATATACCACACCATTGGCAAGGTGCGATATTCGGGGTGAAGTGGGAAAGCGATTTTCCAATCGATTGCCATTTTGTAGATTGGAGATTTTTTTGCGGCTTCGAGCCAACTGTCGGAAATGCCCTCAGCCTTCGCGGCCTTGATCACGTCTTTGTCGAAAGGATCTAAAAAAATATCGAGTTGCGATTCGTAAAGATCAGTTTCTTTTTCCATTGATGCAGCTTGCTCGATGCGGTCAGCGTCGTAAAGCATCACGCCCAAATAACGAATTCTGCCGACACAAGTTTCAGAGCAAACCGTTGGCTGACCTGACTCGATGCGCGGATAGCAAAAAGTGCATTTTTCCGATTTTCCGCTTTGCCAATTGAAGTAAATTTTTTTGTAAGGACAGGCGCTGACGCACATTCTCCAGCCTCGACATTTATCCTGATCGATCAAAACAATGCCGTCTTCTTCGCGTTTGTAGATTGCTCCCGAAGGGCATGCAGCAACGCAGGAAGGGTTCAAGCAATGCTCGCAAAGACGCGGTAAATACATCATGAAACTGTGCTCAAACTGTCCGTAAATTTCTTTTTCTACTTCCGCAAAATTTTGATCTTTGCTGCGCTTCGCAAATTCTCCGCCCATAATTTCTTCCCAATTCGGGCCGGCATTTATTTTTTCCATTCTTTTGCCAGTGATCACTGAAACAGGTTCTGCAGTTGGCGGAGTTTTCGCTTCTTTGGAATTTTGCAAATGGCCGTAATTGAAAGTGAAAGGCTCGTAATAATCGTCGATCTCAGGCAAAACAGGATTGGCAAAAAGCTTGCTCAAGACGCTGGTTTTGCTGCCGAGTTTTGGTTCGATTTTGCCATTTTCTTTTCTCTCCCAACCACCTTCCCACTTGCCTTGGTTTTCCCAATCTGACGGATAGCCAACTCCGGGTTTAGTTTCGACATTGTTGAACCAAGCATATTCCACGCCCTTGCGCGAGGTCCAAACATTTTTGCAAGTGACTGAACAAGTGTGACATCCGATGCATTTATCCAGATTCAACACCATGCCGATTTGTGCTCTTACTTTCATTTTTGCTCCTGAGTTGTTTTGTGTTCTCGGTTTAATCACCCTCCCCTTGAGGGAGGGTCGAGGAATGAAGCTAAGCGGTAGCTTAGCCTTCATGACTCGGGGAGGGGTGTGAGTTTGGCCCAAGTCTCGTCGCAAACTCACACCCCTCCCCGGATCGCGAAAGGCCAAACTCCGTTTGGCTTCGCTCTCCGACCCTCCCTCAAGGGGAGGGTGATTAGACCGAATATTTTTCCCCTACTCCTTTCCCTCGTAATTATTCATCCAGTCGATTTTTTTCATTTTTCGCAGGATGATGAATTCGTCGCGATTCGAACCTACCGTGCCGTAATAGTTGAAGCCGTAGGAGAGCTGAGCGTAGCCGCCGATCATGTGAGTTGGCTTCGGACAAGTTCGGGTGACAGAATTGTGGATACCACCGCGGAAGCCCGTCATTTCACTGCCAGGGACGTTGATGATTTTTTCTTGAGCGTGATACATCAAAGTCATTCCTTCTGGCACACGTTGGCTGACCACTGCCCTAGCGGTTAGAGCGCCATTCACGTTATAGGCCTCGATCCAGTCATTATCCTCGACATCAATTTTTTTAGCGTCGATTTCGCTGATCCAAACAACCGGTCCTCCCCGATTCAAAGTGAGCATCAAAAGGTTGTCAGAGTAGGTGCTGTGAATGCCCCACTTTTGGTGCGGCGTGATAAAATTCAGCACCACGTGCTTTTCCTGATCACCCCCATTTTTGATATTTTTTTTGAGCATCGGCGAAATTGTTTTGGTGTCGATCGGTGGTTTGTAAACGCAGTGAGCTTCGCCAAATGCAATCATCCAAGGATGGTCTTGGTAGAGCGATTGACGGCCCGTCACCGTTCTCCACGGGATAAGCTCGTGAACGTTGGTGTAGCCGGCATTGTAGCTGACATGCTCCGATTCAATTCCACTCCAAGTTGGCGAAGAAATAATTTTTCGTGGCTGCGCTTGAACATCGCGGTAGCGGATTTGATCTTCTTCGCGAGCCGCTGCCAGATGGACGTGATCGCATCCTGTAAATTCCTCCAGCGCTTTCCACGCCTTCACCGCAACATGGCCGTTGGTTTCTGGAGCTAGAGACAGAATGACTTCGCAGGCATCAATGTCAGTTTCAATCTTCGGCATTCCTTTGCTGACGCCTTCTTCAAGCACTGCGCCATTGAGCTCGCCAAGGAATTTTACTTCGTTTTTTGTGTCCCAAGAAATTCCTTTGCCACCATTTCCGAGCTTGCTCAAAAGCGGTCCGAGGGCAGTAAATTTTTTGTAAGTATTCGGATAATCTCTTTCGACCACAGTCACAGACGGTGCGGTTTCTCCGAAGATTAATTCGCACTCATTTTTGCTCCAATTTTTTCCGGCATATTGCGCGATTTCGGCGGCGGTGTCGTGCATGATTGGCGTCAACACAACATCCTCTTCAACTCCGAGATGTCCGACACTTAACTCCGAAAATGTTTTGGCGATACCTTTGTAAATTTCAAAATCACTGCGCGATTCCCAAACAGGATCCACCGCAGCAGAAAGCGGGTGAATGAATGGATGCATGTCGGAAGTGTTTAGATCATTTTTTTCGTACCAAGATGCAGTCGGCAGAACGATGTCGGAGTAGAGGCAAGTGGTCGACATTCTGAAATCAAGCGTCACCAACAAATCCAATTTTCCTTCCGGAGCTTTTTCGTGCCACGTCACATCTTTTGGTTTTTGTTTGCCGTCTTCACCCAAATCTTTTCCCAAAACTCCGTGTTGAGTTCCGAGCAAATGTTTTAAAAGATATTCGTGACCTTTACCGCTGGAGCCAAGCAGGTTCGAGCGCCAGATGAACATGTTGCGCGGGAAATTGACGGGAGCATCCGGATCGTCGCAGGAAAATTTGATCTCTTTGTTTTGCAATTTTTCCGCCAAATATTGCGCCGCTGTTTTATTTTCTTTCTTGGCGAGCGCAGAAATTTCGAGTGAATTTTTTTCTAATTGCGGAGCTGTAGGCAGCCATCCCATCTTGATCGAAGCCGTGTTGCAATCGATCAGCGACATGTTTTTCCATTTTTCATCATGCTCGGTCGGCGATAAAATTTCGTTCAAATTTAATTTTTCGTAACGCCATTGATCGCTGTGAGTGTAGAAAAAAGAAGTGCCGTTCATTTGGCGTGACGGGCGGTGCCAATCAAGGCCAAAAGCCAGTGGTTGCCATCCGATTTGCGGACGTAATTTTTCTTGGCCAACGTAATGCGACCAACCGCCGCCTGACTTTCCAACGCATCCACACATTATCAGCAAGTTGATGATGCTGCGATAAATCATGTCCATGTGGTACCAATGATTCAAACCAGCGCCGACAATCACCATTGATTTGCCGCGAGTTTTATCGGCATTTTCGGCGAATTCTCTGGCGACAGCGATTACGTTTTCACGCTTCACACCAGTAATCGCTTCCTGCCAAGCTGGAGTGTAAGGAACATTTTCGTCGTAAGAAGAAGCGACATCTTGACCGCCAAGACCGCGATCAATTCCGTAATTGGCAATCAGTAAATCGAAAACTGTTGCGACAAAAACTTCGCCTTCTTTGAGGTTTAATTTCTTTACGGGAACGTTGCGGTATAGGATTCCTTCGTGATCTGTGCTGTGAAAATGCGCATGCTCTTTATTGCCGAAATAAGGGAATTGCACCGTGACAACTTCGTCTTTGTCTTCGATCAAAGTCAGCAGCGGCCAGATTTCTTTGTCATCTCTTTGGTCGCGCAATTTTAAATTCCATTTTCCTTTTTCTTTCCATCTGGCGCCGATCGAGCCATTCGGAACCGAAACATCTTTGCGTAGCGAATCAAAGACGATCGTTTTCCATTCGGCATTATTTCCGACGCCAAGATCGTCAGCAAAATCATTGGCACGGATTAATTTTTCTTGCACGAAACTGTTGCCAACTCTTTTGAGACGAACGAGGAAAGGCATGTCGGTGTAGGAGCGGCAATAGTCTTTGAAATATTCGCTTTTATTTTCGAGGTGAAATTCTTTGAGGATCACATGTCCCATCGCCATCGCCATTGC
This sequence comes from uncultured Alphaproteobacteria bacterium, assembly GCA_903927415.1. Lineage (GTDB taxonomy): Bacteria > Pseudomonadota > Alphaproteobacteria > Rickettsiales > UBA1997 > UBA2645. The sequence goes on from CAIYMZ010000038.1 coordinate 5,283, forward strand.
AGCGTCTGTCCCTTGTTTTGGATGAAGCCAAATGTCGGAAAGTTTCGAGGCTTCGCTGTAATCCGGCGTGACAACAACTGTCTTCGCGCCCTTGTATCTAACCTCGGTGAAAAAGTGTGCGTCTGGCGTTCTAGTTTGCGGAACGTTCGAACCCCAAAGCATGATGAAGCTGGAATTATACCAATCGGCACTTTCAGGAACGTCAGTTTGCTCGCCCCAAGTTTGCGGAGAGCTTGGTGGTAAGTCGCAATACCAATCGTAAAAACTCAAACAAGCGCCGCCGATGAGCGATAAATATCTGCTGCCAGCAGCGTAGGAAACCATTGACATTGCTGGGATTGGAGAAAATCCGACGACGCGATCTGGTCCATATTTTTTAATGGTGTAGATGTTGGCAGCGGCAATGATTTCGTTCATTTCATCCCAACCGGCACGCACGAATCCTCCGAGTCCGCGAGTTTTTGTGTAACTGTCGCGCGATTTTTCGCTGCTCATTAAAAATTCCCAAGCCTTTACCGGATCAGAATGGACGGCCTTCGCCTCTTGCCATAATTTTAGCAAACGACCACGAATCAGCGGATATTTCAAACGCGCCGCGCTGTATAAATACCACGAGTAGCTAGCGCCGCGAGCGCATCCTCTTGGCTCGTGATTTGGCATGTCGGGACGAGTGCGCGGATAATCCGTCTGCTGCGTTTCCCAAGTGATGATGCCGTTTTTGACGTAAATTTTCCAGCTGCAGGAACCGGTGCAATTGACGCCGTGGGTTGAGCGCACGATTTTGTCATGCTGCCAGCGCCCGCGATAGGCCTTCTCCCAATCACGATTTTCTTTCACGGTGATGCCGTGATTGTCAGAAAATTTTTCCGGCTTTTTTTTGAAGAAGTTTAGGCGGTTGAGGATGTGACTCATTTTGTTTGCTCCTTTTTCTTTTTTAAGTTTTCAGTCTAATCACCCTCCCCTTGAGGGAGGGTCGAGGAAAACAGCCAAACGGAGTTTGGCCTGTTTGACTCGGGGAGGGGTGTGAGTTTGGCTGTAGACTTGAGCCAAACTCACACCCCTCCCCGGATCGCGAAAGGCCAAACTCCGTTTGGCTTCGCTCTTCCGACCCTCCCTCAAGGGGAGGGTGATTAGACCGAGTAATAATTACGGATTACGGATGTAAGCATTCGGGCGTAGGTAGAACCACCAATTGATTGCGATGCAAATTACGTAAAATATGGCGAAGCCGTAGAGGGCGCGCTCTGGCGTTCCGGCGGAAATTTGTTCACCGAAGACTTGCGGAATGATGAAGGCGCCGTAGGCCGCGACGGCTGATGTCCAGCCGAGAGTTGGACCAGCTTGCTCTCTGTCGAAAGCAACGGCGACAGTTCGAAATGTTGAGCCATTGCCAATTCCTGACGCCAAAAATAGCAGCAAGAATAAAAGAAAAAACGGCGTGAAATATTGCTCTGGCGTCGCTGATCCGTAGGCCAATTTCATGTAATGCGCCACGCCGATTGCGCCGGCGACCATCACCACCGAAATCATTTGCGTAATTTTTGCGCCGCCAAATTTATCCGCGATCATGCCGCCAATCGGACGAATCGCTGCGCCGATAAAAGGCCCGATCCAAGCATACATCAAAGCATTCGGACCTGCGGGATTTGGAGTTGTATGGGTCATCACGCCGTCAGCGCCCACAACGTGACTGAAGCCAAAAATAACTTTGATCGCGAGAGGAAATGCGGCGGAATAGCCAATGAATGAGCCGAAGGTCATGGTGTAAATCACCGTCATCGCCCAAGTGTGCTTATTGCCAAAAATTTTATATTGGCGATTGAGGTTGGTGCGAATTTGCCCCGGCAACATTTTCAACATTTGCACGGTGAGGATGATGATGATCGGCAAGACGAGCCATTTGCTGATGTTGAATCCAGAGCCACCTACTGTGGCTGGGAGCATCAACCACAGGCCAAAAATCGTGGTGATGAGACCGATCACAAGCATCATCGTCTCACTAAAAAAACAGGAAATCGGGGATTTTAAATTCGGAGAAACATGTTCGGTCGCGATGTTATTCATGCCGATCCAAGTGGCGAATGCGAGTGGAAGTAAAAACAAAACCCAGACGAATCCGGCGTTAAAAATGTAAGTGTTGGAACCAGCAAGAGCCTTACCAATCAAGCTGCCACTGTCGCTTTTTAGAATCATCGCTTCACCGCCGAATAAAGCGAAAGTCATCACCAATGGCACTAAAATTTGCATCGTGGTGACGCCGAAATTTCCGAGTCCGGCATTGAGTCCGAGCGAAAGTCCCTGAACTTTTTTCGGAAAGAAAAAGCTGATGTTAGACATTGACGAAGCAAAATTTCCGCCGCCAAAACCTGAGAGCAAAGCCATTAATTGGAAGACCCAGAGGGGAGTGTTAACATCTTGCAAAGCAATGCCAGTGCCGATTGCAGGGATTAGCAGCAAAGAGGTGGTGAAAAAAATCGTGTTTCTTCCTCCCGCTAATCTGATGAAAAAAGTGCTCGGAATTCGCAGCGTTGCGCCCGACAAACCAGCAATGGCGCTGAGCGTGAAGAGTTGCGATTTTTCGAATGGAAATCCGACACTCAACATTTGCACCGTAATGACGCTCCAGCACATCCACACCGCAAAGCCACAGAGTAGGCTCGGGATCGAGATCCATAAATTTCTGCGCGCGATTTTCTTGCCTTCTGAATTCCAGAATTTTTCGTTTTCCGGATCCCATGTTTTTAGATCTTTGGCCATAAAGTTTTTGTTGGTTAAAAATGTCGATTCCAAATTTTTATTTTATGGACCCCGCAACAAGTGCGGGGTGACAAAATGGAAACAAGTGCGGGGTGACAAAATGGAAACAAGGCGGGGTGACAAAATGGAAACTCTATCACCAGACTTGTCACCCCGCACTTGTTGCGGGGTCCATTACAAGTGTCTTTACTCTCAATTCCCGTAAAGCTCAGGAAGAAATTTCGGTCTTGCGAGTTCTGGATGTTGTTTTTTCTCGAGGCTCTGAATCGCAAAATGCATCCATGTCAGCGAGATCGAAATGATGAAGGTCAAGAGCATGAAGCAACCTGTCCAGATCCCGATTTTGTCGCTCATGTAACCGAAAATAATCGGCAAAACAAATCCGCCTAATCCACCGACGAGACCAACAATCCCGCCAACTGCGCCTACATGGTTCGGATAATAAATCGGCACATGTTTGAAAACTGCGGCCTTGCCGAGCGACATAAAAAATCCCAAGAAAAATAACAGAACGATGAAAGATTTTAGCCCGAGCGCCATCGAGAATTCGATGTCTCCTTTGATGCCTTGAACGATGTAAGTGGTTGAGGGGTAAGACAAAATGAAGGCGCAAACCAAACTGCCGATGAAGGTGATATACATGACTTTTCTGGCGCCGTATTTGTCGGACATCCATCCGCCTAAAATTCTAAAAATACTTCCAGGTGTGTTGTAGGCTAGAGCGGCAATCATTCCAGCGGCTTGAAGACTAACTCCGTAAACTCCCATCAAATATCTCGGAAGCCATAAAACCAATGCTACAAAGGCTCCGAATGTGAAAAAATAATAAAGTGAAAATCGCCAAACTTGTAAATCTTTGAGCGGAGCCAGCTGCTCTGCGACCGAAAGAGCTTTTGTTTTTTCTTTGCGACGGCGAACGAGGTCAGGATCATCTTCGCTCAAAACATAAAAAAGCAGCGCCGACACTAGCATCACGAAGGCGTAAACATGCGCCACAACTTGCCAGCCGTAGGGAATTAAAAGCAGCGGAGCAAGTGATCCAGTAAGTGCCGAGCCAACATTTCCGCATCCAAAAATTCCAAGTGCAGTGCCTTGATGTTGTTTGGAATACCATTTCGAAACGTAAGCAAGTCCGACTGCAAAAGCACCGCCGGCAAAACCAATTCCAAGCGCGGCAAGTAAAAGTAAATTGTAAGTGGTGGCTTGCGGAAGCAGCCATGTGGCGGCTGCAGAGATGATCATCACGATCGGCAAAATAACGCGGCCACCTTTTTGGTCAGTCCAAATTCCTAAAAATAATCTCGAGAGCGAGCCGGTTAAAATCGGCGTGGCGATTAAAATTCCGAATTGCGTGTCAGTTAATCCGAACTCACTTTTTATTTTTATCCCGAGGATCGAAAAAATTGTCCAATTGGCGAAGCAGATGATGAAGGCGATGGTGCTGAGGATGAGGGCTTTGGTGGATTTGGCGGAGGAGATTTTTACTGTCATTGAAAGTTAGTCGGTTGGTTAGTAACAAACGCCCAAACTTATTATTTTTCGAACTGCAGAAAAGTTTGACATGCATCAAACGATCATAATTTTTTTTATCGAAACAGCTGCGCACCAAAATTCGAAATCAAATCAAAAATAAATTTTATGAAAAAAATTCGACTCGCGAAAACGGTAATTTGCCTCATCACATTTTTTGCCTCATCTGCCATTCACGCTGCTGAAGAAAAATCCGTCACCAATGCTTTGAAAAACGGCACGCCTTATCTCGACATGCGCTACCGCTACGAATTCGTAGATCAAAAAAGCACGGGAGCATCCTTGAACGAAGGACGAGCTTCAACTTTGCGCACAAAACTCGGTTACAAAACCGGAGAATTTGCCGGTGTTAGCGCACTCGCAGAAGTTGAAAATATCGTGGTGATCGGGCCGGAAAGATACAATAACGGCACCAAAAATGCGAAGACCAATTACGCCACGGTTGCAGATGCGCCAACGACTTTGCTCAATCAGGCTTACTTCACTTGGAAGGCAGAACCAAAAAGTAAAATCAATTTAGGAAGACAAGCGATTAACCTCGACAACCAACGCTTCGTAGGTTCGGTGGCATGGAGACAAAATGACCAAACCTTTGACGCGGTCGCCGCGAACAGCGAATATTTTAAAGATTTTACGATTTTTTATTCTTACGCCAATCAGGTAAACAGAGTTTTTGGACCGGGAAGCCAAACCAATCTCGGCAGATTTCGCGACACCAACATCAACTTAATCAACGTTGCTTACACTGGCTTAAAAGCAGGAAAATTAACGGCTTACGAATATCTCCTGAACATCCCAACTCAGGTTGCATCTTCGAGTAAAACTTCAGGTTTGAGATTTGTCGGATCACAAAAATTCAACGAAAATTCGAGCGGAATTTACAGTTTGGAATATGCCAAGCAAGGCAACTACGCCAACAGTTCACGGCAATTCAACGTAAATTATTTATTGGTCGAACCCGGTGTGAAATACAAAAATTTTACAGCAAAAGCTGGTTACGAATCACTGGGCAGCAACGGCATCAGCGCATTTCAAACACCGCTCGCAACGCTACACATCTTCAACGGTTGGGCGGATAAATTTTTAACAACTCCAGCCAATGGTTTGATCGACATGTATGGCTCTCTCGAATATAAATTTTCTGGCGAAAATTGTTTGAAAAATGTTGCAACGCAATTCGCTTACCACGATTTTTCTTCAGTAAAACAAAGCATCGGTTACGGCACAGAATACAACTTTCAAATCACGAAGGAATTTTCCAAAAACTACAATGCTGGTTTAAAAGTCGCTCGTTACGAAGCCGCCAATCTTTTCACCAACACCACGAAGGTGATCATGACGCTTCAGGCAAAGTTTTAAAAAAACTCGCTGCAAATTTTTTGACTTTAGTTCTTTTGAAAAGTTAGATTTGCACCACTTGTGCACATCTTAGCACCGCAACAAGGATTAAAATGAACTTCAAAAAACTTCTTTACCTCATCCTCATCTGCTTCTTCGCCATTGTTTCTTGCGGCAAAAAAGGCCCCCTCACCTATCCCGAAGGACAAAAACGTCCGAAGTTTGACAAGGTAATTGATGAGGAAAATTAGATTTTAAGAAGAATTTTTTTCACCAGCACAGCCGCATCAGCCTTATCTCCATCATTCTTGATCACAAAATCTGCTTTCGTTTTTCTTTCCGAATTACTGATTTGTTTTGAAATTATTTGCGCGAATTTTTTTTCTGATTCGGCAATTTTTGCGGCGGGATTTTTATTTTTTTCGCGCGCTAAAAATCTTTTTTTCTGCACAGATTTTTTAGCAATAATCGCAACAACGTAATCACATTTATAGCCTTTAGTTTCTAGGAGTAATGGAATGTTAAGCACCGCAAATTTTTTCTTTTCCTCGTGCGCTGCGTTCAAAAATTCTTGGTAATTTTTTCTGACTTTTGGGTGAAGAATTTTTTCGAGGACTCGCAATTTTTTTTCATCAGCAAAAACAATTTTTCCTAAAATTTTGCGGTCGATTTTTTGTTCGACAAAACTTTCGGGGAAAGTTTTTTTAACAGCTTGGATCGTTGATTTGTCTAACTCTAACAGCTTGTGAACTTCGGCATCAGCATCAAAAACCGCCGCACCATTTTTGGCAAAAATTTCTGCGATTAGATTTTTTCCGGAAGCGACGCCGCCGGTTAGG
>CAIYMZ010000039.1 GCA_903927415.1 uncultured Alphaproteobacteria bacterium
CCCGTTTGCCACTGATGTATTGCTACACCCGTTCGACTTGCATGTGTTAAGCATACCGCCAGCGTTCGTTCTGAGCCAGGATCAAACTCTCAAGTTTTGAGAATTTGTTCTGACTTTACTCGATTAAACTGACATAAAACTCGCGACATTTCTGCCGCAAAAGTTTGACGAAAACTTAAAAGAGATAGTCCAGAGCGGACTATCGCCTTTATTTTTCTCATTTTGTTTAGGAGGGTTTATACTCCCCCTTGCTCTCGCAACTTGCAGCTTCGCTGCAAACGCGACAACCTCCCCCTAAGCGGGGGAAAACTTACTTTTTGCTAAAAGTATAAACGCGACTATTCACGATGAAAAACAACGATAGATTTTGAAGTGTAAAGAGACTTGAAGCTGCGGCAATAAACCGAGCTTGAAAGGGCTTCGTGTAAAATACTTCTAATCGGGAGAACTTGGAGCGAAAGACATTCCGCCAAGGAGCGCGGCAATTTATGAATCGTTTTTCTGCTGTCAAGCAAACTTATTAAAAAATATTTTGCTTCAAAAAATCTTGCACGAAGGCAGTAAATAAAAGCCTAGCCGGCATTACTCCGCTTTTTATTTTTATCTCCACTTCTTCCAAATCGTGCAAATTTTTGATTAAAAAATTCAGCGATAGGTTTTTTAAATGTTTGCGAAATTCAATTTCTGTTTTGAAAAAAAGACGCTGCGATTTTACAGCAGATTCAAAATCAGAACCATTCGATTCAATCTCAATTTTTGCGTGGTAAAGTTTTTGTAAATAATTGCTCAAAAAGCGAATCAGCATTACAGATTCCACTCCGTCTCTCAAAAGTTTTTCCGCTTGCAAAAATGCCAGATCAAATTTTTTCGCCGCAAAATTCATGATGAATTCATTCGTGGAAACTTCTGCTTCGGAAAGCACAAGCCTTTCTACAAGCTCGGTAGTGAGGTTTTTTTCTTCGCCCAAAAAAACTAAAATTTTTTCTAACTCGGATAAAATAACTTGACGATTTTTGCCAAATTTTTCCAACAATAATTCCGTAACCTGCACGTTAAATTTCACCTGCCTTTTCACCAACTCATCCTGCAAAAATTTTTTTATCGCACGCTCATCATCTTCGTAGGAAGCGATTGTTGCGAAGTAAGGATTATCCTCCGCAAGCTTGCGCAGAGCCGATCCTTTGTCTAAATCTCCCGCTTGAATAAGAATAAAGTTTTCGCTTTTCGCCGCAAAATTTTCCGATTCAAAAAGAATTTTTAAAGCCGCGCCGGCAGCAACATCGCAGTCTTTCACTAAAATTAATTTTCTTCCTCCAAGCATCGAGAAAGAAAAAAATTCGTCGGCTAAAATTCCTTTATCCTCGCTCAATCTTTCTTTGCTCAGATTCGCCACCAAAAATGGATCGGATAAATTTGGCGAAATTTTTTTCGCGATTAAATCAAAACGATAATTCACAACTGACGTTTCAGGTCCAAAAATCAGGCATCCAGCGATTTTTTCGCCGGCGATTTTTTGGATGTAATTTTCGATTTGGAATGGAGGAATTTTCATTTTTTAAAATTTTTTGGATCGTTTTCAGTTTTACATTTGGACCCCGCAACAAGTGCGGGGTGACACCATAAATGCAACAAGTGCGGGGTGACACCCTAAATGCAACAAGTGCGGGGTGACAAATTGGAAAAACATCTACCCACATTGTCACCCCGCACTTGTTGCGGGGTCCATCACCAATTAATCAAATTTCTTATCTCCAGCCAGCGATGGAGTATCCTCGCTGCGCCAAGCAGTTTGTAATGTATCTCTGCTTCATTTCATCCGGCTTCACTTTGTCTTCACCTAAAACCGACAAACCTCCGATAGCAGCGCCAGCACCGGCCCCGATCGCACTGCCAATCAAAGTTGATTTCACATTTTTACCCCAAATTGCACCGCTTACTGCACCAACAACTCCACCAATAACAGCCTTGCGACCCGCTTCTTTCGCGGCGCGCTCCGCTTTGTATTTATCCAAAAATTCGTCGCCGCGTTTTTTGCAAATCTTAAAATCGCTCTCCGCTTTTTCTTCGCCGACTGCGACGTAATGCTCGTTCTCGTTAAAAATTGGACGGTAAGATGAGCAGGAAATCAGCGCCGCAGCGGTGGAAAAAATTAACAAAATTTTAACAACTTGATTGAGCATATTTTTTAAAAAAGTTTTTTAAGCGAATTTTAATTTGCAGCAAAATAATCCCCGCCCATCAAACCTAAATTACCAATTTTATGAAAAACAATTTTTCCTAATCAATTCATGCTGAGCACCATAAAATCTAAACTCCTGAAATCCTCAACGCTACGCGTCAAGGATGACGAAGAAATTTCACATTTTTAGCTAATTCGATATTGACTCTCACGTTTTCTGATAATAACTTTCACTCATAAATTTTTTGAAATTCTTCTAAATTTTTTATGAAATTGAATTTTATTCATTACAAAACTTCTCATCTCGTTGCGGCTTTTTTTGCTTTTGCGGTTCACGCGGGAATCCTTGTTGCGTCTGTTTTGCCGTCTGATCCTATTGTCATTAATCAGCAAGCAATTCGTGTTAGTTTTGTTGCTCCTTCGGCACAAAAAAACCAAAGTGAAAATCTATCTCACGAAAAAATTGCTTTCAATTTTGAGCGCAAAAATTCTTTAAAAAGAAAAAAGGAAGAAGCTGAAGAAGCTAAAAATAAATCAGAAAAAAAATCATTTGCTGGCAAAGAAACTTCCGGACGAGTTGATCCAAATTCAACTGCCACAAAATCTGCCGAAAGCGAACCAGTTTTTGACGCCGCCTATCTCAACAACCCAGCGCCCTACTACCCGCAAGCTGCAAAGCAAAGAGGGGTTCAAGGAAAAGTTTTACTCGCTGTTGTGGTTAAGGCCGACGGCTCACCTTTAAATGTCTCAATCTCGCGCTCCAGCGGTTCGGTAATTTTGGATGAAGCCGCGCTCGATGCCGTCGAACAATGGCGCTTCATCCCCGCACGCAGCAAAGGTGTATCTATGCAGGCCGACGTGATTGTTCCAGTCGAATTTAAAATTATTTAGCACTTCGTTGCTAAATAATTTATTTTTTAAAACTCCCCCCATCCCCCTTACGGGGGAGGTCACGCTAACGCGATGACGGGGTCACTAACTTTTATTTTAGAATCATGAACTTTGTGCACGCCCTCTCCCAAAGCAGCGCAGTTTTAACTGCGGTTTTTTTTCTGCTCATCGCTATGTCCTTCGCCAGCTGGTACATCATTTTCTGGAAGGGAATGATGCTGAAACGCGAATATGCAGCTTACAAAAAATTCCTGTCTGAACATGCTAGTATCAAGGATTGGCCCCAATGGTTAATGATTGGCAAAAATTTAAAAAACGTCGAAGGCAGCGTAAAATTTCTCCTCGAAGAAATACAAAAATTGCAGCCAATTTTGCCGCGCTACGAAAATCACGAAGCCAAAAAAGAAATTTTAACGATGCATCTTTTGCAAACTCTCGACGAGATCCGCTCTTGGCTGGATAAGGGTTTGACGATCCTCGCCTCAATCGGTTCTTCAGCGCCATTCATCGGATTATTCGGAACAGTTTGGGGAATTTACAACGCGCTCACCAACATCGCGGCGCAAGGAAATGCCGGACTTTCCGCCGTCGCCGGCCCGATGGGTGAAGCATTGGTTGCAACCGCAATCGGCCTTTTCGCCGCGATTCCAGCCGTCTTGGCCTACAACACTTTCGTCCGCCTCAATCGTTTGCTGGTACAAAATTTACGCCACGTCGCCGAGCAAATGACGGTCTACATTTCCAACGCCAACACCCGCAACTAATGAAAGGAAATTTCGAACGCGAAGAGCTGCAAGCGCCACTGGCCGAGATCAACATGACGCCGCTGGTTGACGTGCTTTTGGTGTTGCTGGTGATTTTTCTCGTGACCGCTCCGATGCTCAATTCCGCGATCAAATTAAATTTGCCCAGCGAATCGGCGGCGCAAATCACCGAAGAAAAAGCGCTGACAATTTCCGTCAATCGCGCCGGCGAATATTTTTTGGATGACCGAGAAATTTCGGTGAGTGAGCTCGAAGAGAGATTGCAAGCCGCGGCAAAAATTAATCCGAAGCAGCAGATTCATTTGCGGGCGGATGAGCAGGTGGCTTACGGGAAGGTGAGTAAGGTTTTGGGAATGGCTCAGCGGTTGGGCTTGGCGAATGTTGGGTTTGTCACCGAGCCAAAATAGAAAATAATGACCTAGAGCAAGACGGGGTTTGTAACCCCGTCTTCACGTTCAGTTCAAACTTTAGGATTACATGAACGTGTGGACGGGGTTACAAACCCCGTCCAGCGCTAGTTCAGCACTAGCCAAAAAATTAAAAAACAAAGGATCTCAATTTCTATTAACTTAAAAAATGTCAGAAAAAAAATTATTCACCACTTCTCGTCTGCTTGCAATCACAGCATTTCTTGCATCTGCAATCACATTTTCCACATCAGTCGAAGCTAAAATTACGACCAAGCCAACCCAACTCCCGCAAGTCACAGTCACAACCGAAAACACTTCTTCAATCAGCGACGGCGCTGTCGACGGATACAAGGCCGGCGCCACTCGCAGCTCTACGCGCACTGACACTCGCCTTCTCGACGTGCCACAATCAATTTCCGTCGTCACTCAAGATCAAATCCGCGATCAAAATGTTTCCAGCATTGGCGAGGCGATCAGATATGTTCCCGGAATCGCGACGCATCAGGGCGAAAGCAATCGCGACCAAGTCACAATTCGCGGCAACAGTTCGAATGCGGATTTCTTTATCGATGGCTCGCGCGACGACGCGCAATATTTTCGCGATCTCTACAATGTTGATCGCGTTGAAGTGTTGAAAGGCCCGAACGCAATGGCCTTCGGACGTGGCGGCAGCGGCGGTCTCGTCAATCGCGTTTCTAAAATTGCTGACGGAAAACGGACGCGACAAGTTTTGGCCTCAGGCGGATCATTCAACAATGGCCGTCTTCAGGCCGACATCGGCGACAAGGTGAACGAAAATTTTTCGCTGCGCCTCAACACAATGTACGAAAAATCCGGCACTTTCCGCGAATATGGCGATTTGGAACGCTACGGCTTCAATCCTACAGCCAAGCTGATTTTTGGCGATAACACAGATCTGAAAGTTGGCTACGAACATTTCCACGACAGTCGCTTCAACGATCGCGGCATCCCGTCTTTCAACGGCGCACCGTACAAAGTTAATCCGAAAACATTTTTTGGCAATCCAACACAGAATCATTCCGACGCTACTGTCCGTTCAGGATTCGCCATTTTCACTCACGACTTCACGCCAAAATTGAATCTGCGCAACGCCGCGCGCTACACCGACAACAACAAATTTTACCAAAATACTCACGCCAACAGCGCCGTAACCAATTCCGGCAATCTGAATCTTGCCGCTTACAACGACGCATCGCAGCGTAAGAATTTTACCAACCAAACTGATCTGACTTCAAAATTTAAAACTGGCTCGGTCAAGCACACCACTTTGGTTGGGATGGAAATTTCGAAGCAAAATTCGAAATCATTTCGCCAAACTGGTCACTTCAATAACAGCTCCACGTCGCTCATGGTTGCTGCTGGCAGCCCACTTTCTTTTGCTCCGATAACTTATCGCCAAGCCGCTAATGACGCTGACAGCAACTCGCAAGTCGATATTTACGCTGGCTACATCCAAGACCAAATTGATTTTTCTAAACAGTGGCAACTCACGGCTGGCCTGCGTTACGACGTTTTCAAAATGACTTTTAACGATAACCGGACAGGCAATGATTACGGCCAAAAAAATGGTTTGAGATCGCCGCGCCTCGGCCTTGTTTACAAGCCACAAGATTCAATTTCGATTTACGGAAATTACAGCGTCACTTATTTGCCAAGCTCAGGCGATCAATTTTCGTCACTGAATTCGCAGCTTCAGTCTCTAAAGCCGGAGCAAATGCAAAATTATGAAATCGGAACCAAATGGGATGTAAATACGCGCTTAAATCTAACTGCCGCAATTTACCAATTGGATCGCACCAACACCCGCGCCACCGATCCAAATGACTCAACAAAATTCGTGCTGACTGGCGCCTCGCGCACTCGCGGCTTTGAATTTGGCGCCACTGGAAACGTGACGGATAAATGGCAAATCATTGGCGGCTACGCTTTTCAAGATGCGTTAATTACCAAGCAAACCACTGCAGCCCGCGCTGGCGCAAGGGTTGCACTCGTGCCAAAAAATATGGGAACGCTTTGGAATAAATATGATTTCGACAATAAATGGGCGGGCGCAATTGGCGCAATTTACCAATCGGATCAATTCGCATCTGTCGATGAGACCGTGAAGCTCAAGGGTTTCACGAGATTTGACTTTGCTACTTACTACAAAATAAATTCGGATTACCGCCTGCAACTCAACGCCGAAAATCTTTTCGGCCGCCAATACATCCTCACCGCTCACAACAACAATAACATCCAACCCGGCTCGCCGCGGGCGGTTAAATTGTCGTTGGTGGCGAAGTTTTAGCTTACTTCCGCAAAGGCATTACGAAATGCAGTTAGGGCCGAAGTAAAACCCCAACCAATTTCAAAACATTAAGCATTTCTTCGCGCGATGATTTAGCGATGAACTTAGCTTTTCTCTCTTTCCAATCCAAATTCCTGATGTGGTCAGCAAGAATTGCGCCGTCGATTTTCTCGTTTTTTATTTTCACTTCAAATGGATAGCCCTTCACTTTGCTGGTGATTGGACAGGCAATTGCCAAGCCATGCAGATTGTATTCCGTCGGAGATAAAATTAATGCCGGTCTCATTTTTTTAATTTCTTTTCCCTTCTGTGGTTCGAAATCCAGCCACACAATATCCCCTTTATTTGGGATGTATTTTTTTGATTTAGACATTTACCACACCTCTCTTCCGACGATACCCGAGAAGGATTCATCCTTGTTTGGAATATTTTTTTTGGAGATGTTTTTTGTAAGATCTGGAAGGTTTAGATTTTTAGCCAATTCGTGAATCACTTTACTGCTTTTGAAATTTTCGATGGTGATTTTTTTACTTTTTTTGTTGAGCGAAATCACAACTTTTGATCCGTCAGATAAATTCAAATTGTTCCTGATTTCTTTGGGAATTCTAATGCCGAGGCTGTTACCCCATTGCTTGATTGCAGATTGGATAACGAGGCTATTTGTAGTGTGTTTGAGACTTGGACGTGCCATAAATTTAAAAGATAAATTTGAAAAAATTCGATGGTGAATGTGTAAACAAATGTGTATACTTGCAAGATATTTTTGACTAGATTGTGTTGACATTCAATTTGCACACACCCGCCATTGTCACCCCGTCGAATGACGGGGTCCACCTTGCCGCAAGTTCAAGTCTTAAATTTTATTTTTGTTCTTGCGACGCGATGGACCCCGCAACAAGTGCGGGGTGACAAGAGGAGGTGCGGGGTGACAATGGCGGGTGGTGTGTGAGGACATGTAAATGAATGTCAACAGACTCTGGAGCCTGTTTTCTCCACCATAATCACCACCCTTTCCACATCAAATTTCTTCGCCGAGCAACCGTAAAAATTTCGTAATTTAATTTCGTCGCCGCGCAAATATTCGTAAAAATTTTTCAGCTTTTCCAAACGTGGTTTGTAAATTTTTCCGCCGACTTTCATCAGGATTGAAACCAAAATTCGTTGCGCAGTTTTTTCGTCGAGATTTTGGAATTTTTTGTGGTTGATTAAAAAGCTGCCATTCGCCTGCAATTCCACAATTTCCGCCGCTTCCAACGCCACAATCTCATCAAAAAAATCGCGCATTTTTGCAATTTCATCCGCGGCATTTTTGATTCTTTTTTGAATCAAATTTTGCTCTTCAAAACTCTCAAAAAATTTCCTGATTTTGTTGCGCAGAAATTTTTCATCCAAATTTGTCTCGTCCTCAAACCACTTAATTTTTTTTTGCCGAAGAAAATTTTTCAGATCGTCTTTCGCAACATCTAACAACGGCCTAACCAGACTAACGCCTGACGCCTGACGCCTGACGCCTATCGCAGACAACCCGTCCAACCCCGATCCGCGAAAAAGTCGAATCAAAAAATTCTCCGCCACATCTCCGATATGGTGTCCGAGAAATAAAAATTCGATTTTATTTTTTTTGCAAAACTCGATTAAAAGCTCGTAGCGCAAGTCTCGCAAGTCGGCTTCGATATTTTTTTGTGGAATTTTTTTTTGCTCGACCGTCAGAATTTCGTGTGGAATTTTTTTCTTCGCCAAAATTTTGCTCAGCTCTCGCGCCTCATCTGACGAGCTTTTGCGCATTTTGTGGTCAACCGTTGCCGCAAATAATTTTATTTTTTTGGCAGCGCAAAACTCTTGCAAAAGCAAGGTGAGAGCCAGAGAATCCGCACCTCCAGAAACAGCAACGGCAATTTTCTTCGGCAATTTTTTTCCCGAAAAAATTTCTTCAATTTTAGCTGTAAAATTTTTAGTTAGTTCGTTCATTTTTTTAGAAAAAAATTAAACTCAATGTCATGCCAAACCTGCCTCCGCATGACATCGAATATTAATCACCGAAATGTTAAAAATAAAAATCACCTTCTCGCTCTTTTTCGCAGTAATTTTCTTCACCGAAAATTGCTTCGCCTTATCGCTGCCTGAATATCTCGATCAAGTCCGTAATCAAAATTTAGGCTATGCTGCTGCGAATGAGTCAGCTGAAGGCTATGAGCTACTCAAAAAAAAATCAGATTTGGTCACGGCGATTAATCTTTTTGCCTCAACGCAAAATGGTTACACCGACCAAAATCAAGCGCTGCAGATCGTGAGATACAGCAATGTTTACAATCGCAACAGCCAAGTTGGATTCACACAAACCGCGGATTTCGGGCTCAGCACCAAACTTTATTACTCCCTCAATCACGTCACTTACAAAAACTTAACCACCTCCAGCCCCAATCCCGCCTTGGCTTCGAACAATTACCAAACCATTCCAACACTCGAACTTTCTTTACCGCTGTGGCAAAATCGCTTTGGCGCTTCAACGCGCGCCTCGAAAGATTCAATTTTTTTCAGCAATGAATCACAAAAATTAGCGGCAAAATCAATTTCGGTTTCGTCCTTAGTGATTGCCGAGAAGTCTTACTGGGCGCTGGTTGCCACTCGTAAAATTGTCGAGATTCAAAAAAATTCTTTGAAAAGCGCCGAACAAATTTTGGGTTATGTCAGCAAAAAAGAAAAAATGAATTTGGGCGAGAAAGGTGACGTGTTGCAGGCGCGCGCACTTGTTGAAACTAAAAAACTTCTGCTTCAGCAAGCGCAAAATGACGAAAAAATCGCGGCGCGAAATTTTAACAAGCAACGCTACATCATTGCCGATACGGTGTCGGAGCCACTTGAAGACATTGACCATTCCAAACTCAAAAATTTTTTAGTGCCAAAACTTCGCGCTGGTCACCGTCTCGACATTAAATCGAGCGAAGCGGGGATGAAGGCTGCAGTTGCTTCAGCGAAGATTGAGGAAGAAAATAATAAACCAGCGCTGAGTTTGTACGGCGCTTATTCTGTCAACCAAATCGAAAAAAATGTGCCACAAGCAGTTTCAAATTCCCTTTACCACAACGGCGCTGCAGGAATGGTTGGATTAAAACTTTCAGTTCCAGTGAATTTTGGATTAACCTCCGACATCAGAGTTGGCGCACTCAAAACCGCCTCCTCCGCCAAATTAAATTACCGCCAAAAACTTTTTGATCAGGAAAATGATTGGGAAAATTTGACCTTCAATTTGGCGAGATACAAAGAAAATTTGAAACTAGCGCAGATGATTGAAGCAGCGCAAAAATCAAAATTAGAAAACGAGCGCAAGCTGTTAAAACAAGGCCGCACCAGCACTTACCAGATTCTACTTTTCGAACAGGATTACTCTAATTCGCAACTCACGGTGATCCAAATTGCTAATCAGCTTTTGGGATTGATTGCGGAAGAAAAACTTTATCAAAGCAATTAGGCGTAACACCTGCGCAAGACGGGGTTACAAACTTACGTCCAGCAATCGGGCGCAACCCTATCGCCTATCGCCTAATACCTATCGCCTTTTTTATGTCCCTAACCGACCTCTCCATCCGCCGTCCCGCCTTCATCACCAGCATCATGGCGGTGATCATCACTGTCGGCTTGATTTGCTTCGACAAAATGAATGTCGATCTTTTTCCCAACATCGAAATTCCCACTATTTTTGTTTCAACAACTTACACGGGCGCATCTCCATCCGAAATTGAAAGCCTCATCACCAAGCCGCTGGAGGAGCAGGTCAGCACCGTTTCGGGAATTAAAAAAGTTACGTCGCGTAGCTTAAAAGATACGAGCCAAATCACCGTCAATCTTTACCAAGGCACCGACATAAAATATGCCGAGCAGCAAATTCGCGACAAGGTCAATCAAGCGAAATCAAAGCTTCCTGACGATGCCAAAGAGCCCGTGATTCGTCGCGTTGATCCTTCCGACCAGCCAGTAATGACGATCGCACTCAATGCTGATTTATCCGAAGGTGAACTTTTTGATTTGGCAGATCAGTTCGTCAGCCCGCGTCTTTCGCAGGCCAGCAGCGTTGGCATGGTTGAAATTCTCGGTGCGCGCAAAAGAGAAATTCACGTTTTGCTCGATCAGGAAAAGTTGAAGGCGCGACAAATGACGCTGTCGCAAGTGCAAAAGCAGCTCGAAATTTCCGGACAAAATGTACCGATCGGAAAAAATGATGCTGGCATCAAAGAGCTGATATTCCGCAGCAGCAGCGAGTTTGGAGACATTGAACAAATCAAAAATGTCATCGTAAATTTTTACGGCAACGAAGTGCCGACGAAAATTTCTGACGTCGGCGAAGTGGTCGACAGCTTGCAGGATGAAAAATCGCGCGCCTTCACCGACGGCAAAAAATCGCTCTTCATCAGCATCTATCGCCAGTCCGATTCCAACATCATCAGAGTGGTCGAGGGCGTCAAAGAACAGATCGCAAAAATGGAAAAAGATTTTCCGAAAATGAAAGGCGCGCCGCAAATTAAAGAGGTAAAAAATGCCAGCAAATATATCCGCAACAATGTCGTCGATGTTTACGAAACCATTGCCATCGCGATTATTTTAACGCTGCTCACCGTTTTCTTTTTTCTCGCCAACACTAGAGCGACACTGATCACCGCCGTTGCTTTGCCGATCTCTTTAATCGGCGCTTTCATCGTGATGTATGTGGCGAATTTCTCGATCAACATAATTTCACTACTGGCCTTGAGCCTTGCAGTTGGCTTGCTCGTCGATGATGCAATTGTGGTCGTCGAAAATATTTACCGCAAAATTGAAGGCGGAATGGAGGCGAAAAAAGCAGCATCGGAAGCAACGCGCGAGATCATCATGGCAGTGGTTGCAATCACGCTGGTCGTGGTTTCGGTCTTCACGCCAATTTCATTCATGAAGGGAATTGTTGGGCAATATTTAAAACAATTTGGACTGACGATTGCCTTCTCAATGATGATCAGCCTCTTCGTCGCCATCTCAATAATTCCGGTGCTTTGCGCTTATTTGTCGGGGAAAAAAATTCGAAAAATTACCGAGGAAGAGAAAAATTCTTTCATCAAAAAACCGCTGCAAAAATTCGAAAATTTCCAAAATTGGCTGGAGAAAAAATATGAAAAAATTCTGATTTTTTCGATCAATAATCCGAAGAGAATTTTGCTGATTACGGGCGCGATTTTAATCTGCAGTATCGTGCTTTTCAGATTCGTTCCCAAAACTTTTATTGCCGAAAATAATAATGGCGAAGTCATTGTCGCACTTGAATTGCCAGCAGATTACAATCTCGACGCCACTAACGAAATCGCCGCAAAAATTGACGAAAAAATTCACCAAAATAGCGAGGTGGAATTGTCGGCACTTTCAGTCGGAAATAGTTCGTCGCAATCCAACAAAGCAGAAATTTATGTGCGCTTAAAAAAGGAGCGCAAAAGCAAAATCACCACGTCTTTTTTTAAAGAAAAATTGCGTGGCCAAATCAAAGAATTTTCTTTCGCCAATCCAATCGTAAAAGACTACGACCCTTCGAGTGGCGCATCTCGCGGCCAGCCTTTCAGCCTCACTTTAATTTCGGCTAATCAGGAAAATTTGGAGAAATATGCCGAGCTAGTTTTCCAAAAATTGCAGCAAGATCCGCGCTTAAAAGATGTGAATAATAGCAACAAAAATACTCGCACCGAGCTGCGCGTGAAAGTGAAAGATGCGGCGGCGAAAATGTATGGGCTCAACAGCCAAGCCATCGGAAACGAATTACGCGGTTACGTCGAAGGCTACACGCCAACAAAATTCCGCGAACATGGTTTGGAATATGACGTGCGCGTGCGCCTCAAACCTGAGCAGCGCAATTTGAAAGAAAATTTCGACCAACTTTACGTGCCGAATGTGAACCAAAAATTGATCAAACTTTCTGACGTTGCCGAAACTTCCGAAGGCTCCGAAGCCGCGACAATCACGCGTCAAGACCATGGTCGCTACATTCAAATTAATGCCAGCTTGGCGCGTGGTGCTGGGCTTGGTGACGTGATGGCCGAAGTGATTCCAATGCTCGAAAGCGGAGAATTAAAATTGCCGTCGGACGTGCGCTACAGCTTCTCCGGCGACTCCGAGAATATGCAGGAGATGCAAAGCTCGATGGGCTTCGCTTTGCTGATCGCGATCCTTTTCATCTACTTAATTTTATGCAGCCTTTACGAATCATTCGTAATTCCATTCACGATTTTGCTCGCGCTGCCATTGGCTCTGTGCGGTGCTTCGGTGGCACTTTTTATCACGCAAGAATCGGTAAATATTTTCACGATGCTGGGAATTTTTATGCTGATCGGCGTTTCGGGAAAAAATTCTATTTTGCTGATCGACTTCACCAATCATTTGATTGAGCAAGGAAAGACGCGCTCTGAAGCTCTCATCGCCGCCGGCAAAATTCGTCTGCGTCCGATTTTAATGACATCATTCGCTCTAATTTTCGGCACCCTCCCAACCGCCATCGGCCTTAGTGCCACCGCCGCCCAACGCACCGCAATGGGTGTGGCGATCATCGGCGGATTAATTTCCTCGACAGCGCTGACGCTGGTTGTGGTGCCGGCGGTGTTCAGCTACATCGATCGCTTTCGGATTTGGGCGAAGGCGAAGTTGACGAAGGTGGTGGAGTAAAAATTCTTTAACTAAAAACTTTTTTCAAAATTTATGAATCAAAATTCCAACCCGATCACAATTTTCGACGAATGGTTCAGAGCTGCGCAGAAAGCGGGTGTGAAGGAGGTGGAGGCGATGAATTTGGCGACGGCAAGCGCGGCAGGAATTCCTTCGAATCGCACAGTTCTGCTGAAAAAATATGATGAAAACGGATTTGTTTTTTACACTAATTTGGAAAGCAGGAAAGGCTTGGAGCTGCGATCCAACCCATTCGCGGCACTGTGCATTCACTGGAAAGAATTGGATCGTCAGGTGCGAATCGAAGGGTCAGTGACACAAGTTAGCGATGAAGAAGCCGACGAATATTTCAACAGCCGACCGCTACAAAGCCGCATCGGCGCTCACGTCTCGCAGCAATCTCAACCAATTGGCGGCGATGTTGATTTGCTAAAAGCAGTAGCAAAAAAAACGGCGGAATTTCTTGGAAAAAAAATTGAGCGCCCGAAATTTTGGTCAGGCTTTCGTGTCACTCCGCAGAAAATCGAATTTTGGCAAAAAGGCGATTTCCGTCTGCACACACGCTGCTACTATTCGCGCGAGGATGGTGGGAAGTGGAGGATGGGGTTTTTGTATCCGTAACCTGAATTAAAATTTAAAAAAAAGAATTACTAAAAAAGCACCTAAAACCAAGCACAAATTATGACAAAACCTAGCGCAAAAATTATAGCAGCTATTGCGAGAAGAGCCTCTTCTACTGCCGGAAAAAATTACCCTTCAATATTTTTTGGCGATGTTCATATAAGTAGGCCAAGGTTTCCTGCATTGCTGTCACAAGCCATGCCCGGACTGATAAAAGCATCTGGAGCCACAGAATTTTTATTTGAACTTACGCCAGAATTAAAAATACCAGACGTAGAAAAACATTTTAGAGAAGATGGCTTAAAAAGTTATAAACTTATGTGCGAAAGATCGGAGATAGTTTATAATGCACTAACTCTCTCTAACGAGAAATACGGCACTAAATTTGATCCTGACGAATTAACCTTCGACAACGTCACAAAATGCGTTGCCGGTCTTACTCTTTCAGATTGCGCAGAAGCCGTATCCAAAGCTCTTCCGAAGTTGGATAAAATTATTGGGTTAAGCTTGGCAGGAATTTTGATGTCGATTGGCGATAAAATGGCACTGGCGACTTTATCAAAAAAAGCGGTTGAAGTTTTGGGCACTGATCATTGCCATCACGTTGATTGCAAAACTGAGAAACTTTTCAACACAGAAGAAAGTATATTTTCAAGAAATGTGCACATTGTTACGGAGGGAATACTTAAAATTCCGAATGCCATAGGATGTTTCGGCATCGGCCATTTTGAAGGACTCATAAATATCCTTACCGGCATTCATTCTGCACAAACTAATCCAACACGACTTCCGGCAGAAGCGGTAGAATACGCCCATAAATTACCAATGGCTGATCCAAGAAAACTAATTTTTATCTTTCCTTATCTTGGAAATCCTTTGGATGAGAACGATAAAGGGTTAAGAGAAGAGATGAGTCAGTATAGAAATGAGCTTTTCCCTATTTATACTTTTGATGCCACCAAAGAAACTGCCGAAAGCTTTCCAAAACGAGTTATGAAAATTGCTGAAAAACATCGTGAAAAATTTCCGGCACTCGAGGATTATCGCACTTCTGACAGCAGAATTTAACGTGAGCAAGGCGGGGTTTATACCCAACCTGATTCAAAACACCGAACTTATGACGAGCATTTTTGAGGAAAAATTGCGACGGAAAACGCCGGCTGTAGCAAGTGCTGCAGCCAAGTTTTCCGAGCAAATTTTTACCAAAAATGACGCAGGCCGAAGGCCGAGTAATTTGAACTCACTCAAAAAATAAAAAATTTTTGTGAGTAAAAAGGCGATTTCCGTCTGCACACGCGATGCTGCTATTCGCGCGACGGTGAGAAGTGGAAGATGGGGTTTTTGTATCCGTAAATTTTTTAATAATTATAACCCCCAATAACGCTTAAGGAATCTGTCCAAATACCACAGGCTCTAATCTGATTTTGATTGTCACCCCGCACTTGTTGCGGGGTCCATTTCGTCACAACCAATAAAATCGTGTCTTTGACGAGATTGACC
>CAIYMZ010000040.1 GCA_903927415.1 uncultured Alphaproteobacteria bacterium
CTCACTTTCAACGAAGAAGGAATTTGCAACGCTTGTTCAAATTTTGAAAATCGCGAAGTCGTAAATTGGGAAAAAAGAAAAAATGAGCTGCAGGTTATTTTAGACAAATATCGCTCAAAAGACGGCGAGAAATGGGATTGTATCATTCCCGTCAGCGGTGGCAAAGACAGCACTTTCCAAGTTTTAAAAATGCTGGAATTCGGCATGAATCCTCTTTGTATCACCTCGTCAACTTGTCACTTATCTGACATCGGCCGCACCAATATTGAAAACCTTAAAAATCTCGGCGTTGATCATCTCGAATTTTCACCAAATCCACTCGTGAGAAAAAAATTAAATCGCATCGGCCTCATCAATGTTGGCGATATTTCTTGGCCGGAGCATGTTGGGATTTTTACGATTCCGGTGCAGATGTCAGTTCGCTTCAATATTCCGCTGCTAATCTGGGGTGAGAATTCACAAAACGAATATGGCGGTCCGGCTGCGGCGGCAGAAAATAATGTGCTCAATCGTCGTTGGCTTGAAGAATTTGGCGGATTGCTAGGAATGCGCGTTACTGATTTAGTTGGACAAGAAGACATCACCGAAAAAGACATAATTTCCTACAAATATCCGAGCGATGAAGAGCTACAAAAAGCCGGTACAACTGGATTATTTCTCGGACATTACATTTCATGGAATGGCCTCACCAACTCAATCATTGCGCAGGCTAACGGCTTTACTCCTTTCAAAAAACCAGTGGAGACAACTTTCCTCAATTACGAAAATTTAGATAATTTGCAGGCTGGAATTCACGACTATTTCAAATTTTTGAAATTCGGTTTCGGACGTGCAACTGATATGGCCTGTCTCTACATCAGAAGAGGATATTTATCGCGAGAAGAGGCGCGTAAAATTGTCAATAAAACTGACGGAAAATTTCCAGCAACTTATCTCGATAAACCGCTTGAAGAAATCCTCGCACATATCGACATGTCGATGGAAGAATTCGTAAAAATTTGCGATAAATTCACCAATAAAAAACTTTTCAAAACTGACTCACGCGGCAATTTGGCAAAGGAAAAAGATGGCAGTTTAATCAAACTTTTTCACCCATAGATGAAGGTCGTCATTGTCGATTACAAAATGGGAAATGTCAGATCGGTGTTACGATCTTTCGAAAAATTCACCAATGACGTTACTATTTCTGCCGATCCTCAAGATTTAAAAACTGCGACTCACATCGTTCTGCCGGGCGTTGGTTCTTTTGCTGACGGCATGAAAAACCTAGAAGAATCTGGCGTCATTCCGACTCTGATCGAAGAAGTTACAAAAAATAAAATTCCGTTTTTAGGAATTTGCTTGGGCATGCAATTGCTCGCATCTGTTGGCTACGAAGGTGGAAAGAAGAATGGTCTAAACCTAATTTCTGGACATGTAAGAAAACTGATTCCAACAGAAAAAGAGCCAGTTCCGCATGTTGGTTGGAACGAGATTCACAAAAAATTTGATCATCCGATTTTGCACGAAATTAATGATGGCACGGATTTTTATTTTGTTCACGGATATCACTTTTTGCCTGATGATAAAAACAACATAATCTCCATCACGCCTTACCTCGGAGAAGTGGTGTCAATTGTGGCTGATGGCAATATTATCGGTATGCAATTTCATCCAGAAAAAAGTCAAATTTCTGGATTCAAAATCATCAAAAATTTCTTGGAATTATAACTTTGCTGAAAACCCGAATAATCCCAACTTTACTTTGGAAAAACACAGTTTTGGTGAAAGACATTGCCTTCAAAAGTGAGCGCGTTGTCGGCACGATTCTTCCTTCTGTAAAAGTTTACAACACTAGGCAGGTTGATGAGTTGATCGTGCTCGACATCACGGCTTCAAACAGCAACAGAGAGCCCGACTACCAAACCGTTGAAGAATTTTCCTGCGAATGTTTTATGCCGCTCACTGTTGGCGGCGGAATTAAAAATATCGAGCATGTTCGTAACTTACTCAAATCTGGCGCTGACAAAGTTGCCCTGAATAGCGCTGCTTTGGAGAATCCAAAAATGATTTCTGAGATCGCCAATATTTTCGGCAATCAAGTTTTAGTGATTAGCATCGATGTTAAAAAGCATGGTGGTGATTATTTTTGCTACAGCCATAGCGGCACAAAACGTAGTGAAAAAAAAGTTGAAGAATTGGCACTAGAAGCTGCAAAACTTGGTGCTGGTGAAATTTTAATCACCTCGATCGAAAGAGATGGAACCATGCAGGGCTACGATTTGGAACTGATCGAAAAAGTTTCAAAATTAGTTTCAATTCCAGTGATCGCTCACGGTGGCTGCAAAAATTATGAAGACATGTATCTGGCACTGAAGAGCGGAGCCAACGCGATTTCCGCTGCAAGTATTTTTCACTTCACCGAACAAACTCCGCTCGAAGCAAAAAAATATTTGAAGAATAAAGGCATTCCAACTCGAAATTAAAAATATGAAAAACACATTCGTCATCGGCTTCTCGGAAGAATGTTCCTTTCCCGAGACAATCGAAAAACTTTCTAAAGATGGAATCATCAACATCTCCGAGTGGGTTACTACCAACAAGCGCGGCACCATCGATCTTTTTGATTTTTATCACGGAAAAACTTTTGCCACTCACAAAATTACTCATCACATTCCAAGTGATTTATACGAAAAAATTTCACAATTTTTATTTGAATTTTGCTACATCAACTCCCGCAGCAGCATTTCTCACACCCACATCAACAAGGTTCACAGCGATATTCATAGCGACGTTCAAGAGTTTAACAAATTCATTTATTTGATTTACGACATTTTTATCAGCAAGAAAATTGAATTGGTTTTGTTTCAGGAAATTCCTCATGACGGCGCAGAAATTGCGCTTTATCGCTTGGCAAAAATCATGGGAATCAAAACCATCATCATCGCTAATTTTACCCACTTCTGGGGCAGAATTTTTGCCTTTTATTCTTTGGAAGATTTTGGCCAGTTCACAGAAATTCCAGACCTGTCAGATGATGCAGATGCCGTATCCGTCGACTATGACGACTTCAAGAAAAAAATGTATTACATGAAGCATGTTGCCAATCACAATGCAAAACTTGCTGTCTTAAGAAGAGTAATTTCCAAAATCAGAAAAAGATATTTGGCCAAACTGATTTTCTCTCCACTCATCTCACAAAAAAAATTTAATAAAACTGAATTTGCTCTCGCTGCCGCAATAATTCAGCGTCAAAAAACTTTGGAGTATGAAAAAAATTACCAAGAAATTACCGAGGAAAGAGTCGATCTAACAAAAAAATATGTTTATTTCGCTTTACATTTGGACCCAGAAATTCCGACAACTCCGGCTCTTGCTGGAATTTATTCCGATCAACTAATCGCGGTGGAAAGATTAAGAAATATTTTGCCGAACGACATTGCGATTTACGTAAAAGAGAATCCAAAGCAAACTGACATTTTGCGCTCTGATGGTTTTTTTGATCGTCTAAAAAAAATAAAAAATCTCAAAGCAGTTAATCAAAATACCTACGAATTGATTAACAATTCTTGCTTCGTTGCAACAATTGCTGGCACGGTTGGTTGGGAAGCAATCACGGCTGAAAAAAATGTGATAGTCTTCGGCAAAGCTTGGTACCAAACCTTTCCCGGCGCATTTAAATTTTCTGAGAATCTAGATTTAAACGAGGTGATGAATCACAAAATTGAAAGATCCGAATTGCAAAAAGCGGTGAAAAAAATTCTGCATAAATCTGGAATTGGCATGGTTTATTTTCCATTTTCAAACCCAAATTTCAAAACCGACATCAAAGAAATTTATCCAAACTATGATCGGCAAAAAAACATTAATGATCTAGCTCTTTCCATCAAAAAATTAATCGAGTATCAAGCATGACCAATGCAGTCATTTGGGGCTTCGATGGGCCCAACAAGGAAATCATAAATATTCTAAAAAATAGAGGATTTAACATCGTCGCTCATTTTTTAGAAAAGCCTACTGAAGCAAATGAATATTCTTACAGCGATTTACATTCGGGACAAAATTTGCCGGAAATTTTTTTGAAAGCGCCGCAAAAAATTAAATCAAAACTCGCTGAACTTTTCCTGAAAGATTATCTGATTTTCAACATTCGTCAATCCAACTTAGAATATGCCGAGCTAGGAAATAAAAGGCGCGATAGCTTTGCTGATTTTCATCTTTTTTATTATTTGATCGATGTGTTTTACGGAATTATTAAAAAAAATGACGCGAAACTTGTGATATTTTCTAACCTTCCTCACGAGGGGGCGGATTTTATTTTATACCAAGTTGCTCAAGCCCTCGAGATAAAAACCATTCTCTGCTATCAAAGTATTTTCGACAATCGGCTGTTTATGATCAATAAACTCTCTGACATGGGAGACCTGTTAAACACAGTGCCGGCGCTAGAAGAACCTCTCAACATCACCATCAAAAAAGAATTCGAAAAAAAACTGCAATATATGGACATGGTGGAAGATGTTAATCAGCACCGAAAAAAAATTCTCAAAAAAATCACCAACATCAGAAAAAAAACGCCCAAAATTTTGTGGAAATTATTACGTGGAAAAACCACCTCGGTTAACACAATTTTAATCAATTACGCCTGTGCTCTGCTTAGGTTAAAGAACATCGATGAATATTCTGATACACTAAAAAAATGTGAAACTGCTGACATCGATTTCACTAAAAAATTTATTTATTTCCCGCTGCATTTACAACCAGAAATAACCACCACTCCACTTGGTGGAAAATATTACGATCAGATTAATGCTTTGGAAAAATTGTCCGAAATTCTGCCAGATGACTTCAAAATCTACGTCAAAGAAAACCCGAAACAAAATGAGTTGATGCGTCCAAAAGAATTTTTAGCGCGGATGATGAGCATCAAAAATGTGATCATGGCGCCAATCAAAACAAACACTTACGATCTAACTAAGAATTGCCAATTCGTTGCGACCATCACTGGAACTGCGGGCTGGGAAGCAATAACCGGCGGGAAAAATGTGCTGACCTTCGGCTATGCTTGGTATAATAATCTTCCCGGCGTTTTTAAATTTGAGGAAAGGGAAAATGTCAGCGAAATTTTAGAATATAAAATCAATCACGATGAGCTACAGCAAAAATTCAACGAACTTTCAAAAAGATTGGTGAGGGGTTATGTAGACAAGGAGTTCATCAATTACTCTGACCAGCCGTTTGATGAAAAGGAGAATTCTGCAAGCATCGCGGCGGCACTTAAAAAGTTTTGGCAAAACAACAATTAAAATTTTTCGCAGCTATCATTCACCTTGTGTTCAGCGCCAATCACCCAATGACGTAGCTGCCCGCTTGATAAACAAGCAACATCTTTTTGCTTAATTCTTAAGCCAGACAATTGCGATTGTAATTCCATTTTCCAATAAGGCTCGCCACTTTCCGGTTTGTAAAATCCATCCTCATTAATTTGAATTTCCGCATCTCGATATTTCAGAAAGTGATACTCTTTACCCCCAATCGTCATATGCTTGTTTGGCAGCACTAAAAAAAATAATTGATTCGGCAAAACCGCGATCACGAACACTACTGACAGCGCCAATTTAATTTTGATATTTTCATGATTTTCCAGCAGATATTTTAGCAAAAATAGCCAAGCAAAAGTTGAGGCTAAAAAATATGCATGAGCCTGATGACCTATCGTCCCATCTCCATTTCTGATAATTAAAACACCGATTAAAGAGGCTAGAAGATACAATATCACAGCACGATCATAAATGCTCATCTCTTTAAACTTGGATAGTGTAGGCCTCTTGTTAAAAATCAGTAAACTCGCCACCAAGTAATACTTACACATCATGTAAAAAAACATCGCTAGCGCTACTAGGTAATAAGAATGATTTGTGCTTTTTAATAAAATTTTTACTGAATCATCCAAACTCCATCCGTTTACTTCATTAAATTGGAAAGAGTGATTAAGTGTAAAGCCTCCACTATTTTTTATAACCTCGGTTGATCTGCTGACAAAATCCACCCAGGTAAGCATGTTTCCTAGAGTCAAACTAATGGTTAAAATCAGCAAAGGATGAAATCTAATTTTCTCATGTTTGAGCCAAAGATAAAAAGCAAAAACCCCAGCGATATAAAAAATTGGCGCTTTGCAGATGACGAGAATAATGCTGTAGAACAACAGTAGTAAAGAATTCTGGCCATGATCTTTTTCTTCTTTGACTTCAATTAAAATTGTAAAAATCGCCACCAATACGAATAGATAAATAAAGGAAGATATGGACAAATTGTAGCTGATTTCCTCGCCATAAATTTGAAAAACTATCACCACAAAAAATATAATCTTTGGCAGCGCCACGCGATATCGGCAGTATAAAAAATAGATAAGATTAGAAAAAAATATGACAATGCAGAGATATTTTATCTCGGTAAAAAATGCCAAATTTGGCGACTTGTTTAAAAAGCCAATCGTTGCAACAAACGCAGCATGAAAGAGATGAAGCGCCGATAATTCTGACGGGTAATGCGTTGATACTCTAAGGTTGCCAAGATAGTCAGCTTTTAGAATTTCAAAAGCAGGAGCTAAATAAAGGATGTTGTGAGATTCATAATTCCAAAAATAAAACTGAAAATTTATGAAAAAAATTGCAGAAAATAAAATCGCTAAAATCAACGCGGTGGGCTTTTCTAACTTAAAACTTTGAACAGAAACTTTTTTAAAAAACAGCTCATAAACAAAATATAAAACTCCGATCAATAGTAATCCGTGAATTAAACACAGGTTATAAGCAGGAACGTAACGCGCTGATATTGAAATCACGGCAGCGATAAAAAGCGCTCCAGCAAAAAACGAGTGAACAATATTTTTCTTAGTCAGCAACCTGCCAAACATTGCCAAGAGAGTAATGGCAGCAAAAATTTGTAGATAATTTATTGGCAGCATTATTTTTTAGTAAAAAGAGAGATTGTTTTTGAGTTTAAAAATATAAACAAAAGTTCTCCTGACTAGTTTTAGTCTAGTCTTCCAAGACCCTCCTCCCTTGGCTTCACCATGAATTCTTTTAGCGAAATTCACTTCGATTTCTTTAATTTTTAAACCATTTTTCTTTGCCACAAAAAGTGCGAAAAGATCGAGAGAAAAATCATGCGGGGATTTTGTTTTTAGAAAATTTTCGTAAAACTTTCTTGAAAAAATTTTCGGCTGAGCATTGATATCATCCACATAAGTTTTTAGCACCAAGCTAGCAATCAGCTGCATTCCAAAAGTAAAAATAAACTCCAATGCAGCACGATTTTTTCTTTTTCCTTTTACAAAAATATTTTCATCAGCTGAGTTTTGATAAAAATCAAAACCACGAATCACATCACTTGGATCAGTTTGCATATCAGCATGAGTCCAAGCCAAAACATCTCCACTAGCAACTTCAAGACCAGACAAAATTCCAAAACCGTAACCTTGATTTTTTTTAACATTTACTAATTTAAAAAAAATTTTGTTTTTTATGCCGGAAATAAAAACCGCTGCGGAATCATCCGTGGAACCGTTATTCACCAAAATCACTTCGATATTTTTGCGCTTACCAATCGCTTTTTGAAAAGCAGAAATAATCAGAGGAATATTTTTTGATTCGTTGTAACAGGGAACGATAATTGATAATTTTTTCATAAATTCTGCCTGGTAAAATTTGCGCCAATAATTGATGGTGTTTTCATAATTCTTATATTCTTGCGGAGTGCCCCAACATAGATATTTAGCGACTTCAAACGCCATAACCCGCAAGTTATTTTTTAAGCAATATTTTATGACTTGATCTGCATAAAATTCACCATTGATGCGATCATTTTGTGAGATCATTTCTTCGGCATTTTTTACAAAATCACTTCCTCTACGAAACCAAAAAGCCGAAACAACTGCATGATCTTTTAGCGGATTGTGACTTAATGGAACCTTTACTGACACGGCTTTAACAACGCTATTTTCATCAGCATCAACCCAACCATATGCTTGAGGATTTTCCATCACCGCTTCATTTCCACGAAAAGTAAAAACCAAAACATCTGCAGTTTTTTTTACTTCAAAAAATTTTTTTTCATCAAAAACAATTCCGTTGTCGCAACCAGCAATCAGCACCTCCTCATCATTGTTGATGTAGTTTTTAGCCAATAAGCACGTGCTTGCTTGACCTTCTGTTAAGTTATCAATTGTGATAAATTTTGCTGCGGGGAAAAATTTTTTAATCTCTTCTTCTACTCCATCTTTTTTGTGAAAATCGCGATCAACATAAATAATTTTTGAATTCCCAACTTCTGGCAAATCGAGAGTTGCCGCCACAACCATTGGGATTTTCTCCGCTACGACGATCCGTTACAGGAATTACTGGTTTATGTTTGGCATAACCTTCTTTGACAAAACGCGAGCCAGCGCCAGCCATCGGAATTAAAATATTCATGCAGAGAAATTTTTTACTTGATTGAGCCAAAAAAGATATTCATCCAAATCTTCTGGCGTGCCCCATTGGCAGAAAAAATTCACCTCGTCATAAACATAAATTTTTTTCTTATCACGCAACATTAGCTGATAAACTAGGCTCACGTAAAACTCGCTATTAAGGCTCAAATCCTCGTCCAAAGCCATTTGAAAATATTTTTTTACTGTGGCGCCATCTTTAAAAAAATAAACTCCCGGCGAGTGAAATCCTTTGGCCTTATCTTCAGCGAAAGAAAATTTTTCTTTAATCTCCAGCAAATAATTTTGATTATCTTTTAGGCAGCCAGCATAGAGATTTTTTTTTGGCAACAGGTTTGGATGAAAGCCAGAGTAGCACGGAACAGAGCCGTCAATTTCAGAATTAAGAATCATTTTTTTAAATCCCGCGTAATTCCAACGCATGTAATAATCACAATAGCTGATTAAAAGTGGTTCATCATCACGCAGCTGGTCAAAGATTCTTGACACCGCATAAACTGGTCCTCTTTTGTGATTTTCAATTGAGATTATTTGCCCTTCGGGCTTGATGCGTCTAAGTTCAGAAACGAGGTTGGTATTGCGAATATGTTCATCACGGCAAATAAAAACAAACTCATCTTCAGGAGAAAACATTTTTACCACCCACTCGATAATTGGCTTATCGTGAACTTTAATCAGAGGCTTTGGATATTCATAGCCGGCAGCAATAAAGCGCGAACCCAAACCTGACATTGGGATTATTACTTTCATTTTTTTGCTACCTTTTTGCGATATTTTTCGCTTTCCATATTTGCCACAAAATCAACGTTTTCTTTGCTGATGAAAATCGGCTCCAAACCAGATTTATCAATGGACTGAAGGATGTAAGAATATGCAGCAAAAATATGACTCGCAATCTGACTTTGAGAAAATTCTCCAGAAATTCCAAAAACAATTTGATCAGGAAAAAGCACATTTTTTTTCATAAATTCTTGATCGAAAATTTTAATTTTATCGAAACAAAATTCGGGAATATTCAGGTGTTTTTTGATTTTATTATTGATCTGAGTATGAAGTTTTAACAGCTCGTCCGCGTCATCGCCAGCAAGTATCAGGCCATGATTTTGTAAAAAAATAATTTGCGGTTTTGATAATTTTTTTAAGCCGTTAAAAATCTCTGCAGTTAATTGCCATCCCGGATTGCAATATTCGACCCACAAAAAATCAAAAAAAATTTCTGCCGCGATTTTTTTTCCCTCAAAAGAACATACCAAAACCGCTGCATAAACTGAATGGCTGTGAATCACATATTTGAATGGAAGAAGCGAGTGAAAGCCTGTTTCCATTGATGGGCGAGACTCTTGATAAGGTGCGATTCTTTTAGTTAATGAATCTACTGCGGCAGAAAATTTTTCATCATCACCATTTTTTTTATGACAAAATTCAGAAATTTTTTGATTGATTTGCGCATGATTTACAAAGACAAGCCCGCTTGTTTCACTGACATTTTTTAACTCATAACCTGAAGCTTTAATTGCCATCAAATCATCTGAAATTTTTACCGAGATATTCCCGCCGCTACCCTGAACATAATCAAGATGAACTCCAATTTCACGAGATAATTTTACCAAATTAGTTATTTTTTTCTTCATCATTTATCTCTGTTTGGATGATATAAAAAGCTAAAAATAATTGAATTAAACCGCTTATATTATCATTCCAATTTGGTTCCTGCAGATGAATTTCTTCAAAACTTTGCCCCAATAAACTATCGCCGCAGTTCTTGATTTCAGCGGATGTGGCAGTACCAGAAATTTTGATCAACTGAGAATCTGACTCTTCGTAACTATGCTCAATTCTTAAAGTTTTGATCATCAAGATTCTTTCCAGCAATGGCTCAACATTGATATTGTTGGTAAAGAAAAATTTTATATTCAGATCAGGAGCTTCGCTTTTATCTCCCAAGTTTTTTATTTCCTCGTTGCAGCATAATTCGATGCGGATGTCGGCAAATTTTTCTTGCGATAAAACGAACTTTTCTGAGTCGTCCGCTCTTTTTTTAATTTGCTCCAAAACCTGTTTTTTACTGTGTCCGCGCTTTTCTTGATCACGAATAATTTTCCAGTGCATTTGTAACCGTCTCTCCGGTTTTATGAAAATTTTAAGATCAAATAATTTTCTTACCGCTTCGATATAAAGGCTGTGCAGACCTTCTAGAATGACAATTTTTTGCGCTGCTACTTCTTTTGATTCACTAAATTTCCCGCAATCATGTTCGTAAGTTTTGCGAGAAATTTTTTGACCTTTTTTTAAAACGCGCAAAAACGATATCTCATCGTGAAGACTATTAGCTCTTGGGTCTAAATGAGTTATTTCTTGCCATTTTTTATGACCTCTTTCCCAACGATGCATGTCGTCTCCACAAAAAGAGGTGATATTTTTTTCTCCAAAAGTTTGCTCTAAAATTTTTGTTAACGTGGTTTTTCCAGCTCCAGAATCTCCCGAAATTCCAATCAAATATGGTTTAGAAGTTAACTTGTGTTTAGCATAACTATTGATACCGCCGCGATAAATCCAAATACAGTTTAGAAACAAAAATATTTGCAGAATTGTGAATGCAACTCCAACCAAAAGATCGGGGTTAAAGCGCAGAGATACAAAATCATAAAATGTTGGAAGCGTTGATGCTTGTGGTGCCACAAGATTTATAACTTGCAGAAAATCAGAATCTTTTGTTAAGGCAAAATATAAAATGTAAGCAAGTTGTAGCATTACAAAAAGAAAATTTGGTGCATTTTTTTCTTTGACGTAAAAGTAGCAAAAAAATGGGATAACCCAATAATACCAGCCCTGCATCGGGGGAGTAAAAAGCGTGATTACACCAAAACTAAAACCAAGAAACATCACAAAAATATCGCGATTATAGCCACGAATCGTCCAAGCCTTCATCAGCAGCAAAAGGTAAGCTGCCGGAATAAAATAAAACACCACACCGCGATGAAAAATATAAGATAAATCAAAAATTTTCCCCTGCTCTTTATTCAAAAAAACCATTGAGATGAAGCCTTGAGAATCAAGATACGATATATTTATCAGCAAAAATGATGCTGATAAAACCAAAGCAAAAATTGCATTTTTTTTGAAGGAAAAATTTTTTGAAAATAGGAAAATAAAAAAGAACGGAACTGCCAATAAAATATTGGTCTTGCAAGCAATCGCTGCGCCTAAAAATAAAGCTGAAAAATGAATTTTTTCTTTAAAAAGAAAATAAAGCGCTGTCAATAAAACAGCGATTGGAATGGCGTCGAGTTGTCCATGAATATAGCTGATGTAAATTAGGACAGGAGACAGCCAGTAAAAAATTATTAGCTTATCTATCCTGTATTTAAGCCATCTGGCAAGAATTAATAAAATTACAAAATCAGCAATTAATAGCGGGATTCTAAGAGTAAAAATTGCTGCAAAAATAGAATTGGGAGAAATCAGTGCATATGGAATCGCAAGAATCCATAACATCAAAGTTGGATATGGAAAAACATTTAACCTACCTTCGGCAACAAAATATTGGTAAGGATTTTCAAACTGAGATTTGGTGTAGAAATCAACAAATGGTAAAAAAAGCTCGCTTAAAAATTTCGAAGCAAAAAGCGCTGCAAAGGTAATTTTTAAAATAACACCAAACCAGAATAGTTTTGATTCTACAAGCTCTTGCAGAATTGATTTAGTCTTATTTGAGAAAAGATTTTTTATCACTTTTGGCACCATAATTCTGGATTTTTCGTACAAACCGCATCGATTTTTTTACCATCAAGCTCCGTTTTAAATTCTTGAATTCGATCGAGAGAATGTTTCTGCAATTCAGGAGAAACAAGGCAAATTTTGAATCCAGCATTTTTTAACTTTTTGTAAGAATCATCATCGAGTGGCAGCTTTGTGAAGCAATCAACCCAAACCCATTTTGTTTTTTTAGAAAAATTTAGAGCATATTCGATTGGCTCTTCTTCGGAAAATCTTACTGCTAAATTATCAGCTCCAAAACCTTGAATAGAGCCACTTTCAGCAAGTTTAGCATATTTTACAAAGCAAGGCATTGAAAGATCTAAAAAAAACCAATTTTTAATTTTAAATTTATTCATCAGCTCGATGCATTTTTCCTCAATGCCCTCAGTTTTAATATTTAAAATCAGCGGCCCTTCGCAATTGTAGTGCAGTAAAAATTCAGAGAAATTTTCTGGCTGAGGAGATTTTTGGTGAGAAAAAGGATCGTGATGCAAGACGAGCTCGTCTTCGTGATAGCGGAC
The DNA here is from genome assembly GCA_903927415.1 of uncultured Alphaproteobacteria bacterium. Taxonomy (GTDB): domain Bacteria; phylum Pseudomonadota; class Alphaproteobacteria; order Rickettsiales; family UBA1997; genus UBA2645. The sequence goes on from CAIYMZ010000040.1 coordinate 12,751, forward strand.
ATCTAACTCAATTCCGAAATTTTTTGGAATCATCCCTAATTGTGAAATCGAGTTAATCCTGTGAACAATTATTTTCATGATTATTGGATTAAATCCCAACTCAGAGCAGTGCCTTTCTTAAGATTTTTTGTCACTTTTTTTCCCAATAAAATATCAAAATATTTAGGCGATAAACCAAGGCCTGGCCTAATTGCGCGCATATTTTCTATTGAAAGAGTTTCGCCTGCTTTCACATCTTTTGCTATGTAGAGAGTGCGACGAAAGCGCAATGAAGCTTTTTCTTTCGCACTAATTCCGTAGTGAATTTTTCCCACCGCTTTTGCGGCAATCGTAGATTCTTCAACCAAAGATTTCATCTCCGCCGGCTCCATCGAAAAAGCCGAATCAACTCCGCCTTTTTTTCGATCCAGAGTAAAATGTTTTTCGATCACAGTCGCACCAAGTGCAACGGAAGCAATAGCCACGCCGATTCCCATGGTGTGATCGGATAGACCAATTTCACAATCAGAAAAAAGTTCACGTAAATGTGGAATTGTCAGCAAATTCGCATCTTCCGGTAAGGCCGGATATTCGCTGGTGCATTTAAGCAAAATAATATTTTCACAACCCTCATCTTTCAAAGTTTTTACCGCTTCAAAAATTTCAGAAATATTGGCCATACCGGTTGAAATGATGACGGGTTTTTTTGTTGCCGCAACTTTGCGTATCAAAGGCAAATCAGTATTTTCAAAAGAAGCAATTTTGTAAAATGGCACATCTAATTTTTCTAAAAAATCAACTGCCGTGGCATCGAATGGCGAGCTAAATCCGATGATTCCGACTTCTTTACATTTATCAAAAATCGCCTTGTGCCAATCCCATGGGGTATGGGCTTGATCGTAGAGTCTATAGAGTGAATTGCCTTTCCATAAACTGTTTTTGTCTTCGATAAAAAATTCATTTTCAGAAATATCGAGTGTCATCGTATCCGCCGTGTAGGTCTGAATTTTCAAAGCATCTACTCCACATTTTGCCGCCGCTTCCACAATTTTCAGGGCATTTTCCAAAGACTGGTTGTGATTGCCAGACATCTCAGCGATCACGAATGGCTTCGTGCCTTTTCCAATTTCCCTATTGCCGATTTTCATATTTCAAAATGTAAGATTGCGATTCTTCGATTATTTTGTAGCCAGACTTTAGAAATGCTTTTAGCGATCCGTCATTATTTTTTTTGATGTGAGCAATGATCTTTGCGCCACTTCTTGCATCCAATAATTTGGCTCCAGTATCAGAAATAATTTTGCTCGCCAAACCTTTGCCCCGATATTTTTTGGCGATTTGAATCCCGATTATAAATTGATTTTCTTTTTCGAAGTCAAAACGCACGGAGCCGATTAAATCAGCGCCATTTCTGATGATGTAAAAAAAACAATTCTCATTTTTTAGCGCCGCAGAAAACCATTTTTTATGGCCTTCAATTTCAATTTTATTTTGGTTGAAAGAATTCTGGCGAACCAGTGGATCATTAGCTAATTCAAATATCTCCATCATATCCGATTCTTGTGCTAGCGTGATTTTATAATCCATTGACAGTTAGCTAATAACTTTTTTGACGGTGTTGACAATGTGGGATAAATCGCAATTCGATAAACCAAAATAGAGCGGCAAAGAAATTGTTTTTTCGTAATATTTTTCTGCATTCGGAAAATCGCCTTCTTTGAATCCGAGATTTTTGTAGAAAGGCTGTAAATGCACCGGAATGTAGTGAATCTGCAAGTTCAAACCCTGCTCTTGTAGCTTCATAAAAATTTCTTTTTTCGACATTTTGACTTCCACAAAATCAATAAGCAGTGGAAAAAGATGGGGACAAGATTTGGAATAATCGCGCTCTTGCAAAAAGCTAAAACGCCGATCATGCAAAAATTCCTGACGATAAAATTCGACAATTTCTTTTCTTCTTTTGGCGAATTTATTAATTTTTTTAAACTGCGAAACACCTAGAGCTGCTTGGATATCAGTGAGGCGATAGTTAAAGCCAAAGTCATGCATTTCGTAATACCACGGCCCATCATTTTTGGTTAATGAAGCTGTATCTTTACTCATGCCATGACTTCTCAAAAGCAGTAATTTTTTGTAAATTTTTTCGCTGTTAGTTGTGATCGCACCACCCTCACCTGTGGTTAAATTTTTTACCGGATGAAAAGAAAAAATGACCATGTCAGAAAATTTACACGAACCAACTTTTGAATTTTTATATTCTGAACCTATGGCATGCGCAGCATCTTCGACCACAAATAAATTATTTTTATCGGCGATTTGTTTGATTTTTTCCATGTCACAAGATTGTCCTGCAAAATGAACTGGGATCAAAACTTTGGTTTTAGCGGTGAGATTTTTTTCAATTTCTGCGACAGAAATACAGGCAGTTTCAGGATCAATATCAGCAAATTTTGGGGTAGCGCCAACATAAAGAGCGCAATTCGCCGAGGCTAAAAAAGTATTAGGGGAAGTTAAAACTTCATCGCCTTCTTTCACATCAAGTGCCAACATTGCGAGGTGCAGAGCCGCGGTTCCATTGGCTAAAGCGATACAATATTTTGCGCCGGTATAATCACAAATTGCTTTTTCAAATTCGGCAACTTTTGGACCTTTGGTTAAAAAATTCGACTTTAAAGTTTTTACCACACTCCAGACATCACGCCAATCGATGCACTGTTTACCGTAGCTGTATTGTTTAGCTGATTTCATTGATGAGATTTTTCATTTGTTCAATCGAGAGCCAGTCTTTGTTATTGCCGCTGTGATATTCAAAGTTTTCTGGCGCCATTTTTCCGTTTTTATGATTCATCATTTCACGAACTCCTTCTAGGTCCGGCATAATAATGTAAAACTTATCGAATTCGACAGTGTTGCGCGCATCTTCGCTTGAAATCATCATTTCATGAATTTTTTCACCAGGCCTGATTCCAATAATTTTTGTTGGTAAATTTGGTGCCATCGCTTTTGCCAAATCAAGCATGGTAATTGATGGAATTTTTCTGACAAAAAGTTCACCACCATGCATGGTTTCAAGTGCCATCACCACCATTTCTACCGCTTCTTCAAGCTTGAGCCAAAAGCGCGTCATTCTTGCATCAGTGATCGGCAATTCTTTCGCGCCTTCGCTAATTAACTTTTGAAAAAATGGAATGACCGAACCTCTACTACCCGCAACATTACCGTATCTTACAACTGAAAATTTAGTATTTTTTTCACCAGCGTAAACATTGCCAGCAATGAAAAGTTTATCCGAACAGAGTTTGGTTGCGCCGTAAAGATTGACCGGTGAACAAGCCTTGTCAGTGCTGAGTGCAACAACTTTTTTTACCTCACGATCAATCGCTGCATCGATAATATTTTGCGCACCAATCACGTTAGTTTTTACCGCTTCAAATGGATTATATTCGCAGGCCGGAACTTGTTTTAAAGCAGCAGCATGAATCACGATGTCAATACCGCTAAAAGCACGCATCAATCTTTCCTTGTCGCGCACGTCACCGATAAAATATCTAAGCTTGGAATTGCCTTTAAATTGCGGCAAATTCGACATTTCAAATTGCTTAAATTCGTCACGCGAAAACACGACGATTTTTTCAATTTCAGAAAAATTCTTTAAAATTGTTTCGATGAATTTTTTTCCAAAAGATCCTGTGCCACCGGTGACTAGGATTGATTTACCATTAAGCATTTTTTTCCTATTTTTTGATTGTTGAATTTTGTTGCAGATACCATTCGTAAACCTTTTTCAGTCCATCTTCCAAAGAGGTTGTCGCTTTCCATCCCAGTGCATTGATTTTTGAAACATCGAGACATTTGCGTGGAGCTCCGTCTGGCTTAGTTGAATCAAATTTTAATTCTCCGACAAAGCCGACAATCTTTTTTACCAACTCTGCCAATTCTTTAATCGTGGAATCTTCTCCATTACCGATATTTGTGAGCTCGGTAACATTTTTATTGTTCATTACAAAAACGCAGGCCTCAGCTAAATCATCGACGTAAAGCAGTTCGCGCTTAGGTGCGCCCGATCCCCAGACTTCCACAAATTTTTCTCCAGCAATTTTTGCTTCGTGAAATTTGCGCATCAAAGCTGGCAAAACATGTGATCCATTCAGATCGAAATTGTCGTTAATTCCGTAGAGATTAGTCGGCATCAATGGCACGAAGTCGCAGCCATATTGGGCGCGATAAGCTTCACACATTTTTACACCGGCAATTTTTGCGATGGCATAACCGTAATTTGTTGGCTCCAACGCACCGGTTAGAATATATTCTTCTTTGATCGGTTGCGGCGCCAAACGTGGGTAAATGCAGGAACTTCCTAAAAAAATTAAACGCTTCACGCCGTTTAAGTAAGAACTGTGAATGACGTTATTTTGGATTTGCAAATTTTCGTAAGTGAAGGCGCCGAGCTGTGATCTATTTGCTTCGATGCCACCAACTTTTGCAGCGGCGAGAAAAACAAATTCAGGTTTTTCTGCAGCAAAAAAATCTGCGACAGCTTGCTGATTTAGCAAATCCAACTCTTGGCGATTTTTGGTGATGATGTTGTTGTAGCCTTGTTTTTCTAGCTCGCGCAGGATCGCTGAGCCAACCATTCCGCGATGACCGGCAATGAAAATTTTTGAATTTTTATTCATTATTTTTCAGCAGTTGCTGACATGAAAAATAGGGTAACGGTTGTTTTGGCCACCAACTCATATCCCTTATTTTGCAAAAATTTGTAAATATCCGAATCAAGAACTGCGTTAATTTTTGTGCTCGACCCTAGCGGCACCTCGCAAACCACCACCTTTGGGCGATATTTATCCCAGTTGTTTGATTGCAAAACTTCGTAATCCAATCCCTCCACATCAACACTTAAAAAATCAATTACCGTGCCGAGAGGCAGATATTGATCTAAAATTTCTGCTAGCGGCATAACGGTGATTTTTTTCTGATCGGTGTTTTTAAAATATAAATGATCCTTCAAACCTGCGGCAACTCTTGGGCTGAAGCTGTTCAAAGCCGGTTCATTAAAAATGTGATAGGTTAATTCTTCGCGCTTTAAGCCAACTCCGATTTCTAGATTTATATCTCTAGGCCTATCTTTAGAAAAAAGCTCTTTCATGCCCGGAACCGCATCTATGTTGATTCCGCTCCAACCAGCACAATAAAATATTCGGGTATTCGAAAAATGTTTTGGATGATGAGCCCCAACATCGACATAAAAACCTTTGGGCTGCGAAAAAAGAGTGGCTAAAATTCTATCTTCACCCTGCTGACTGTAGGATTTGCAAAGAAATTTATCGTAATCAAAAAAGCGTTTTTTGATGGATGTAAGAAGTTTTTTGTATATTTTTTTCACTTTAAATTACTCCAATTTCTGATAAAAACGCCTGATCCAAATTATCCTGTCCGTGCTTGTTTTTAAAGCCTTGCGGCGTTCCAGTAAAAACGATTTTGGTTTCGTTAAGCACCGCAATTTCATCGCAGATCTCATCCATATCCGACAAAATATGTGAGCTGAAAAAAATGGTTTTTCCAGCATTCTTGAAAGCAATTAATTCCCGCTTCAGAGCGATGCGCGCCTTGGGATCGAGGCCAGACATTGGTTCATCTAAAATCACCA